>NZ_JBEYYW010000003.1:0-447331 GCF_040645695.1 Streptomyces sp. NPDC046712 | reverse complement strand
CAACTAATCTGGCGTTGATTTTTGGCACGCTGTTGAGTTCTCAAGGAACGGACGCTTCCTTTGTACTCACCCTCTCGGGCTTTCCTCCGGGCTTTTCCCTTCGGTCTTGCGTTTCCGACTCTATCAGATCTTTCCGATCCGATTTCCTCGGTGCTTTCCGGCCTCTTCGGTTTCCCGTTTCGACCTTCCGGCGTTTCCGACTCTATCAGATCCTTTCGGGCCTGATTCCCAGTCAGAGTGGGTTGTCTTTGCGGCTGTTGGGCCGTTCCGACGCTCAAACTCTAGCGGATTTCCCGGGCGACTCATAATCGAGTCAATCGAAATGAATTTCGGCATGCCGAAATTCGTCCCGGCTGGGAGATCGTGCTGAGTTGAGGTGCCGCATCAGCGGCGGGAGTGGCTGTCGCAGAACCGTTCCGGCCCCGTGACAACTCGGAGAACACTACGGATACGGCGGGGGCGTGTCAACCCCGGCCCGGCGAACCTCGAGCGGGCCTCGACCGGGCCTCTCAGTCGAGGTCCGTGAGCCGGCCGCCCGCGTCCGGCTGGGTGTGCTCGACCCTGCGGAGGAGGCGGATCAGCATCTCGCCGAGGCCGCCACGCTCCTCGCTCGTCAGGTCCTGGAGGAGCTCCTCCTCGAAGTCCGTCGCCATGCGCATCGCCTCGAGCCACTTCGAGCGGCCCTCGTCCGTCAGCTCCACGATCACCCGCACGCGGTTGCTCTCGTCGCGGTCGCGGGTGACGAGGCCTTCGCCCGCCATGCGGTCGATGCGGTGCGTCATCGCGGCCGGGGTGAGGCCGAGGCGCTTGGCCAGCTCGCCGGGGCCCAGACGGTAGGGCGCGCCGGCGAGGACGAGGGTCTTGAGGACCTCCCACTCGGCGTTGCTGATGCCGAGGTCGGCGAGCTGACGCCCGTACGCCACGTTCATCCGTCGGTTCAGCCGGCCGAGGGCGGAGACCACCTTCTCGACCTGGGGGTCGAGTTCGCGGAACTCGCGCTGATAGGCCGCGATCTGTTCGTCGAGGCTCGGCTCGGGGGTGTCGGACATGCGGGGAGTATCCCACGGGCGACGTTGGCGTTGAAGTCCTTCCATGTGTATTGTTAAGGATCTAACTTTAGTGTTTAAGTCTTCAGGGTTCAGTCCTACAGGGCTGAAGCCCTCCTCTCGAAGTGGGTGAGCGTGACCAAGGCGATGGGTGCAGCGATGCGCCGGATCCAGGCAGGCAGCGCGCTGAGCGCGTTCGGACTCGGCTTCACCGTTCCGTACCTCTATGTGTATGTCGCTCAGGTGCGGGACCTGGGCGCGTCCACGGCAGGCATCGTGCTCGCCGTCTTCGCCATGGCCGCACTCGTCGTCCTGCCGTTCAGCGGGCGGGCCATCGACCGGCGCGGTCCCGTCCCCGTTCTTCTGGTCGCCGCCGTCCTCGCGTCCCTCGGCGCCCTGGGCATGGGGCTCTCCGAGAGCGTGCCCGCCGCCGTCGGTTCGGCCGCGCTGCTCGGTGCCGGTACGGCCGTGATGCAGCCGGCGCTGGCGACGATGATCGTCTGGTGCTCGGACCCGTCCACCCGTACCCGGTCCTTCGCCATGCAGTTCTTTCTGCAGAACCTCGGACTCGGCGTCGGTGGTCTGATCGGCGGCCAGCTCGTCGACGAGAGCCGGCCGGACAGCTTCCTTCTTCTCTTCTCGATCGAAGCGGCGATGTTCCTCGTGCTCGCCGGAATCGTTCTGACCGTGCGGATGCCGGGCTCCCCCGCACTGCAGGGCACCCGCCCGGCCTCCAAGGGCGGCGGCGTCCGGGCGCTGCTCGGGCACAAGGCGATGGTGCAGCTGTGCGTTCTCGGCTTCGTGCTGTTCTTCGCCTGCTACGGCCAGTTCGAGTCGGGCCTCGCGGCGTACGGCACCGAGGCCGCGGGCATTCAGCCGTCCACGCTCGGGATCGCGCTGGCCGCCAACACGGCCGTCATCGTGGTCGCGCAGTTCGTGGTGCTGAAGTTCGTCGAGCGTCGCCGCCGCACGCGGGTGATCGCGGCCGTCGGTCTGATCTGGACCGTGGCGTGGGTGATCGCCGGGTACGCGGGGCTCGGGCACGGCAGCCAGACGATGGCGACCGCGGCCTTCATCTCCACGTACGCCCTCTTCGGGCTCGGTGAGGCGATGCTGTCGCCGACCGTGGCGCCGCTGGTGGCCGATCTGGCTCCGGAGTCGATGGTCGGGCAGTACAACTCGGCGTTCGCACTGGTCAAGCAGCTCGCGCTGGCCGTCGGGCCGGCCGTGGGCGGGCCCATGGGGGCCTCGCTGCACGGGCCGTACATCGTGACCTTCGTGCTCTTCTCGCTCGGGATCACGTTCCTGGCGCTGCGGCTGGGCAAGCAGCTCACGCCGGTGCAGGACCAGCCCTCCCTGGTCACGAAGACCTCCCGGGTGGTGGCCCAGCACGTGCCGGAGCGCGAGACCGCCGCCGCCTAGTCGGGCAGGGCGAACTCGCACCAGACCGCCTTGCCGCCTCCCGGCGTACGGCGGCTTCCCCAGGACGAGGCGATCGTCGCGATGATCGAGATTCCGCGACCCGCCTCGTCCTCCGTCTCCGCCCTGCGGCGGCGCGGCAGATGGTCGTCGCCGTCCGTGACCTCGATGATCAGGCGCCGGTCGGTGCGGCGCAGCCGCAGGCGCATCGGCGGGGTGCCGTGCTTGAGGGAGTTCGCCACCAGTTCGCTGGTGGCGAGGACACCGAGGTCGCGCAGTTCGACCGGGAAGCGCCAGCTGGAGAGGACTCCCGACGCGAAGGCACGCGCGCGTGGGGCGGCCTCGACTCCGCCGAGGAGCTCCAGTGCCGCGTTGTGGAAGAGCTCGGCGTCCGCGCCCTTGCGAGAGGGGTGCTGGACCACCAGGACCGCCACGTCGTCGTCGTGTTCCGCGGTGACGCCGAGCGAGCGCAGCAGCCGGTCGCAGACGACCTGCGGGGTGCCGAGGGCGCCGGACAGCGCGCGCTCCAGGGCGGCGACGCCCTCGTCGATGTCCTCCCGGCGGCGTTCGACCAGACCGTCCGTATAGAGGACGGCGGTCGAACCGGGAGGCAGGGCGATCGTGCCGGAGGTGTGCAGCCAGCCGCCGGTGCCGAGCGGAGGGCCGGTGGGGTCCTCGGCGCGGCGGACCGTGCCGTCCTCGTCCCTGACGAGGATCGGGAGGTGGCCTGCGGAGGCGTAGACGAGCTTGCCCTCGTTGGGGTCGTGCACCGCGTAGACGCAGGTGGCGATCTGGCTGGCGTCGATCTCGGCGGCGAGGCCGTCGAGCAGCTGGAGCACTTCGTGCGGGGGCAGGTCGAGCCGGGCGTAGGCCCGGACGGCGGTGCGGAGCTGGCCCATGACGGCGGCCGCGCGCACGCCGCGGCCCATCACGTCGCCGATGACGAGGGCGGTGCGGCCCGCGCCGAGGGTGATGACGTCGTACCAGTCCCCGCCGACCGCCGCGTCCGTGCCGCCGGGCTGGTACGTGGCGGCGATCCGCAGGTCGTCGGGCTGCTCCAGCTCCTGCGGGAGCAGGGAGCGCTGGAGCGTGACGGCGGTCTCGCGGTGCCGGCGCTCGCTGGCGCGCAGCCGCTCCGCGGCCTCGGCGTGGTCGGTGACGTCGGCCGCGTGCACGAGGACGGCGCCGCCGTCGAAGCGCGGGGAGTCCACGGGTAGGCAGGTGACCGTGTACGAGCCGCCTTCCTGGGTCTTGCGGGACTTGACCGTGCGGGGCTTCCCGCTGCGCAGGACCTGGTCCATCAGCGGCAGCAGGCCCAGCTCGTGGGCCTCGGGGCAGGCGTCGGCGACGGCGGCCCCGGTGGGACGGGGGCCGAAGGCGGCGGCGTACGCGTCGTTGACGTACGCGATGCGGTGCTCGGGGCCGTGCACGAGCGCGACCAGGCCGGGGAGGCGGCCGATGATCTCCCGTACGGAGAAGTCCTCCAGTGCGGGGACCTCGTCGGGGCGGGGCTCAGGCTGCTGCTGCTCGTACTCCCCGCGGGCGGCGGGCACGGAGCCCTCGGTCCCCCGCGCCGCCGTGCGGCGCTGTGTTCCGGGGAGTCGGGCGCTCCAACGGGTGAAGTTCACGGATCTGTATGCCTCGTGGTGTCGTTGGCCGTGCTGAGTCACTCTGTGCAGGTGTGAGCCCACCTATGGTCACACGTCCAGTGTGACCGACCGCACTGACATCGGTGTCAGCCGGGCTTCGGGCCGTTCTTGGGGGGCGGGGGCGCGGCGGCGAGTTCGAACTCGGCGCGCGGGTGTTCCAGCGAGCCGAGCGAGACGATCTCCCGCTTGAACAGGCCGGAGAGGGTCCACTCTGCCAGCACGCGGGCCTTCCGGTTGAAGGTCGGGACGCGGCTGAGGTGGTAGGCGCGGTGCATGAACCACGCCGGGTAGCCCTTGAGTTTGCGGCCGTAGACATGTGCCACGCCCTTGTGGAGGCCGAGCGAGGCGACCGAGCCGGCGTAGCTGTGGGCGTACTCCTTGAGCGGTTCTCCGCGCAGGGAGGCGGCGATGTTCTCGGCGAGCACCTTGGTCTGGCGCACGGCGTGCTGCGCGTTCGGCGCGCACTCCGCGCCCGGTTCTTCCGCGGTGATGTCGGGGACGGCGGCCGCGTCACCTGCTGCCCAGGCGTGTTCGACGCCGTCGACGGTCAGGTGTGCCGTGCACTTGAGCCGGCCGCGTCCGTTGAGCGGCAGGTCGGTGGCGGCGAGGACCGGCGCGGGTTTGACGCCGGCCGTCCAGACGACCGTGCGGGTCGGGAGGCGCGTGCCGTCGCTCAGGACGGCGACGCGGTCCTCGCAGGACTCGAGGCGGGTGTCGAGACGTACGTCGATGTTGCGGCCACGCAGCTCGCGGATGGCGTACTTGCCCATCTTCTCGCCGACCTCGGGCAGGATCCGGTTCGACGCCTCGACCAGGACCCATTTCAGGTCCTCCGGCTTGATGTTGTGGTAGTACCGCGCGGTGTAGCGGGCCATGTCCTCGAGCTCGGCGAGCGCCTCGACGCCGGCGTAGCCGCCGCCGACGAAGACGAAGGTGAGGGCGGCGTCGCGCAGGCCCGGGTCGCGGGTGGAGGAGGCGATGTCCATCTGCTCGATGACGTGGTTGCGCAGCCCGATGGCCTCCTCGACGGTCTTGAAGCCGATGCCGTAGTCGGCGAGGCCGGGGACGGGGAGGGTGCGGGAGATCGAGCCGGGCGCGATGACCAGTTCGCCGTAGGTGAGCTGGATGTTGCCGGTGCCCTCCTCCTCGGTGGCGAGGGTGGAGAGCGTCGCGGTCCGCTTCGCGTGGTCGACGGCGTGGACCTCGCCGATGACGATCCGGCACTTGTCGAGGACGCGGCGGAGCGGGACGACGACATGGCGCGGGGAGATGGAGCCGGCCGCCGCCTCGGGGAGGAACGGCTGATACGTCATGTACGGCTCGGGCGTGACCACCACGATCTCGGCCGCACCGCTTCTGAGCTCGGCCTTGAGCCGGCGCTGCAGGCGCAGCGCGGTGTACATCCCGACGTAGCCACCGCCGACAACGAGAATGCGCACAGGTTCCGTCACTGTCCCATGACGCAACGCCGTCCGGGGTTTGTCCACAGGCCCGGCAAATTGTGTGACCGGAGGGGCTGGAGGCATGAGGTGGTGCACAGAGGTACCCATAGCCGTAAGTACGCAGGTCAGGATGGGTGAGGGGGGTGGGTCGGGGGGTCAGAATCGGGAGAGTTCAGGCCCTTGCTCCGATCGGGGGGCGCACCGTACGGAACTCCCCCTTCTGAATTGACCTCGTCTCAACTATGTTCGTACCTCGTCGGGGTATCGGATCGCAGCGCGTGGACCAGAGCGTGGGACGGTCCGGACATCCCGTGTCAGGGCGGGGAAGTCTCCGGGGGGAGACATCATGAGCGGGGGAACGCTTATGCACATGCAGGATTCTCGTTGGCAGGCCGTCGCGGACGGCTCGGTCAACGGACGGACGGGAGCGACGGCACCGGTCGGGCGCTCGGCTCCGTTGCGCGTGGACGCGCAGCGGAATCTGGAGCATGTCCTGCGCGCCGCGCGCGAGGTCTTCGGCGAGCTCGGCTACGGGGCGCCGATGGAGGATGTGGCGCGCCGCGCCCGGGTCGGTGTGGGCACGGTCTACCGCCGCTTCCCGAGCAAGGACGTTCTGGTGCGCCGGATAGCCGAGGAGGAGACCTCCCGGCTGACCGAGCAGGCCCGTACGGCTCTCGGGCAGGAGGACGAGCCCTGGTCGGCTCTCTCCCGGTTCCTGCGGACCTCGGTCGCCTCGGGTGCGGGTCGGTTGCTGCCGCCGCAGATCCTTCGGGTGGGCGTGGACACGGACGACCTCGTGCTGCCGTCGCAGGCGGCGGAGGGCGGGGTGCGGGTGCCGCACCAGCGGGGCTTCGCGGACCAGGCCGAGCAGCGGGTGGTCGGGCCGCGCGCGGTGCCGGAGGCCGAGCAGGACGACGCCGGCGCGGCGGAGCTCCTGGAGGTCGTCGGCCGGCTGGTGGACCGGGCCCGTGAGGCGGGCGAGCTGCGGGCGGACGTGACCGTGGCGGACGTCCTGCTCGTCATAGCCACGGCGGCGCCCGCGCTGCCGGACGCGGCGCAGCAGGCGGCGGCCTCGGCCCGGCTCCTGGACATCCTGTTGGAGGGTCTGCGCTCGCGGTAGCGGGCGCCGGCCGGGTCGTCGGACGGTCCGGGCGGACCGTTGAGCATTCCACGAACGCGTGAGCGGTTACGCCCGGACACAGGAAGTCGCCCCGGACGAGTGGTAAGTGGACGCGTGGGTTCGGCGCGTCTCCGCTCTGTGGCACGCTTGGCCGGTGTTCGGGTCTGGGCGTGCATACGGGGGCTTCCGCGATGAGCGGTGACGGTCGGGACGAGGCGCTGGGACACGGTGGCGCCACCGAGACCGGGGGCCTGCCTTCACGGCAGGTACCGAGCCAGGGCGGCCGGAAAGGTTCCTCGGACGCGCCCGCGGGGCCCGCCGAACCGAGCGTGCCCCAGCAGCGCGAGCGGCCGGCCGGTCCGGTGCCCGGTGCCGACGAGCGCGACACCGTACTGCCGCCGCCCGTCGAACTGCCGCCGTCCGACGCCGATCTGATCCAGCTGATGCGGGACGGCGACGACAGCGCGTACGAAGAGCTGTTCCGCCGCCACTCCGAGGCCGTGCGTCGCTATGCCAGGACGTGCTGCCGCGACGCGCACACCGCCGACGACCTGACGGCGGAGGTGTTCGCCCGCACGCTCCAGGCGGTACGGGGCGGGGCGGGGCCCGAGCAGGCCGTCCGCGCCTACCTCCTGACCACGGTCCGGCGGGTGGCCGCGAACTGGACGCGGACGCAGAAGCGGGAGCATCTGGTCGAGGACTTCGCGGTGTTCGCGGCGCAGGCCGCCCGCGGCTCCGAGGTCTCCGACCAGACGGCGTCGTTCGGAGCGGGGCTCGACCTCGGCGCCGACGTCCTGGCCATGCACGAGGCCGAGCAGTCGCTGGCCATGCAGGCGTTCCGGTCGCTGCCCGAGCGCTGGCAGGCCGTGCTGTGGCACACCACCGTCGAGGAGGAGTCGCCGAGCGAGGTCGCGCCGCTGTTCGGCCTGACCGCCAACGCCACCGCCGTCCTTGCCAGCAGGGCCCGCGAGGGCCTCAAGCAGGCCTATCTCCAGGCCCATGTGAGCCAGTCCCTCACCTCCGGCGGGGACTGCGCTCGGTACGCCGACCGGCTCGGCGCCTATGCGCGCGGCGGGCTGCGGGTGCGGGCCGAACGCGGGCTGCGCAAGCACCTGGAGGAGTGCGCCAAGTGCCGGCTCGCCGCCGGCGAACTGGCACAGGTGAACGCCGGGATCCCCGCGCTACTGCCGGTCGCCGTCATCGGCTGGTTCGCCGCCGGGTTCTCGCTCAAGGCCGCTGGTGTCGTGGCCGGTGGAGTGGCGGGCGCTGCCGGTGCCGGAGCGGCCGCCGCCGCGACGGGAGGCGGTTCGTCGACCACGGCCGGGGCGTCCTCCGCCGCCGTGGCCGAGGGGTTCGGCGCCCCCGCGAAGGCCGGGATCGCGGCGGCCGTGGCCGTCGCGGCCACCGCCGGTCTGGTGTGGGCGCTGTCCGGGGACCCGCAGCCGGTCGCGCAGCCCGCATCGTCGCCGCCGGCCGTCGCCCCCGCCGTACCCCCGGAGCCGACCCCGCCGCCGAAGCCGACGCCCAAGCCCACGCCGCCCCCGGCACCGGCCCCGGTCGTGCGGGCCACCGAGCCGGCACCGACGCCCGAGCCGACGCCCCCACCGAAGCCCAGCCCCAAGCCGACCCCGAAGCCCACGCCGCCGAAGCCGACCCCGACACCGAGCCCTGCGAAGCCCGCACCGAAGCCCGCGCCGCCCGCTCCGCCCACCGTCTACCAGGTCAACCGGCTGGACTACGGCATCTTCGGCGACGGCACCGAGCCGGAGGTACGGCTCGGTGACAGCAGCTGGATGTGGCAGCGCGAGGGTCTGTCGATCGGCGGCACGCGGTACGCGCACGGGGTGAGCGTGCACGCGCCGTCCTCGCTCACCGTCGACCTCAACCGCCGGTGCACCGGCTACGACGCGGTCGTCGGCATCGACGACCTGAGCGCGCCCCTCAGGGTCGGCGGCGTCCGCTTCTCCGTCTACGGGGACGGCGAACAGCTCTGGCGCTCCGAGGTGGTCCGGCCCGGCGACCCGGCGATCCCGGTCCACGTCGGCATCGACGGCCTCAGGACGATCCGCCTGGTCGTGGAGGAGCACACCCCGTTCGGCCGGGCTGCGGTCGCGGACTGGGGCCGGTCGCAGATCAGCTGCGCCTGAGCGGACGGCTGCCTTCCGTAGCGTACGAATCCGCCAGGGCGATCACCTCGTCGAGGCCGAGGCCCGTGCCGGCGGCGTACGCCACCTCTACGGTCTCCTCGGTCAGTTCCGTGCGGGCACGGGCCAGGAGTTCCTCCGCCTCACGGACTTCCGGGACCGCACGGGGCATCGTGGTGCGCCAGGTGTCGGCCGCCGCGAGGACGCGAACCGCGAGGGCCAGTTCGCCGTCCAGGGCGAGCGCGTTCGCCAAGCCCTCCGCGAGGTGCGCCGTGATGAAGTCGGCGCACTGGGCCCCTCGGGCGATGCGCAGCGCCCCGGCCGCGTCCGCGACCGCTTCGGCTCCGCCGCCCTCGCAGGCCCTGACGCGGGCGTCGAGCCCGGCCAGGACCGCCTGGAAATGCGGCGGGGCGCCGGTGGTGATCCGCCCGCGGGCCTCGTCGAGGTGGGCGCGGGCGGAGCGCAGTTCGCCGCGGTGCAGGGCGATCGCGGCGCGCAGGAAACCGATGAACGTGTGCGTGTCGTTGACGTGATGGCGGCCCGCCTCCGCCGAAGCCTCTTCCAGCCCCTTCTCGGCGGCTTCCATGTCGCCCGATCGGTAGGAGAGCTCCGCGAGCCGGGCGATCAGGAACGGGGCCTCCGCGTGGGCACCGACCTCGCGGGCCAGGCCGAGAGCCTCTTCGTACGCCTCGCCCGCCTCCTCGTGGCGCCCCCGCATCATGTGCGCCTCGGCCGCCGCGCTCGCCACCTGGGCCCGCATCCAGCGGTCACCGACGCGGCGGGACAGGGCGCGCAGCTCGGCCAGGTCCTCGTCGACACCCGGCATTCCGCCCGGCATGTCGATCACCATGTGCGTGCGGAACATGAGGCTGACGCCGGTCTCCCACTCGCCGCCGTACCGGCGGCAGTTGTCGACGGCCGTGTCCAGCATCGCGCGGACGGTGGAGGGTTCCTCCGTGAGGTACGCCGTGAACGGCCACAGCAGCCCCGGGAATCGGGCCGCCTCGGGGCCGAGGTGCTCGGCGAACGCGGTGCGAACCCGCCGTATCAGCACCGCGGCCTCGGGGTCGTCGCGGAAGCCGCTGGCCGCCTGGCTCTCCACGACGAGGAAGAAGTACAGCATCCGCAGCCGCATGCGCGGCCAGTGGCGCGGGTCCTCGGGGTCGTCGGGATCCTCGCCCAGCCGGACCGTGCGATCGACCCAGACCAGGCCCTCGGGGCGGTAGTTGCGCAGCCACCAGAACCAGCCCATGGCGAAGACCAGCCGGTGCGCGGCGGACTCGTCGGGGGCGGTCACGGTCGTGCGGTGGAGGGCGGCCCGGATGTTGTCGAGGTCGTTCTCGATCCGCCGGATCCAGGGGAGCTGCTCGCCGGAGCGCAGCAGCGGTTCGGCCCGCTCCGCGAGGGCCGTGAAGTGGGCGGTGTGGGCGGCCTCGGCGGCGGCGAGCAGGTCCGGGGTCTCGGCGGCTCGTTCGACGGCGTACTCGTGGATGGTCTCCAGGAGCCGGTAGCGCATCTCGCCCTCGTCGGTCGGGGCGGCGACCACCAGGGACTTGTCGACGAGCGCGCCGAGGGGGCCGGCCGCGTGCGGGGCGAGGGCCTCGGCGGCGGCGAGGTCCCAGCCGCCGGCGAAGACGGACACCTGGCGCAGCAGGGTGCGTTCGTCGGCTTCGAGGAGGTCCCAGGACCAGTCGACGACGGCGCGGAGGGTCTGCTGGCGGGGCAGCACGGTCCGGCTGCCGGAGGTCAGGAGGAGGAACCGGTCGTCGAGGCGTTCGGCGATCTGGCTCGGGGTGAGCAGGCGCAGCCGGGCGGCGGCCAGCTCGATGGCGAGCGGCAGGCCGTCGAGTCGGCGGCAGATCTCGTCGACGGCCTCGATGTCCTCGACGGGGTCGAAGTCGGGGCGTACGGCGCGGGCGCGTTCGGCGAAGAGGCGGTGGGCCGGGTCGGGCGGCAGGGGTTCGACCGGGCGGACCGCCTCGCCGGGGACGCCGAGGGGTTCGCGGCTGGTGGCGAGGACGCGGAGCCGCGGGCAGTGGGTGAGGAGGGTCTCGGCGAGTGCGGCGGCCGCGTCGATGACGTGCTCGCAGTTGTCGAGGACGAGGAGGAGACAGCGGGCGGCGAGGTGCTCGACGAGGTGGGCGGTGGGGTCGTCCTTGAGGGGCTGGCCCTCGCGCGTGATGAGGGTGGTCTCGCGGAGCCTGAGGGCGGAGAGGACGGCGCCGGGTACGGCCGCGGGGTCGTCGAGCGGGGCGAGTTCGACGAGCCAGGCGGCGGGGCCCTCGGCCTGGAGCGCGCTCCGGAGCGCGGCTTCCTCGGCGAGGCGGGTCTTGCCGGAGCCGCCCGGGCCGGTGAGCGTGACGAGACGGGAGTGGCCGAGGTCGGCGTGGAGGGCGGCGAGTTCGGGTTCGCGGCCGACGAAGGAGGTGAGGCGGGGGCGGATGTTTCCGGTCTCTCGCGGCTGCGGCGCCGTCGGGCGGAGCAGCTCCCGGTGGAGCGCGGCCAGTTCGGGGCCGGGGTCGGCTCCGAGGCCGTCGGCGAGGGCGCGCCGGGCGTCCTCGTAGGCGGCGAGGGCGTCGGCCTGCCTGCCCTCGGCCCGCAGGGCGCGGACGAGTTGGGCGCGGAAGCCTTCGTCGTACGGGTGCGCGGCGGTGAGCTCGGACAGCTCCGGTACGAGTCCGTCGACGGCGCCGCGCCTCAGGTCGGCCTCGACGCGCTGCCGTACGGTGGCGAGCCGCTGCGCCTCGGGCCGCACGCGCGCGTGCTCGGGGAGATCGGCGAGCGCCAGGCCGCGGAAGAGGGCGAGGGCGGTACGGAGGAGGCCGGCGGCGGTCTCGGGGTCGCCGGCGTCGAGGCGGGCGCCCGCGTCCCGGACGTGGCGCTCGAAGACGAACAGGTCGATGTCGTCGGGTCCGGCGAGGAGCCGGTAGCCGGGGCCGGGCGTCGACTCGACGGCCTCCCGCCCGATGGCGCGGCGCAGCCGCCCGACGAGGGCCTGGAGGGCGGCGGGGGCGTCGTGCGGGGGCTCGTCGCCGTACACGTCGTCGACGAGTTCGGCGACGGTGACGGTCCGTCCGCCGCGCAGCGCGAGCGCGGCGAGCAGCGCGCGCAGCCGGGCACCGCCGAGGGGGAGGGGGGTGCCGTGGGCGTCGAGCGCGAGGGTGGTGCCGAGGATGAGATACCGCACGCGGGCCATTGTCCCTGGGGGCGGTGCCCTGCGCCTCGGGGTTTACCCGGAGGGTCGCCGCCCGGGGCGCGGGCGCGGCGCGTCCGTCCCCAGCCTGTGGACAGACGTCACCGCGCAGCCGTACGCCGCGCCGGAGCCGATCGCCCCGTCACGCCGCGCCGGAGCCGACTCGCCCCGTCACGCCAACAGCGATCTCGTCGACGGCACCAGCGGTCCCACCACCGCCCGTTGCCGCGGTGGGGCCGCGGTGCCCGTCCAGCAGGTGCCGCGGCGGGCGAGGAGCCGGTGGAGCCAGAGTTCGGTGGAGACGAGGTCGGCGAGGCCGTCCAGGGGGACGGGTTCACCCTCGGAGGCCGCCCGCAGGGCCTTGCGGACCACGCGGGCCTCGATCAGGCCCGCGTCGGCGAGGAGCGGGGCGGCGAAGAGGGCCATGAGGTCGGGGAGCGCGGCGCGCAGGCCCGCGCGGACGGCCGCGGCCGGGACCGCGGGGTTCGGTGTGCCCCAGCCCGGCGGGAGGTCGTGGATGCCCGCGCCCGCGAGGACCGTGCGCAGGACGGCCGCCCTGGCGCCCGGCTGGACCCGCAGCGATTCGGGGAGGTCGCGGCAGGCCCGTACCACCTGGTTGTCGAGGAAGGGGGCGTGCAGCCGTTGGCTGCGGATCTCCGCCGCCTGTTCGAGCACCCTGTGGTCCGCCGCCGCCCGGGCGAGCGCCGCACGCGCGCGTGCCTCCCCCGGCCGCTGCACCGACGTCGGCAGCGTCGCCGCCCGGTTCAGGCGAACCGATACTTCAGCCAGCGCCTCACCGGTCAGCCAGCGCGCCGCCGGGCCGGGGCGCGACCAGGTCAGCGCGGAGAGGGACGCCTCCAGGGGGCCGAAGGCCCCGGGCCCCGGACGGTTCGCGTCCAGCAGCCGCGTCGCCGCAGCCTCCAGGCCCGACCGGTAGGGGGTACGGGCGAGCCGGCGCGCCGCCCGGTAGACCGTCAGCGGTACGAGCAGCGAACCCGCCGACGGGCCGGTGGCCTTGGCGAGCGCCGTCACCGGACGCACCAGTGATCTGCGCCGCCGGTCCATCAGCAGGTCGGCGAGGCGCGCCGGATGCGCGTCCAGGACCTGTCGGGCCCCCAGGCCGGTGAAGTGGTCCGCGCTGCCGCCCGCGAGGCGCCGCCGGTGCCGGTCGGCGACGACGAGCGAGGGACCCGGCTCGTCGGTCAGCGGACCCTCCAGCTCCGCGTAGGGCAGCGCCTCCTCACCGGCCGCCACGACCACATGGTGCAGCCGCGGGTTCGCCGCGATCGCCCGCGCCCGCTCCAGCTCGTCCTCCCGGCCCGAAGAACCTCCGGCCGCCAGGTCGTTGAAGGTGACGGCGAGCAGCCGCTCCCCCGCGCCCGTGCCGTGGCCGAGGATCGTCCCGGGGACCCCTGGGAGTCCGGCCGCAAGGAGTGCGAGCGTTCCGGACGCGCTGCCCCCGGAGAGGTCGGCGCCGATCCCGGGCGCGGGTCCGCCGCCGCGGGCGGCCCGTCGCTCGGCGGGCCCCATGCCGGGGACGGGCCCGGGGTCCGGCAGCGGGGACTCCGGCGCGTGCCGGGGCGCGGTGAGCCGGGCCCGTACGGCATCGACCAGTGCGTCCCGTACGCCCTCCACAGCCCGGCGCGGCTCGACCTCGGCCGCGGCGACCGCGAGCGAGGCCACCGGCTCGTACCCGGTGATCTCGCGCGAACCCTCGCGCAGGATCAGCGCGTGCCCGGGTGGCACCCGCTTCACCCCTTCGTACGGCGTGGAGTCGCGCAGCGCCTCCGGCGTCTCGGGACAGGCGAGCAGCGCGGCCAGATGCCCGATGTCGAGCTGGGCCTCGATGAGGTCCGCGAGGGGCAGGGCGGCGGTCGCGTACGCCGTGCCGTTCGCCCACGGAGTGTGGAACACCGGCCGCGCGCCCGCCAGATCGCCCGTGACGGTGATCCGGCGGCCGACCTTCACAACCGCGGTGTAGCTGCCGGCCCAGGCGGTGAGATGGCGCAGCGCTCCCCCGCGCGCGGTGAGCAGCCCGACCCTCAGCTCCTCGTCGCTCGCGGCGCAACACCCCAGTACGGCAAGGCGGGTGTGCGCGTCGACGCTGATCAGCCGTACCTCGTCCGGCCGCCAGTCGCCGACCGCCCACAGCGGATCGGGGTCACCCCAGAGCAGCTGTGCGCCCACCGGCTGGATCGTGCGCCCCTCGGACGCCGCGCCCCCCACGGCTCCGGCCGTACCCGTCGGGCCGAAGCTCGCGGCGACACTGCTCCAGCCCACCAGCCATCGCATCGGCGCCTCCACGTCGGTTCAGTGGAGGAACATGCTGCCACGACAACGGCGCACAGGAGGGGGTCCGGGGTCGCGCACGCAAAGGCGAATGCGCCCCTGGCATGGGACAGTTGCGGCCGGTTCGCCCACCGTCGTCATTCGGCCATTCTCGGCGCCGCGAGGAGTGTCCGGCGGTTCGGGAGGAGTGTCCGGCAGTCCGGGAGGCGCTGTTCGCCTCCCGGAGCCGTCCGCCGCCCGCGGGGAATGGGGCGACGGTGTCCCCCAGCCCACCGGTCCACAGCCGGTGGGCCGACCCACGCAGCACTCATGGAAGCGCTCCCCCGCCGACCGGGCGAGAGCGCACGGCCGGGCGCACGGCCACACAACCGGAGCACGCGCCCGGAGCCGCCCCACGAGCGCCGTCCGGCGCTCCCCGCGCCGACGCCACTACGCCATCCGGCCCCCATCCGTCTGTTCACACAACAATCCCGCCATACGGAACTCCGCCCCTTAACGGTCGGGATCCGGCGAACTACGCTGTGTTTACGAATGCCGCACGCCTATGCCCGGCGTCGTGGCGGCCGTCTTGGGTGTCGAGGGGTGGCGTCATGTCCAGGGAGCAACGCGGGCCGAACGAAAAGCTCGGCACGGTTCTCGCCCTCGCGGGAATCAGCAACGCCGGCCTCGCCCGGCGCGTCAACGACCTCGGTGCGCAGCGGGGACTGACGCTTCGGTACGACAAGACCTCCGTGGCCCGGTGGGTGTCGAAGGGCATGGTGCCGCAGGGCGCCGCCCCGCATCTGATCGCCGCCGCGATCGGCCAGAAGCTCGGTCGGCCGGTGCCGCTGCACGAGATCGGCCTCGCCGACGCCGATCCGGCGCCCGAGGTGGGTCTCGCCTTCCCTCGCGACGTGGGCGAGGCGGTCCGCTCGGCCACCGAGCTGTACCGGCTGGACCTCGCCGGCCGGCGGGCGGGTGGCGGCGGGATCTGGCAGTCGCTGGCCGGATCGTTCGCGGTCAGCGCCTACGCGACGCCCGCCTCGCGGTGGCTGATAACGCCCGCCGACTCCTCCGTGGAGCGCCTGCTCGAACCCGCCGACGGACCGGCGCCCGAAGGACCCGAGACCGGCCCCCACGCGCGCGTGGGGCACAGCGATGTCGCCAAGCTCCGTGAGGCCGCGGAGGACGCGCGCCGCTGGGACTCCAAGTACGGGGGCGGCGACTGGCGTTCCTCGATGGTCCCGGAGTGCTTACGGGTCGATGCCGCGCCGCTGCTGCTCGGCTCGTACTCGGACGAGGTCGGCCGGGCACTGTTCGGGGCGACGGCGGAGCTGACCCGGCTGGCCGGCTGGATGGCCTTCGACACCGGCCAGCAGGAGGCCGCCCAGCGCTACTACATCCAGGCGCTGCGCCTGGCCCGCGCCGCCGCCGACGTACCGCTCGGCGGATACGTCCTCGCCTCCATGTCGCTCCAGGCCACCTACCGGGGCTTCGCCGACGAGGGCGTGGACCTCGCCCAGGCCGCCCTGGAGCGCAACCGCGGGCTCGCCACCGCCCGCACCATGTCCTTCTTCCGGCTCGTCGAGGCCCGGGCGCACGCCAAGGCCAACGACGGGGTGGCGGCCGCGGCCGCGCTCAAGGCGGCCGAGGGCTGGCTGGAGCGCTCGCGGGAGGGCGACGCCGACCCGTCCTGGCTGGGCTTCTACTCGTACGACCGGTTCTGCGCGGACGCCGCCGAGTGCTATCGCGACCTGAAGGCGCCGCGCCAGGTGCGCCGCTTCACCGAGCAGGCGCTGTCCCGGCCGACGGAGGAGTTCGTCCGCTCGCACGGGCTGCGGCTCGTGGTGTCCGCGGTCGCCGAGCTGGAGTCGGGCAATCTGGACGCGGCCTGCGCGGCCGGCACGCGCGCGGTGGAGGTGGCGGGCCGGATCTCGTCCGCCCGGACGACCGAGTACGTACGGGATCTGCTGCACCGGCTGGAGCCGTACGGGGACGAGCCGAGGGTCATGGAGCTGCGCGAGCGGGCCCGCCCGCTGCTGATGACCCCGGCGTGACTCCCGCGACACTCCGGCGTGAGGCGTGTCCCACCGGGTTTAGCGGCTTTGTCAGTGGGTCAGTGCACTATCGGGGTGGGAGGTGGTGCAGGTGTCGGTGTCCGTACGCGACGTGGACTGCGACGTGCTCGTCGTCGGCGGCGGGATCGTCGGGCTGTCGACGGCGTACGCCCTGACCCGCGCCGCGCCCGGCACTCGTGTCACGGTCCTGGAGAAGGAGCACGGCCCGGCCCGCCACCAGACGGGGCGGAACAGCGGGGTGATCCACAGCGGGATCTACTACCGCCCCGGGTCCCTGAAGGCACGGTTCGCGGTCGCCGGCGCGGCCGAGATGGTCAAGTTCTGCGCGGAGTACGGCCTGCCGTACGAGGTGACCGGCAAGCTGATCGTCGCGACGGGACGCGACGAGCTGCCCCGGCTGCACGCACTCGTGCAGCGCGGCCGGGAGAACGGCATCCCGGTGCGTGAGCTGGGCCCCGCGCAGATCACCGAGTACGAGCCGCGGGTGCGGGGCCTCGCCGCGATCCATGTCGGCACGACCGGCATCTGCGACTACGGAGCGGTGGCGGCGCAGCTCGCCGAGTCCTCAGGGGCGCGCATCCTGTACGGCTCCGAGGTCGCCGCGGTCGACCGGCGACCGTGGGGCGTCGCCGTCCGCACGGCGGCCGGGACGGTGGTGCGGGGACGGGTCCTGGTGAACTGCGCGGGGCTGCACTGCGACCGGGTGGCGCGGCTCGCCGGCGACGAGCCGGGGATGCGGATAGTCCCTTTCCGGGGGGAGTACTACGAGCTGGCGGACCCCTCGCTGGTCCGCGGCCTGGTGTACCCGGTGCCGGACCCGGCCTTCCCCTTCCTGGGGGTCCATCTGACCCGGGGCGTCGACGGCGGCGTGCATGTGGGGCCGAACGCGGTCCCGGCGCTGGCCCGGGAGGGATACGGCTGGTCGGTCGTCCGGCCCGGCGATCTGGCGGGGACGCTGGCATGGCCGGGGTCGTGGCAGATCGCGCGGGAGCACTGGCGGTACGGCGCGGGCGAGCTGCGCCGGTCGCTGTCGAAGCGGGCCTTCACGGAGGCGGTGCGCAGGCTGCTGCCGGTGGTGGAGGAAACGGATCTGCGGCGGGCCCAGGCGGGGGTGCGGGCACAGGCGGTACTGCGGGACGGGACGCTGCTGGACGACTTCCTGATCCGCGAGGCTCCGCGGACGGTCCACGTCCTGAACGCGCCGAGCCCTGCGGCGACGGCGTCCCTCCCGATCGGCCGCGAGGTCGCCCGCAGGGCCCTGGCCTTCTTGTAGCCCGTCGTTCGCGCCCCTTCGCCCTGCCCCAACCGCCTCGCTCCGGGGCCTGCGGGGGAGGCCCGCCTCACTCCGGGCCCCCGACAGAGGGCCGCCGCCGGAGGCCCGCGGGCTTTCTCCGACACGCCGTAGAATCGGGGCATTGTGTCTGAGTCTCGAGAAACCGCCACGCAGTCCGTCGCCGAGCCCGTCGTCGCCCGGCGCGGTAGCCGGATGTTCGCCGCGGGGGAAGGGCCCCTGCCCGATCCCGCCGGCTCGCACCACGAGCGGCGCATCCGCAGCTTCCAGCCCCGTCGCAGCCGCGTCACCGCCGGTCAGGCCGAGGCGATGCTCAAGCGCTGGCCCGACTGGGGCCTGGACATCGACGGCAAGCGGGTCCTCGATCTGACCGAGATGTTCGACGGTCTGCCCGTCGTCCTGGAGATCGGCTTCGGCATGGGCGAGGCCACCGCCCAGATGGCCGCCGCCGACCCCGGTACCGGCATCCTCGCCGTGGACGTGCACACCCCCGGCCAGGGCAACCTCCTCGGTCTCGCCGACCGGAACGGCCTGGAGAACGTCCGGGTCGCCAACGGCGACGCGATCATCCTGCTCCGCGAGATGCTCGCCGCCGACTCCCTCGACGGCTGCCGCGTCTACTTCCCGGACCCCTGGCCCAAGAAGCGTCACAACAAGCGGCGCCTCATCCAGCCCGAGTTCCTCACCCTGCTCGCGACCCGGATGAAGCCCGGTGCCGTGCTGCACTGCGCCACCGACTGGGAGGAGTACGCCGAGCAGATGCTCGAGGTCCTCTCCGCCCACCCCGACTTCGAGAACACCCAGGCCGACGGCGGCTACGCGCCCCGCCCCGCCTTCCGTCCCCTCACCCGCTTCGAGGGGCAGGGCCTCGACAAGGGCCACGTCGTGCACGACCTGCTTTTCCACAGGAAATAGAACTTGCTCGCGGGGTGTCAGTGCACCTCGTTAGGGTCACTCACGTGTCGAACCACGTGCCCGTCCCTGCCCGGGACACCGAGGAGCCGGCCTTCCCGGCCGTCCCGGACCGCGCCCAATGGCGCTACCGGCCCCGTCGCGCCTTCTGGCGCAGCAAGGTGGTCCGGATCGTCGCCGTGGCCGCCGTGCTCACGCTCTGCGCGCTGGTGATCCTGGCGATGGTGCGGGAGCAGACCGGCACCGAGGGCTTCCTCGTCGGTCTCGGCCTGGCCGTCCTGCCCGTCCCTCTCCTCGTGGCCGCCTTCCGCTGGCTCGACCGCGTCGAACCCGGCCCCTGGCGGAACCTGATCTTCGCGTTCTGCTGGGGCGCCTTCGCCGCCGCGCTCGTCGCGATCCTCGCGAACTCCTTCGCCGTCCGCTGGATAGCGACCGCCACGGCCGACCCGACCTCCGCCGACACCCTCGGCGCCACGGTCGTGGCGCCGGTCGTGGAGGAGAGCGCCAAGGCGGCCGCCGTGCTGCTGATCTTCCTGCTCCGCCGCCGTGAGTTCACCGGTCTCGTCGACGGCGTCGTGATCGCCGGCCTCACCGCCAGCGGTTTCGCCTTCACCGAGAACATCCTCTATCTCGGCCGGGCCTTCGGCGAGGACCAGGAGATCGGCACGTCCGGCATCGGTTCGGTGACCGCCGGGACCTTCTTCGTACGGATCGTGATGTCGCCGTTCGCCCATCCGCTCTTCACGGTGCTCACCGGCCTCGGCTTCGGCTTCGCGGCCCTCGCCACCCGGCGTCAGCGCGTGCGGCGCGTCCTGCTCCCGGTGACCGGCCTCGTCCTCGCGATGGGCGTGCACGCCCTGTGGAACAGCTCGGCGTCGATCCTGGGGCCGTTGGGCTTCTTCGCCGTGTACGGGATGTTCATGGTGCCCGCCTTCGGTCTGCTGACCTGGCTGGCGATATGGAGCAGACAGCGGGAGCTGCGCACGATATCCGGGCAGCTCCCGGCCTACGCGGCGGCGGGCTGGCTCTCCCCGGCCGAGCCGCTCGCGCTGTCCTCGATGCGGGCCCGTTCCCTCGCCCGTGACTTCGCCCGTCGCACGTACGGCCTGCCGGCCGCCACCGCGGTCGGGGAGTACGAGGCGTTCGCGACGACCCTCGCCTTCCTGCGCCACCGTGCCCAGCGCGGCGCGGCCGGCCCGGACTTCACTGCCCGCGAGCAGGAGCTGCTCCACCACCTCTGGCAGCGCAAGGCGGTCGCCTCTCCCGCGTTGACGTATGCGGCGCGGGCGACCGGCCAGGTCTGGGCGCCGCCGCAGTACCTGGACTACGGCGGCTACAACCCGTACCGCAGTTAGGGCCTGTCCGGCGGATCAGGGGTCGGACAGGCCCTGGGCGGAGCCGGCGCGTGATCGCGTCGGAGACTCAGACCGACAGGCCCTTGTCGCGCAGCCAGGCGGCCGGGTCGATGCCGTCGCCGCCCGCGGTGTGGACCTCCAGGTGCAGGTGCGGGCCGGTCACGTTGCCGGTCGCACCCACGCGGCCGATCGTCTCGCCGGTGCCCACGGACTGGCCCACGTTCACCGTCATCGAGGACAGGTGCGCGTACCAGACCTCCGAACCGTCCTCCAGCTCCAGGACGATCCGGTAGCCGTAGGAGCCGGACCAGCCCGCCGACTTGATCGTGCCGCCGTGCACCGCCTTGACCGGGGTGCCGGTGGGCGCCGCGAAGTCGAGGCCGGTGTGGTAGCCGGAGGACCACATGGAGCCGGACTGGCCGTACGTGGAGGTGAGGGTGTACGAGGAGGTGGGCAGGGAGTAGCTCGCCGCGAGCTTGGCCAGGCGCTCCGCCTCGGCCTTGGCGGCCGCTTCCTCCTCCGCCTTCTGCTTCGCCTCGGCCGCCGCCTTCTCGGCCGCTTCGACCTTCGCCGCCGCCTCGGCCGCGGCCTTCTCGGCGGCCAGCTTCTCCGCCTCGGCCTTCTCGGCGGCGTCGGCGGAGGCCTGCTGCTGCTCGGCCTGCTGGAGGATGCGCGCGCGCAGCGCCTCGCCGGCGTCGGCGGTGGACTCGGACGCGGAGCCGCCGTCGGTCTTCGCCGCCGCGTCGGCGGGGAGGGCGAGGGAGGCGGTGAGCGGCTGCGGGTTGTTCGTCCCGGAACCCGTGCCGTTCGCGTCCTCGTCCCCGTCGGAGATGAACTCGCCGACGCCCGGGAGGTCGGAGGCGTCCGGCAGGTTCAGGTCCGGGAGCGAGATGGAGACCGGGGGCTTCTCCTTGGCGGTGGCCATGCCACCCGCGCCGACCGCCGCGATGACACCGACGCCGAGGACGGTGGAGGAGCGGGCGAAGCCGGAGCGCTGCTTCACGACCCGGTGGCGGCCACCGGAGCGGGCCTGCTGACGGAGGGAGTCCTCGGTGGGGTTCCACTCCCCCCAGGTCGTGGCGTCGTCGTCCGAACCGGCGGCACCCGAGGCACCGAACGCATCGAAGTGGGCTTCGGGGGCAGGGGTGTTGGACGCCACGGAGGCGTACTCCTTTCCTTCCTTCTCGCCTACCGGGTTAGCTGACGGGTTCGGAGCAGGAAGGTCTCCTACGGGCGCTGTCGCACAGGTGCGAAAGTGCCCGATTCACCCCAAGTGGTGGTTCCCCGGTTCCTTTTCAGGATTCGGCGCGTGCGCACGGTGCCGTCTCTTACGACGGCTGGGACGACCGCGCTGCGTTATCGAACGTTAATAGACACGGGGGCCGGATTCCAAGCTGTTCTGGTTGATCATTCACGAGATTGAGCTGGTACAGCCCGATTTGATCCCGCTTCAGCAAGAGCCCGCCGCAGGGCAGGGAATCTGACGATGTATCAATTGTTATCGCAGCGGTACCTCTCCACTACGGATGGTCACGGAACCACCGGCATCGTCCGCCGCCGCTCCGGCTGCCCCGCCGCCGGACGGCTCACCGCGAGCAGCGCCATGTCGTCCGTCGAACCCCCGCCCGTGTACCGGCGGACGTCGTCCACGATCGCGTCGAGCAGCTCCTCGGGCCCCGGGAAGATCCGCCCGGAGAGCCGCTCGGCGGGATCGTAGAAGGCCCCCTCGGCATCGCGGGCTTCGGAGAGCCCGTCGGTGTAGAGCAGCAGCGTCGTGCCCGGCGGGTACGGGGTCTCGTCGGCCCGGTCCGGCCACGCGGCCAGCTCGCCCATGCCCAGGGGCAGCGCCGCCTCGCTCGGCTCCAGAAGCGCCAGACTCCCGTCCGCGTACAGCAGCAACGGCTCGGGATGACCGCGGTTCACCACCCGTACGAGACCGGCGCCGCGCGGGATCTCGGCCAGGACGGCGGTGGTGAACCCCTCGAAGGCGTCCAGGCCGTCGCGCCGGGTCCCCTCCCGGGCCAGAGCCCGCTCCAGACGCTGCGCGACGCCCTCCAGCGTCGCCTCCTGCTCGGCCGCCTCCCGGAAGGCGCCGATGACGACGGCGACGGCCTCGACCGCGTCGAGCCCCTTGCCCCGGACGTCGCCGACCACGAGCCGTACCCCGTACGGCGTGTCCTGGACGGCGAAGAGGTCGCCGCCGATGAACGCGTCCGCCTGCGCGGCCTCGTAGCGGGCCGCGACCTGCAGCCCGCCGATCCGCTCGGCGGGCGTGGGCAGGACCGCCTTCTGGGCGGTCGCCGCGATCACGCGGGCGGAGGCGAGCCGCTCGCCGCTGCGCCGCACGACCCGGTTGACGAGCAGGGCGAGCGCCGAGACCGTGAAGACGGTCAGGCTCTCGGTGAGCGCCGGGATCTCGTCGACGGTGTGGTTGTAGATGTGCAGGCCCACGCTGGCGAGGACGGCCGCGATGCCGGTGAGCAGGGTGGTCAGCATCGAGAAGAACGGGGCGGCGATGAGCGGCGCGGCCGAGAACATCGGCGAAGCCGTGTAGGCCGCCGGCGTGGAGAGGTCGAAGACGATGCCGCCCACGATGACCAACGGCGGCAGGGCGCGGACGAACCGGCGGGCACGCTCGGCGCGGGGGCGCGGGTTCTTGGTTTCCCCGTTTCCCGCCACCTGCTGCCCCACCTGTGCTCTCCTGCCCGGTCCGGCCACGGCGACGGACGGTACCGCGCCCTCCCCAGGGTGGCGGGAGCCGCGCCGCGTGGCGACCCCCGCTCGGCCAAGTGGGCGACACCCGCCCGCCCCCACACAGTCGGCCGCCACCCCGCCCGGTCAGCGCCACCCCGCACCGTCAGCCGCCACCCCGCCCGGTCAGACGCCGGACCCGCCCGGTCAGCCGCGGCCCCAGGCGCCGGACCCGCCCGGTCAGCCGCCCGCGCCCAGCCGTCCGCCCCGCGCCAGCAGCCGGACCGCGCCCGCGCACACCAGCCCGACCCCGCACAGCACCAGCCACGGCGTCGCCGACCACCCCGTCATATCGAGCAGCACGCCCGTCCCCAGGTTCCCGAGCGTGATCCCGATCCCGCACACGGTGTTGTAGAGCCCGTAGTGCGTGGCCACCCACCGCCCGCCCGACAGCGCGACGACCGTGTCCATCTCGTACGGGTACAGAACCGCGTTCGCGACCGCCAGGACCGCCGAGCACAGCAGCAGGCCCACGACCCCGGGCACGGCCGGCGGCAGCAGGAAGGCCCCGCCCATCAGCACCAGGCCGAGGACCAGACACCGCTCCCGGCTCAGCCGCCGCTTGCACCAGGCCGTGATCCGCAGCTGGCCCGCCAGCGCCACGAGCGCGGAGACCACGAACAGCGCGGTCGTCGCCGCCGTGCTGTCCGCGGCCAGCGGCAGCGCCAGATAGACCTGGAAGGACAGGACGTACGAGCCGGTCATCGCCAGCGAGAAGAGCCAGAACGTGCGGTTGGTCAGCACCGTACGGAACTGCCCCCGCTCCTCCACCTCCCCGTCCTCGTCGGACGCCTTCCCCCGTACCGGCAGGTGCCGCAGCTGCACCAGCGTCAGTACGGCGAACAGCACCGCCGCCACCACACACGTCAGCCGGAACGACACCCCCGTCAGCGCCACCCCCACCAGCGGCCCGAGCAGGATCCCGGCCTGGTAGTACGTGTTGAACAGCGCGAACGCCTCCACGCGCCGCTCCCCCGCCTCCGCCGCGAGGTACGCCCGCACGGCCGGGTTGAACAACGCCCCCGCCAGACCCGTCGCCACCGAGGCGGCGATCAGCACCGGCAGCGACTGGGCGAACGCGAGCGCCCCGAAGCCCGCCGTCCGCAGCGCGCAGCCCGCGACGATCAGCGGCTTGAAGCCGAGCCGGTCGGCGAGCGCCCCGCCGACCAGGAACATGCCCTGCTGCGAGAGGTTCCGTACGCCGAGGACGAGCCCGACGGCCCAGGCCGCCATGGAGAGCCCGTCCGAGAGATGCGCGGCGAGGTACGGCATCAGCATGTAGAAGCCGAGGTTGATGGTCAGCTGGTTGAGGAAGAGCAGCCGTACCGCCGGTTCGAAGGTGCGGCTCTGCCGCCAGATCCCGTCCTTGGCGGGGGCCGACGCCTGAGTGCTCATCGGACCCGCTCCAGGACGCGGCGGGTCCAGCCGTCGACCTTCGCCTCTCCCTCGTACGCAGCGGGCTCCTCGCGCGGCGGAGCGTCGAGCAGTCCGTGCGCCGCGCAGAACTCGTCGCTGAAGACCGTGTCGAAGTACCGCTGCGGCCCGTCAGGGAAGACGGCCGCGATCCGCGTCCCGCGTGGCCGGGTGCGGGCCAGCCACCCGGCCACCAGCGCGACCGCGCCCACGCTCCAGCCGCCCGTGGCGAACTGACGCGACGCCAGCCGTCGGGCGGCCCGGACCGCGTCCGCCGGCCCGACCCAGTGGATCTCGTCGAAGGCCGCGTGGTCGACGTTGCCGGGATGGATGGAGGAGCCGAGCCCGCGCATCAGCCGCTCGCCGGCCGGCAGACCGAAGACGGTGGAGTGGACACTGTCCACGCCGACCAGCTCCAGGGCGGGGCTGGACGTGGCCCGCAGCGCCCGGGAGATGCCCGCGGAGTGCCCGCCGGTCCCCACCGCGCAGACCAGGACGTCGATCCGGTCGAGCTGCGCGGACAGCTCGGCGGCGAGCCCTCCGTACGCCTCGGGGTTGTCGGGGTTGCCGTACTGGTTCGGCCACCACGCTCCGTCGAGGCTCGTCAGCAGCTCGGCCACGCGGTCCATGCGGGCCTGCTGCCAGCCGCCCTGCGGGCTCGGCTCCGGCACGACGTGCACCCGGGCGCCGTGGGCGACGAGCATCCGCTCGACGATCGGTTCGAGACCGGGGTCGGTGACGACATGGACGGGGTGGCCGTGCAGCACTCCGGCCAGCGCGAGGCCGAGGCCGAGCGTGCCGGAGGTCGACTCGACGATGGGCGCGCCGGGCCGCAACTCTCCGCGGCGGCGTGCCTGTTCGACCATGTGCAGGGCGGCACGGTCCTTGATGCCGCCGAAATTGAAGCCTTCGAGTTTGGCCCAGTAGCCGTCGTCCATCCACAGCACCGGGGTGTTGCCGACGGTCTGCGCGGCGACGGACAGCAGGTTGTTCGTCAGGGGCATCGGAGATACGTCCTTGAAGTGGTACGCCGAAAGGGAGCCTGGTCGTGTCGTGCGACCCGGCTCAGTTCCGGTCCACTCCGAGGGCGATCAGCAGACGACCCGGCTCGGGTCCGGGTCCCGCCCGGTCGCGGACGCAGCGCGCGTGCGGATCGGCGGGGAAGACCTCTTCGTCGGCGAGGAGTACGGCTCCGCCGACGTCGGGCGCCGCGGGCTGCGGGGCCGTCTGGGCGGGCAGGTGGGCGTCGAAGGACCACGACTCCGCAGGCGTCTCACAGCCGTGCGGCAGGGCGGGGGCGGCGACGGTCGTCGCTTCGGGCGAGGCGAGCAGATGGTGCCCGTGCGACCCGTGGCAGACGCTCACCAGGAGGGCGAGGAGCGCGAGCAGGACGAGGACGGCGGGCGCCCGCCGTCGTACGTCAGTCACTGTCTCGTCACGCATGGTGCGCGTGACCCTACGGTGCGGCAGCGCGCGGCCGCAAAGAGGCGGGCCGGTTTCGGCCAGTGTTTACTTCGGGCGCCGCGGGACCTACAGGTTCCGCTCCGCGTAGACCTTCATCGCGTCCCGGACGAGGAGGACGGTGCCCTCGCCGTGCTGGTCGTAGTTCTGGCCGAAGCGCGGGTCGTCGACGTACATCTGGCCGAGGCCGATCACGTACTCCTTCGTCGGCGTCGTCGTGGTCGACAGCCATGCGACATGGCGTCGCGCGATCGCCTGCGCCTCGTCGCTGTCGGCGGCGAGGCCGTCCCGTGCCGCCTGCCCGAAGTCGCGGGCGATGCCGGCCTGCTCGTCCATGAACGCCTGCTTCTCCTCGGCGCTGAGCGAGCGCCACCAGCGGTCGCCCTTCTCGTACGCGTCGCGGCCCCAGCGCTCGGTGACCTCCTCCTCGTACCGCGTGTGATCGAATCCGTCGAACACTTCTTCCGCCATGAGTTCTTCTCCGTTCTCCGTCTTGTGGAGAGTGGTCCGCACGGCCTCGATCTGCCGCCCGATCCGTTCCCGCTCCTGTTCCAGGAGGAGGAGATGGGTGTGCAGGGCGGCGGACGTGTCCCGCTGACCTTCCAGGACCTCGGCGATGGCGGGCAGGGAGAGCCCCAGCTCGCGCAGCAGCAGGATGCGCTGCAGCCGCACGAGCGCCGCCTGGTCGTAGTACCGGTAACCGTTGGCGCCGATCCGGCTCGGTTCCAGCAGTCCGCGCTCTCCGTAGTGCCGGAGGGTGCGGCTGGTGGTGCCGGCCTTCTTGGCGATCTCCTGGATCGACCACTCCATGGGGAAAACGCTAAATCTTGACGTTGCGTAAAGGTCAAGCGGCGCTTTTCGCGAGAACGACGAAGGCCCGGATCCAGTGACTGGATCCGGGCCTTCGTTGCTACTGAGTAGCGGGGACAGGATTTGAACCTGCGACCTCTGGGTTATGAGCCCAGCGAGCTACCGAGCTGCTCCACCCCGCGTCGGTGAATATGACCTTACGGCATGGTGAGCCGATCCCCTAATCGGTTTTCCCCGCACCGGCTCGCCAGCCGCTCAGCAGCCGCAGTCCTCGGCGTCGACCGGGGCCGTCAGCGGGTCCGCCTCCTTCTTCGCGGGGCCCTCCCAGGTCTCGTACGGGAAGCCCTCGCGGACCCAGTACTCGAAGCCGCCGAGCATCTCCTTCACCTGGTAGCCCAGCTCGGCAAGGGCGAGCGCGGCACGCGTGGCGCCGTTGCAGCCGGGCCCCCAGCAGTACGTGACCACCGGCACGGACTTGTCGAGCAGCTGCTCGGCCTGCTCCGCGATGAGCGCGGTCGGCAGGTGGATCGCGCCGGGGACGTGGCCCTGGTCCCAGGAGGCGGTGGAGCGGGAGTCGAGGACCACGAAGCCCAGCTCGCCGCCGGCGGCGACGGCGGAGGCGACATCGGAGACGTCGGCGTGGAAGGCGAGGCTGGCGGAGAAGTAGGCGGCCGCGGCGGCCGGGGAGGCGGGCGGGGTGCGAAGTACGGCGTTGACCTGCGCAGTTGTCGTCATGCATGAAAATCTACGGTCGAAGATCACGGTGCTGAAGTGGCAATTCCCGGCGCCGGACCCGATCGGCCGGGGAAATCCGGGCGTTCGGCGGGGGGCGGAGGGGATCTCACGCACCGGACGCCCCGCGGCCCGGGAAGAGCCCCGTGGCGCCGCACCGCTGTCACATGTCGCGCCCGTCATCCGTCATCACGATGACGGGCATCAACGAGGGAGACACCGATGGACGAGAAGGACCTCCTGGCCGAGCGCTTCCAGGCCGACCGCACCCATCTGAAGGCGGTCGCCTACCGGATGCTGGGCTCACTGAGCGAGGCCGAGGACGCCGTCCAGGAAGCGTGGTTCAAGCTCAACCGCTCCGACATCAGCGACGTGCAGAACCTCAGCGGCTGGCTGACGACGGTCGTCGGACGGGTCTGCCTGGACATGCTGCGTTCGCGTGCCTCGCGCCGGGAGGACCCGCTGGAGTACTACGTCCCCGATCCGGTGGTCCGCGACGGGGACGGCACCCGCGACCCCGAGGAGGAGGCGCTGCTCACCGACTCGGTGGGCCTGGCGCTGCTCGTGGTCCTGGAGACGCTGGGGCCGGCGGAGCGGCTGGCGTTCGTCCTGCACGACATGTTCGCGGTCTCCTTCGACGAGATAGCCCCGATCGTGGACCGCACCCCGGCCGCGACCCGCCAGCTCGCCAGCCGCGCCCGCCGCCGCGTCCAGGGCGCGGCCCCGGCGCCTGCCCCGGACATGACCAGGCAGCGCCAGGTCGTCGACGCCTTCATGGCCGCCTCCCAGGGCGGTGACTTCGAGGGCCTGCTCGCGGTCCTCGACCCGGACGTGCTCCTGCGGGCGGACTGCGGCAAGGTGTCCGCGCTCTCGAAGGTCATCCGCGGCGCCGAGGCGGTCGTCAACCAGGCGCTCACGTTCGCCCGCTTCCGCCGCGCCTACCGGACGGTGCTGATCAACGGCACGCCGGGCGTTCTCTCCTACGTGGACGGCCAGGTGGCCGGGCTCATGGCCTTCACGATCGTGGACGACCACATCGTGGAGATCCAGATCATCGCGGAGCCGGAGCGCCTGGCGGCGCTGGGACTGCCCGGACTGGAGGGCTGAGAACCGGCACCCCGGCCGGGCGCGCCGCCCGGCCGGGGTGTCGTCCGGCCGGGTGTGGTCCGGCAGAGCGTCGTCCGGCCGGGGTGCGTCCGGCCGGGTGTCGTCCCGCCCCTACTGCCTGAGGGCTTCCAGGGGTTCGACGCGGGCTGCCCGCAGGGACGGGTAGAGGCCGGCGAGGAGACCGGTGAGAGACCCGACGACCGGGGCGGGCAGGGCGACGTAGGGGTGGACGATCGCGGTCCAGCCCTGGGCGAGGGAGACCGCGACCACCACGCCGACCCCGATCGCCGAGCCGATCAGCCCGCCGAGCGTGCCGAGCGCGGTGGACTCCGCGAGGAACTGGCCCGCGACGTGCGAGGGGCGCGCCCCGAGTGCGCGCCGCAGACCGATCTCGCCGCGTCGTTCCAGGACCGCGACCAGCGTGGTGTTGGCGATGCCGACCGCCCCGATCACCAGGCAGATCGCCGCGAGCAGCAGGAACAGGCCGGACAGCGAGGTGTCCACGGAGTCCCGCAGGGTGTGCGGGTCGGGCGGCGGCACGGCGGTGAGGTACTGCGGGGCGTCCGGACGGAGGGCGAGCGGGGCCTGATCCGCGATCAGGGAAGCGGCCCCGGGCTTGGTGCGGATCACCATGGTGGCGGGTGCGTCGACCGGCGGACCGTAGGCCCGGAGCGCGGTGGTCTCCGGCAGGATGACACCCAGCATCAGTTCGGGGACGGTCTCCGCGTCGGCCACGATCCCGACGACCGTGTACGCGGTGTTGTCCACGAACACCACCGGCTGATTGTCCACCCGGCTGACGCCGAGGATGCGGGCCGCCCCGGCACCCAGCACACACACCGGTTCGGCCCGGCCGCGGTGGAACTCGTTGTAGAGCACCCCCGAGGCGACCTCGGCCCGCGTCGCGGCCAGCAGGCCGGGCGAGGCCGCGTAGACCCGTACTCCCTGAGCCCCGTCGCCGTCCTCTCCCGGGCGTCCGGGGCGGGTGCCCACCGAGGGGTTGCGCAGGGAGGGCTGCCACCAGACCCCGGCCGCCTCCACGCCGTTGAGGCGCTGGACGCGTTCGTCGGCGTCGGCGGGAAAGTGGAGCTCCGGCGCTGTGGTGCTGTCCTCGGGAAGGTGGTCGAGGACGGTGACGGTGGTCGCCTTCAGGGTGGTGAACGCCTTGCCGATCTGCCCGGTCGCGGTCGAGGTGAGCCCGAGGACCGCGACGAACGCCCCCACGCCGAGCACCGTGCCCAGCATGGTCAGGACGGACCGGCCCGGCCGTTGCAGCAGTCCGGCCAGGGATTCGGCCACCAGGTCGCGCGCGCGGAACCGGGTGGTGGCGGGCAGGTCGGTCATCCGGCTGCCCCGGCGGGGAGCCCGGCGGGTTCCGAGGAGACGATCCTGCCGTCCCGGAGGGTGACGGTGCGCTGGGCGCGGGCCGCGACGGCCGGGTCGTGGGTGATGACCACGATGGTCTGGCCCTCGGCGTGGAGTTCGACGAAGAGGTTCATGATCATTTCTGAGGTGCGGGTGTCGAGGTTGCCGGTGGGCTCGTCGCACAGCAGCAGGGCCGGCCGGTTGACCAGCGCGCGGGCGATGGCCACACGCTGGCGCTCGCCACCCGAGAGCGTGGTGGGCAGCGCGTCCAGCCGGTGCCCGAGACCCACCCGGACCAGCGCCTCCCGCGCCCGCTCGATCCGCACCTGGGGCCGTATGCGCGTCGCGGTGTAGAGCTGCGCCAGGACCACGTTCTCGGTGACCGTCCGGTGGGGCAGCAGATGGAAGGACTGGAACACGAAGCCGATGCGGTGTCCCCGCGCCGCGGTCCGCTGTCGTTCCCGCAGACCGGCGACATCGGTGCCGGAGAGTTCGTACGTGCCCGAGCTCGGCCGGTCGAGCAGCCCGAGCAGGTTGAGCAGGGTGGACTTGCCCGAGCCGGAGGGTCCGACGATCGCGGTGAACTCGCCGCGCTCCACGACGAGATCGACCGGGTGCAGCGCGTGCACCTCCACGGTGCCGGGGAAGGTGCGGGTGACCCCAGTGAGCCGGATGACCGGGTCGGAGGAGTCGCCGGCGCCGAGCCCCGGGGCCGACGTCGTCCCCGGGTACGGGGACGCGTTACCGGCGGCCGGCCCGAGGCCCGCGGCGCGCCCCCGGAAGGGGCGCGGCAGCCGCAGCGGGCTCACCGGCCGACCACCACCCGGTCGCCCTGCCGCAGGGTCTCGCCACCGGCCGGGGTGACCTGGACCAGGCCGTCGGCCGACGGTCCGGCGGTGACCCGTACCTTCCGCTCACGACCACCGGGCTCCTGCACCGTCACCGTGGTGTGGGTGTCCGCTCCGGTCAGCAGTGCGGCCTGCGGCACGACCAGGACAGCGGTGCCGGTGAGCGCGGAGGTCACGGTGATCATGACGTTGTGGCCTTCCAGCCGGTCGTCCCACGCCTTGTCCGGTGTGATCGTGACCGGCAGGTAGGGGGCGTTCCCGTTCGCCGAGGCCGCCGCGCCCTCGCTCTGGCTCTTGCCCTGGCCGCCCTGCCCCTGGCCCTTGGCGTCCTTGCTGTCGCCCGGAGTCACCCGCTCGCCGATCGAGGCGACCTTCCCGGACACGGTGATGCCCAGGGTCTCGCTGGTCACCTCCACCCGGGTCCCCGGCGTGAGGCGTCCCTCGAGGGCCGGATCCAGGTAGCCGGTGAGTCGGGGACCTCCGCTGGTGAGCACCACGACGGGCCCCTCCAGACGGTCGCCCACGGCAGCCGGGAGACCGGACACCCGGGCCGGCAGGTCCTTCACGAAGATGGCCTCCGAGGCGGGCAGCATCACGCCGTCCGCGGCGACAGCGAGGTCGTACGCCTTCTTGGCCTCCGCCAGCCGCTTGCGGGCCCCGTCCAGTCCGGTTCCGGGGCCCGTGCCCGTACCGGATCCTGCCGCGGATCCGCCGTCGTCCGTACGCTTCTCCGTCGCGGCCCCGTCCGGTCCGGCGGGAGTCCCCTGCTCCAGCTGCGTGACGGTCGCCGACGCTTCCTCCCAGGCCGTCCTGGCCTGCCGTACCGCCTCTTCGGTCCGGGCTCCGGTGACCGGAGGCTCGTACCCCATCCGCCGGTACAGCGCGGCGACGGCGGACTTCGTACCCGGTCCGAAGTAGCCGCTCCGGTCGCCTCCGCGTCCGATACCGAGGCCCGCCAGGGCCTCCTGGAGCTGGTCGACGTCATCACCGGACATGCCCGGCAGCAGGTCGCGGTAGCTGGGGAGTGCGCCGGGCAGGACGAACACCGGACGGCCGGAGACCTCGGCCAGCGGCCGTCCCGCCCGCGCCCGGTCGCCCTCGGCCACCAGCACCTTGGTGACCACCAGCGAACTCCGCGCGGCGCTCTCGCCCTGCGCTGCGTCCTTCCCGGTCGCGGCGATCGCGGTCGGCGCGATCTCGGTCTGCCGCCCGGTGGCGAAATCCCCGCGGAACACCAGGGTGCGCACCAGCTTCTGCCGCTCCACCGGGGTGGTGATCACGGTCGGGGTGGGGGGCGCGCTGTCGGCGACCGCCTGGGCCGGCGACTTCACCAGTGTGGATCCGAGCACCCCGCCGAGGGAGAGCAGGGCGGTGGCCGCCGCGGTCAGGAGCCCGGCCCGGCGGCGGCCCGCCGGCCCGAGGGCCATTACTGGGCCCCCGCCGAAGCGACGATCTCGTTGATCCGCTTGGCGTCGCTCTCCAGCGCCTTCTGCTCCTCCTTGAGCGTCTCGGCGTTCGCCTCGATCTGGTCCTGCTGGTACGCGGTCTCGACCGCGACCCAGGTGCCGACGACGTTGGCCTCCTTGCCGCACGTCCAGGACGCCACCGCCGTCTCGATCTCCTCCGAAGTGGCCGTCGGGGCGCCCCACTTCCGGTCGCCGATCGCGTCGAACGGGCTCTTGTAGGCGCTGTAGCCCTTGCCGGTCATGCAGCCGGCCCACTTCTTCTCGGCGGCGATCACTCGCGGGTCGTTCTTGGCGACCTCGAAGGAACGCGCCTTGATCGCCGCGGCGGTCTCGGCGTGCCCGACCCGGTCGGCCTTGCCGTTCGCGAGCTTGCGCTGGGCCTCCCCGGCGCAGCCGCCCTCGGGCACCTTCATCCCGTTGTACGTCGTCACCGGCTCGAGGGTGCCGTCCTTCAGGCCGCGCAACACCTCGGTGACCGCGGCCGGCTGGCGCACCATCTGATCGGACGTCAGGGCCCGCGGGTCACCCTGAGCCATATGGAAGCCGTGCTTCCGGGCCACGTCGAGCGAGGCGGGGGTGCCGTAGCGGCGGGCGTGCGCGGAGCCCTGAGTGACGGTCGCGGCGGGCAGCGCCTTCATCTGCAGGCCGAAGCGGCCCAGGCACTGCTGCTTCAGCAGGTTGAGGGCCTGCCCGGTCTGCACGATGCGGTCGGTGGACACGTCGTAGGCGTCGATCGGCAGGACCAGGTCGCTCGTGGTGTCCTTCGCCTCGACCTTGCCGACGCCCGGAACCTCTCGCTGCTCCTTGGCGGGCGGCGCCGCCCTGTCGCTCCCGGTCTCCTCGCCGCCGGAGCTGCAGGCGGTGGCGGCGAGAACCGTGAGAACGGCCGCGGTCAGCCGGGTACGGACGGAACGAGTCGTGATCATGAGGCACCTTGCGCGGGAAGCGGGCAGGGAGGGAAGAATGCCCGCTGTGCCGGGCGGCAGATTCCGGCTGCCGCCCGGCACAGCGGGGGTGTAGGGAAGAGAAACCGGTCAGAGGGTGATGGACCAGCGGGTGCCGATGCCGACCATGGTCGAGGCGTTCTCGTTCCAGGTGTAGTAGAGCGGTCCGCCCTGGCCGTCGTAGGCGTAGTCCCAGTTGCCGGCGTAGCCGCTGTTGAACCAGACGGTGCCGCCGACGCCCTGGTTGTACTGGACCTCCATGGCGGTGGCGTTGTTCTTCACGTACGAACCGGAGCCGGTGCCGGTGTTCGAACGGAACTTCTCGCCGGCCAGGTCGTAGAAGCTGCCCTCCTGGGCCCACACGGCCTGGGTGCCGGTGTGGTACCAGAACAGGCACATCGGCATCGAGCCCTGGACTCCGGGGACGTAGCACTTGGAAGAGTTGGCATTGCCGGATGAACGGTGATGCGGGTTCCAGTATTCGTCGGCGGAGGCCGGGGCCGTGGTGACGGCCAGCAGCGCCACGGCGGCAGCGGCGGTTCCAAGAGCCTTCTTCAGCATGCGATTACTCCTCATTCCCGTGGGCCCTCTCCGGCATCGGGGACGTCCCCGGCCTGGAGCTGGTACCCGAGCGAGGGGTGCCCCCCGGGCATCCCGATGGATCCACGCAGGGGTACGCGTGAGGTGTCCGCTTGGTGTGCGAAACGGGGAGGGCCACCCCGTGAACACACATGATCATCACAGGATTGTCGTAAACGCGTCAATGAATATTCGCCAACTCGCATGCATGTCTCTCACTTGATGCACCATCACCCGGAAGATGCGGAATCAGACCGTCCGGACGGGGCGGCGGGTCACTCCCTCGCCTCCAGAGGGGCCCGTACAGATGTTCGACATCCTGGGCGGGCGCCGCCTCCGGCAATCGGCCTGGCGGCCCGGATGCGGGAAAGAACAACGCCCCGACCCGCATCTCTGCAGGTCAGGGCGTTCTGACTTGACGTCAAAGGTAGGCCGTGTGGGACTCGAACCCACAACCAACGGATTAAAAGTCCGCTGCTCTGCCAATTGAGCTAACGGCCCTCAGCACAAGGGCACCCCCGCAGCATAGCCGGAGCGGGCCCCACCAGGGGCGAGGGCCCGCATCCCACCCGTTGGTCGGGTGCGATGCGGGCCCTCGCCTCGATCATCAGAACCGGTCAGGTCGGCCTGGGGCCGGCCCTCGGTCAGCCGTTGCGCTTCCAGCGCGGCTTGTCGTCGCGGCGGCCGAAGGAGCCACCGGTCGAGCCGGTGCCGCGGTGGTCGCCGCCACGGTGGTCGTCACGGCGGCCGTACGGACGGTCGCCGCCCGAGCGGAAGCCGCCCGCGGGGCGGTCGTCGCGACGGTCGCGGTTGAACGGGCGGTCGCTGCCACGGTGGCCGCCGGTCGGGCGGTCGTCGCGGCGGAAGCCGCCACGGTCGTTGTCCCGACGGTCGTTGTCGCGGCGGAAGCCACCCGACGGACGGTCGTCACGGTTGAAGCCACCGGACGGACGGTCGTCGCGGCGGAAGCCACCCGACGGACGGTCGTCCCGACGGTCGTTGTCCCGGCGGAAGCCACCCGACGGACGGTCGTCACGGTTGAAGCCACCCGACGGACGGTCGTCGCGGCGGAAGCCACCCGACGGACGGTCGTCCCGACGGAAGCCGCCGGAGGGACGGTCGTTGTCGCGGCGGAAGCCGCCCGACGGACGGTCGTTGTCACGGCGCTCGAAGGAGCGGCCACCACGGTCGTCACGGCGGAAGCCGCCACGGTCACCGCCACGGTCGTCACGGCGGTCGTCGCGGCGGAAGCCGCCACGGTCGCCACCGCGGTCACGGCGCTCGTAGTTGCCCCGCTCGTCACGGAACGCGGGGGTGCGCTCCTCGCGGCGCTCCTGGACCGGCTCGGCGGCGACGACGGCCGCGGCGACCTCGGCCTCGGCGGCCTCCGTCACCTCGGCGACCGCGGCCTCCGGGTCCTCGCCACGCTCACGCGCGGAACGGGCGACCAGTCGGTCGGCCTCCTCGCGGAGCTCGGCGGCGCGACGGGTCAGACGCTCCAGCTGCTTGGTGAGGTCGGCGACCTCACGCTCGGCCTGCTTGGCGGCGTTGTTCGCGGAGTCGGCCTGGACCTCGGTCAGCGAACGCGCACCGGTGATCTCGGCGACCTCCGGGTCGAACGCGCCCGCGCCGCCCACGATGTGACGCGAGGCGTCGACGCCCGCGTCCTCCATCAGACGGAAGATCTGACGGCGCTGGTGCGGGAGGGCGAGGGAGACCACGACGCCCGAGCGGCCGGCACGGGCGGTACGGCCCGAGCGGTGCAGGTAGTCCTTGTGGTCACCGGCCGGGTCCACGTTCAGGACCAGGTCGATGCCGTCGACGTGGATACCGCGGGCCGCGACGTCGGTGGCGACCAGCGCGTTGACGTAGCCGTCCTTGAAGTCGGCGAGCACGCGGGTACGGGCGCCCTGCGTCATGCCGCCGTGCAGCGCGTCCGCCTTCACGCCCGCCTCGACGAGCTGCTCGGCGATACGGTCGGCGCCCAGCTGCGTCCGCACGAAGATGATCGTGCGGCCCTTGCGGGCGGCGATGGCGGCCGTGACCGGCGCCTTGTCCTTCGGCTTCACGACGAGGACGTGGTGCGTCATGGTCGTGACGTTGCCCTGGGCGCTGTCGACCTCGTGGCTCACCGGGTTGTTCAGGTAGCGCTTGACCAGCGTGCCGATCTCGTTCTCCATCGTGGCGGAGAAGAGCATGCGCTGGCCGCCCTCGGGGACCTGGTCGAGCAGCTCGGTGACCTCGGGCAGGAAGCCCAGGTCGGACATCTGGTCGGCCTCGTCGAGGACGGCGACCTGGACGTTCTCCAGGGAGCAGGCGCCGCGGTTGATGATGTCGCGCAGACGGCCCGGGGTGGCGACGAGGATGTCGACGCCGCGCTCCAGGGCGTAGATCTGGTTGCCCATGGACGTACCGCCGCAGACGACCTTGATCTTCAGGCCGAGCACGTCGCCGTACGGCTGAAGGGCGTCCGCGACCTGCATCGCGAGCTCACGGGTCGGGGTGAGGATGACCGCGCGGGGCTTCTTCTTCTCGGTGTGACCGCCGGCCAGCTGGGCCAGGGTCGGCAGACCGAAGGAGAGGGTCTTGCCGGAGCCCGTACGGCCGCGGCCGAGGATGTCCTTGCCGGCCAGGGCGTCCGGGATGGTCGCGGCCTGGATCGGGAAGGGGGTGGTCACGCCGTTCTGCGCGAGCTTGCGCACGACGCCCTCGGGCAGGCCCAGGTCGGCGAAGGTGACGGTGGGCTCGGAGGACTCGGCCTCGGTGGCGTCGGAAGCCTCGGTCTCGACGATCTCGGTGACCTCTACGGCCTCGACGATCTCGTCGTTCTCGGGCATGACGGCGTGGTCAGAACTGAAAATGGACATGCGAAATGCGAAACCTTCCGGAGTCTCGGCACGCGCCCGTCAACTCCGTGAAATTCGCAAATCGACCGCCTCAATGCGGTCCAGCCACGGCTAGGGAGAGTACGCGCCACGCGGCGCTCTTCTGTGTCGGCGCCGGGCAATGGGATCAAACGATCTACCACCATACGCACCCTCCCCCACCTATGGCAAACCGGACTGCGTCACACCGGCCCGACCTGCGGAGACGCCTCCGGCTCCGCCTGCCCGCCCGGTCCGTCCGCCGCCTTCATGGCACCCATGTGGGTGTCCGCGCCCGGCGTCGAAGTCGGAGGGTCGGACGGCTTGTCGGTCGGCTCGGCCGTGGGCTCCGGAGTCGGGGTCGGCTCCGGGGTCGGCGTGGGCGTCGGCTCCGGCGGATCGACCGGCGGGGTGGCCTCCCCACCCGGCGCACTGGGCCCACCGGCCCCACCCGGCGCACCGGGCTCCTGGCCGGGCTTCGGCCGGGCCCCAGGGCCCGCGGGGGCGTCCGCCGGAGGCTTCCCGGAGGCCGACGGGGATCCGCTCGGGACCGGCGAGGCCGAGCCGGCGGCATCCGCGTCCGGCCCGCCCTTCCCCGATCCCCCGACGGTCCCACCGTGCCGGCCCGACACCCCGACCCCGCCGTCCGACTCGGCCGCCACGCCCTTGCTCCCCGCGGACTTGCTGGGCGCCGGCTTCGCGCCCTCGTCACTCACACTCATACAGCCGCTCAGGCCGGCACAGGCGGCGACCGCCAACGCGGCGGCGGCCCATCTCACACGGGTGGGCAAAGGGCGCACGGAGGCACCTCCAGGACACAAGGGGCGGGAAAGCCGGGAGAGGGAACACGTTTCGCTGCCCAACTCCCTTTGCCCCACAAGGGACACGCCCCCCAAGACGGAACCCCCGGCCCTGGATTCGTCTCCAGGACCGGGGGCGGTGCGTTCTGTGGTGATCGGTCGGTGTGGTCGTGCGGCGGTCAGCTCCCGAGACCGAGGAGGGAGCCGACGGGACCGAGGGCGCCGCCCTTGGCGCCGGTGGTGGCGGTCGCGGCCTTGGCCGTGCCGGCGGTGGTGGCGACGCCGTCCACCTCGCGCTCGGTGCTGAGGAGGCCGAGGTCGTTGAGGACGTCCTGCAGGCTGATCACGTCGCCCACGTCGACCAGGTCGCCCACGCCGTGGATGTCGCCGGAGTCGGCGTGGGCGGTGCCCGCCATCCCGAGAGCGGCGACGACGGTGACGGTGGCGGCGGCAAGCGTGCGCTTGAGGGTGTTGTTCATACTCCGAAAAACCGCCGGACCTGCACGGGGTCACCCTCCGCGCGAGGTTGCCACTCCAATGGACGCCACAACCTGGCGGACGTCGCGGACAATGGCGGTGTGCTGGAGATGACACGCGACACGTTCGAAGAGCTGGTGGCCCAGGCCCTGGACACGATCCCGCCGGAACTCACGCGGGTCATGGACAACGTGGCCGTGTTCGTGGAGGACGAACCCGACCCCTCGGACCCGGAGCTCCTCGGGCTGTACGAGGGGACGCCCCTGACCGAGCGCGGGGAGTGGTACGCCGGGGTTCTGCCGGACCGCATCTCCATCTACATGGGCCCTACCCTGCGCTACTGCGAGAGCCGGGACGACGTGGTCCACGAGGTCGCCGTCACCGTGGTGCACGAGATCGCCCACCATTTCGGCATCGACGACGAACGGCTCCACGAGCTGGGCTGGGGCTGACAGGGGCGGCGGTCCGGCACCCGGCGGAAACCGTTTTGGCGATAGCGGCCGCCATCCCATATGCTTCTCACGTCCCCGACGCGCTGAGAAGCGCCCAGGTGAGCCCCTAGCCCTCATCGTCTAGTGGCCCAGGACGCCGCCCTTTCAAGGCGGTAGCACGGGTTCGAATCCCGTTGGGGGCACGCATAACCGTGTGCGAGACTAGTGCTCGCGCACATCACAAGGTCCTGTGGAGCAGTTGGTTAGCTCGCCACCCTGTCAAGGTGGAGGTCGCGGGTTCAAGTCCCGTCAGGATCGCTGAGGCTGGAAACAGTCTCGTCCTCTAGCTCTTCGAGCTGGGGACACCCCAGGCTGGGTAGCTCAGTTGGTACGAGCGATCGCCTGAAAAGCGATAGGTCGCCGGTTCGACCCCGGCCCCAGCCACAGAATGAAGGCCCCGTCCGATGGACGGGGCCTTCGTCGTTCCCCTGTACGGGTACGGATACGAGGGTGGGGCACCCGGTCGGCGGAACCGGGCACCCCCTTCCTCAGGCCGCCCGGCGGCGGCCCCGCCACCCCCGGACGGCGAGCACCACCGCCACCACGGCGACGACCCCCACCAGCAGGGCCCAGTCCGGCACCGACCGGCTCACCGACCCCACCCGCTCCTCCACCGCGAACGAATCGTCCACCGACAGGAGCCCCGGCAGCGCGGTCGTGCCGTCGAAGACCAGGAAGAGCGTCCCCAGCAGCACGAAGAAGAGCCCGGACAGCAGCGAGGTCGTGTGCAGCTCGAAGCGGCCGGCACGGAGCGTCCGGCCGCGCAGCCAGCGGCGCCGACCCAGTTCGTACCGCTCCCAGAGCAGCGCGAGCAGGAAGAGCGGCACGGCCATCCCCAGCGCGTACACCGCGAGGAGCAGACCGCCGTACGCCGGGCTTCCGCTCAGCGCCGCCACCGTCAGGACGCTGCCGAGGATCGGGCCCGCGCAGAAGCCGGCGAGGCCGTAGACCAGGCCGAGGGCGTACACGGAGACCGCCGTCGTGGGGCGGATCCGACCGCTGGCCTCGGCGATCCGGCGAGAGGCGAAGCCCATCCCGAGGATCTGGAGCACGCCCAGCACGATGATCACCCAGCCGCCGAGCGCCACGAGCAGATCCCGGTGGCCGTAGAACAGCCGTCCGGCGTACGACCCGGCCGCGCCGAGCGGGACGAGGGTGGTGGCCAGACCGGCGTAGAAGATTCCGGTACGGGCGAGGAGCCGGCCCGCCGAGTCGATCGAGTAGGCGAAGAAGGCCGGGAGCAGCAGGGCGCTGCACGGGCTGAGCAGGGCGAGCAGTCCGCCGAGGAAGGCGGCCAGGTACCCGATGTCGGAGGTCATCGCCCGGCCTTCGGCGCCTTCGCCGTCTTCGCCGCCGCGTCGATCGCCTCCGTGAACGTCTCCAGCGGCTGCGCGCCCGCGATCGGCCGCCCGTTGACCAGGAACGACGGGGTCGAGGTCGCCCCCAGCGAGTACCCCTGCTCCTGGTCCTTGCTCACCGCCGCCCGGGCCGCCGCACCGTCCGTGTCCTTCGCGAACCGCGCGAGGTCGGGGACCCCCGCCTCCTTGGCGAGCGCGGTCAGCCGCTCCTTGCCGAAGCCCTTCTCCTTCGTGCCCTCGGCGTACGCCGCCTTGTGGAACTCCCAGAACCGGCCCTGCTGCCCCGCCGCCCAGGAGGCCCGGGCCGCCGCCTCCGACTCCTCGCCGAAGATCGGGAAGTTCCGCCACTCGATGCGCAGGGTGCCGTTCTCGACGTACTTCTTCACCAGCTCGGGCTCGGTGTCGCGGGCGAACTTCCCGCAGTAGCCGCACTTGAAGTCGGCGTACTCGATGAGGACCACGGGTGCGTCGGCCCGCCCCATGGCCAGCTTGTCGGAGGCGTCACGGCGGGCGTACGCCTCCAGCTCGGGGTAGATGCCGGCGGCCGGGTCGGCGGAGACCTCCGCGACGGACGACGAGCCCGAGGTGCTCCCGGACGCGGGCTTGGTCGCGGTGTACGAGACGAGTCCGAGCCCCACGGCGGCGAGGGCCACCCCGGAGACGATCACGATCGGCTTGGACTTGGACATGCGGAAATGCTCCTGAACGTGGATGAAGAGGACGGGCGACGGCGGCGCTCGGCCCTCTAGACGCGCAGGATCGACAGCTCCACGGGTGACGGTGGTACGAGCTCCGGAGGCTCCGGACCGGGCGCCGGGTCCGGTACGTCTATGGCCGCACCCCACTCCCCGCCGGCCGCGCGTGCGCCCGCCAGGGCCGGCAGCAGCTCGCCGAAACCGTTCGGCCGGGGCGGTACGACGGGGCCCGCCGCCCCCTCGTCCCGCAGATGCCCCTCGCCGCATCCCTGCGATGGGCTCCCCACGACCACGGGGGACGACAGCGCCACCGCGGTGGTCGCACCGCACGCCAGGACCCCGAGCACCACACCCACCAGCGCGGCGAGCGCCGCGAGCGCGCGGACGGTGCGGGACATGGGGGGTACCTCTCAGCTCGGCGTGCCCGAAATATTACGGGTCGCACCTCACGGAAATCGGTTCGCCCGTTCTCGGCCCGGGGTGCGATCCTGGATTCCGTATGTCTACTTCCTTCGCCGCCCTCCAGTCCGTCCTGGCCGAGGTCTCGCTGCGGGACGCCCACCGGCTCGGCCGCCGCCTCGAGGGCGCCCGCCGCATCCGCAAGCCCGAGGCCCGTGAGGCCGTCCTGGACGAGATCGCCGCCGAGGCCGGCAAGGCCAAGGAGCGCGTCGACGGACGTGCCGCACGCGTGCCCGCGGTCACGTACCCCGAGCAGCTGCCCGTCTCGCAGAAGAAGGACACGATCCTGGAGGCGATACGTGACCACCAGGTCGTGATCGTCGCCGGTGAGACGGGTTCCGGAAAGACGACGCAGATCCCCAAGATCTGTCTGGAGCTGGGCCGGGGCGTCCGCGGCATGATCGGCCATACGCAGCCGCGCCGGATCGCGGCCCGTACCGTCGCCGAACGCGTCGCGGACGAGCTGAAGACCCCTCTCGGCGAGGCGGTCGGCTGGAAGGTCCGGTTCACCGACCAGGTGAACCCCGACGCGACCTTCGTGAAGCTGATGACCGACGGCATCCTGCTCGCCGAGATCCAGACGGACCGCGAGCTGCGCGCCTACGACACGATCATCATCGACGAGGCCCACGAGCGGTCCCTCAACATCGACTTCCTGCTCGGCTATCTGGCCCAGCTGCTGCCCAAGCGCCCCGACCTCAAGGTCGTCATCACCTCCGCGACCATCGACCCCGAGCGCTTCTCCCGCCACTTCGGCGACGCGCCGATCGTCGAGGTCTCCGGCCGTACGTACCCCGTCGAGGTCCGCTACCGCCCGCTCCTGGAGGAGGACTCCGAGGAGGCGGACCGGGACCAGATCACCGCGATCTGCGACGCCGTCGACGAGCTCCAGTCCGAGGGCCCGGGCGACATCCTGGTGTTCCTCTCCGGCGAGCGCGAGATCCGCGACACCGCCGACGCGCTGCTGAAGAAGCAGCTGCGCAACACCGAGGTCCTCCCCCTCTACGCGCGCCTGAGCCACGCCGAGCAGCACCGCGTCTTCCAGGCCCACCCCGGCCGGCGGATCGTCCTCGCCACCAACGTGGCCGAGACCTCCCTGACCGTCCCCGGCATCAAGTACGTGATCGATCCGGGCAACGCCCGTATCTCCCGCTACTCCCACCGGACCAAGGTCCAGCGGCTGCCGATCGAGCCGGTCAGCCAGGCCAGCGCCAACCAGCGCAAGGGCCGCTGCGGCCGTACGTCCGACGGCATCTGCATCCGGCTCTACTCCGAGGACGACTTCCTCGCCCGCCCGGAGTTCACCGACGCCGAGATCCTCCGGACGAACCTGGCCTCCGTCATCCTGCAGATGACCGCGGCCGGCCTCGGCGAGATCGAGAAGTTCCCGTTCATCGACCCGCCGGACCACCGCAACATCCGCGACGGCGTGCAGCTCCTCCAGGAGCTCGGTGCGCTGAACCCGGCGGAGAAGGATCCGAAGAAGCGGCTGACCGAGCAGGGCCGGAAGCTCTCCCAGCTCCCCGTCGACCCGCGGCTCGCCCGGATGGTCCTGGAGGCCGACAAGAACGGCTGTGTACGGGAAGTCATGGTGATCGCGGCCGCGCTGTCCATCCAGGACCCGCGCGAGCGCCCCGCCGAGAAGCAGGCCCAGGCCGACCAGCAGCATGCCCGCTTCAAGGACGAGACCAGCGACTTCCTCGCCTTCCTCAACCTCTGGCGCTACATCCGCGAGCAGCAGAAGGAGCGCGGCTCGTCGTCGTTCCGCCGGATGTGCAAGCAGGAGTACCTGAACTTCCTGCGCATCCGCGAGTGGCAGGACATCTACGCGCAGCTGCGTACGGTCGCGAAGCAGATGGGCATCCACCTCAACGAGGAGGACGCGCCCGAGCAGTCCGTCCACACCTCCCTGCTCGCGGGGCTCCTGAGCCACATCGGCATGAAGGACGTGAAGGAGGGCGCGAAGAACGAGTACCTGGGCGCCCGCAGCGCCAAGTTCGCGGTTTTCCCCGGCTCGGCGCTCTTCAAGAAGCCCCCGCGCTTCATCATGTCGGCCGAGCTGGTGGAGACCTCGCGCCTGTGGGCCCGGGTCAACGCCAGGATCGAGCCGGAGTGGATCGAGCCGCTCGCCCAGCACCTGATCAAGAAGACGTACAGCGAGCCGCACTGGGAGAAGGATCAGGCGGCCGTCATGGCGATCGAGAAGGTGACGCTCTACGGCGTGCCGATCGTCACCGATCGCAAGGTGAACTACGGGCGGATCGACCCCGAGGCCTCCCGCGACCTGTTCATCCGCAACGCGCTCGTCGAGGGCGACTGGCGCACGCACCACAAGTTCTTCGCCGACAACCGCAAGCTGCTCACCGAGGTCGAGGAGCTGGAGCACCGCGCCCGGCGCCGGGACATCCTCGTCGACGACGAGACGCTCTTCGACTTCTACGACAAGCGGGTGCCCGAACACGTCGTGTCGGGCGCGCACTTCGACTCCTGGTGGAAGCACAAGCGCCGTGAGGAACCGGAGTTCCTCGACTTCGAGCGCGAGATGCTCATCAACGAGAAGGCCGGCGCGGTCACGAAGGACGACTATCCCGACTCCTGGCGGCAGGGGCCGCTGAAGTTCCGGGTGACGTACCAGTTCGAGCCGGGCGCGGACGCCGACGGTGTGACCGTCCACATCCCGCTGCAGGTCCTCAACCAGGTCACGGACGAGGGCTTCGACTGGCAGATCCCGGGCCTGCGGGAAGAGGTCGTCACCGAGCTGATCCGTTCGCTGCCCAAGCCGATCCGCCGCAACTACGTGCCCGCCCCGAACTTCGCGACCCGCTTCCTGGACGCCGTCGTCCCGGTGCAGGAGCCGCTGACGACGGCCCTGGCGCGCGAGCTGCACCGGATGGTCGGGGTCCCGGTCTCGCCGGACGACTTCGACCTGACGCGGATCCCCGAGCACCTGAAGATCACCTTCCGGATCGTCGACGAGCGGCGCCGCAAGCTCGCGGAGGACAAGGACCTGGAGGCGCTGAAGCTCAAGCTGCGCCCGAAGGCCCGCCAGGCCCTCTCCAAGGCCGCTGCGGCGGCCACGGCGGGCCCGGACGGCTCCGGGCAGTCCCTGGAGCGCACGGGGCTCACGGAGTGGACGATAGGCACGCTGACGAAGGTCTTCGAGACCCGGCGGGCCGGCCAGCCGGTCAAGGCGTTCCCGGCGCTCGTGGACGCCGGCGACACCGTCTCCGTACGGCTCTTCGACACCGAGGCAGAGCAGACGCAGGCGATGTGGCAGGGCACGCGGAAGCTGATCCTCCTGAACATCCCGGTGAACCCGGCGAAGTTCGCCTCGGACAAGCTGACCAACCAGCAGAAGCTGGCCCTGTCCCGTAACCCGCACGGCTCCATCCAGGCGCTCTTCGACGACTGCGCGACCGCCGCGGCGGACAAGCTGATCGCCGACCACGGCGGTCCGGTCTGGGACGAGGAGTCGTTCCGGAAGCTGTACGACAAGGTCCGCGCGGATCTCGTCGACACGACCGTCCGGACGGTGGGCCAGGTCCAGCAGATCCTGGCGGCCTGGCAGGCCTGCGAGCGGCGTCTGAAGGCCACCAACAGCCTGGCCCTGATCAACAACCTGGCCGACGTCCGCGAGCAGCTGGCATGGCTGATGCCGGCCGGCTTCGTCACGAAGACCGGGCTGCGGCGGCTGCCGGACCTGATGCGCTATCTGGTGGCGGTGGACCGGCGGCTCCAGCAGATGCCGACGGGCGTCCAGCGGGACACCACCCGCATGGAGAAGGTCCACGAGATGCAGGACGAGTACGCCTGGCTGCTCGAACAGCTCCCGAAGGGCCGTCCGGTGGCGACGGAGGTCACCGACATCCGCTGGATGATCGAGGAGCTCCGGGTCAGCTATTTCGCGCATGCGCTGGGCACGGCGTACCCGGTCTCGGACAAGCGGATCGTCAAGGCGATCGACGCGGCCGCCCCATAGGGGATCAGGCCGGCGGAGGGTGTCGCCTGCGCCGGTTCGACCTGACCCTCTGACCTGCTGTACAGTCTTCCTCGCAGCCCCCACACGGGGTTGTGAGCATGGTCCTGTGGAGCAGTTGGTTAGCTCGCCACCCTGTCAAGGTGGAGGTCGCGGGTTCAAGTCCCGTCAGGATCGCTTTCGAGAAGGCCCGCACCGTTCGGTGCGGGCCTTCTTCGTTGCGTTCCCGTGTATTGACGCCGCCCGCCGGACCCCGGTACCCAGACATCAGGGAATCGGGGGCCCACTTCGGAGGTGGTCGCGCATGGCCGCGGCGTCCGCAGCACGACCGGCACGTGAGTCGAGACACGAGATACGCGCCCTGCTGCGCGCCCATCTGGCGGCCGCGTCCCGCTGCGGGCACGTCACTCGGCAGTGTTCGGTCTGCCATCGCCTCCTGGCGCTCGCCATCGAGCTGGAGCGCACCGAGGACGAAGGTCCCACCAACCCATGACCAACGGCGGGTTGGAGCCTGTCCGAGGGTGGGAGGCTGTTCTTTGGCAAGCCTTCGCCAGTGTGACGGGTGTCACCGAAAGAGTTTTACAAACCCCCTCACTTACACCCTCCCTACATGTGCCCCATTTAATATGTGCAATTGCACCACTCTTCAAGCCGAGTGACGGGGCACAAAAAAGATCGCGCTGGACCCGGCGGAGTCCAGCGCGATCGATGACGAAGAGCCTGTTGGGGCAGGCGCCCGTCGGCAGTGCATGGGGTGGGCGATCCAGGTTGGGGGACTTGGAAGTGCCCGGTGAAGCGGGGTGTTGCGCGTACCTCAGGCCTCGCTGCGCTGCTGCGGAATGCCCGCCAGCAGCGCGCGGACCTCAGCCTCGCGGTACCGGCGGTGTCCACCCAGCGTGCGGATGGACGTGAGCTTTCCTGCCTTGGCCCAACGGGTCACCGTCTTCGGGTCCACACGGAACATCGTGGCAACCTCAGCGGGGGTCAGCAGCGGCTCGGCATCAGGGGTGCGAGCGGTCATGAGCGGCCTCCTCGGGAGAACCGAACCTTCTCGGTTCTTTCCTCTAAATTCTGCACCTTGACCCGCGTTGCCCGAAATGGCGGACGCGAGCCGAGTCGGTTATAGGACGAACGGCTTGTCCTCGGCACTACAACTACACCATCCGTCCAGCCACGTCGGCCAAACCGATGGAATTGCCCTCGCAGGTGTTCATCAGCGGCGGAAGTCGATGGACCATGCCATAACGGACAGTCACGCCACTGTGACGATCAGTCACAGAGCGATCAGGAGTCGTCAGACCCCCCATAGAGTGCAATGCTGAGCGTTCCGCCCATACTTGGACGGAAGGAACCCTCCCCGGACTCCTTGTCCTATTTTGGCACGAGGGTGGGCGATGGGCGCAAGGGCGCAGTAAGTGCTGTCCGTCACGCTTGAGCCAAAGGCCCGGATCGGGACCTACGTCCCACCGCGGACTCACCTACGTCCCCCCAAGGACCCACCAAGGACCCGCGGCGCTCAATGATCATTTACATCAGGCGGACGTGTTCTGTCGATGATCAATTGGCGAACTGCAGGTTGCGTACCTCCCGCCACCGCTCCGCGAGCCGGCCGTACGCCTCGCTCGCACGCTCCCCGTCGCCCTCACGCAGCGCCGCGATCCCTTCGGCCACATCCGCCGCCGACCGGTCCCCCGCGAGCTGCTCCGGGGACAGCGCGTGCACCAGACCGCCGTAGTCCAGCTCCACCAGCGCCCGCGGATGGAACTCCTCCAGCCACCGGCCCACCTCGACCAGACCCTCGGTCAGCGGACCCTCGTCGATCGACTCCCGCAGCGCCTTCAGCGCCCGGGCCAGCCGGCGGCGCGCCTGCACCATCGGCGTCCGGTAGCGGAACACCGGCGGCGCCCCCTCCTCGTCCCCGGGGACGTACTCCCGCTCCTCGTCCGCGAAGAGCGTGAACCAGCGCACCGGCACCTGCCAGACCGTCGTACGGATCCACGGGCGCGCGTCCGGGTTCCGCTCCCGCCAGCGCTCGTGGTCCGCCGCCACCTGGGCCCGCACCACCGGCGGCAGCATCGCGTCGAGCACCGCCCGGGGCAGCGAACGCCCCGGCTCGGCCTCCTTGAGCTGCCCCAGCTCCTCCAGGGCCAGCCAGCCCCGCAGCCGGGTCCGCCACGGGCAGACCACGACCACCCCGTCCACGGACGCGACGAAGGCGTCGCCGCTCTCGTGGACCGGCACCGGGACCGGCGGGGTCGGCAGCAAGTCCGCCAGCGAGCGACGCAGTTCGTCCTGGGCGGTCGGGGTGTCCGTCCGGCGCGCGTACCGGTCCCAGTGCGCCCGTTCCGGCTCGGGGAAGGCCGCCAGCGGCTCGTAGACCCGCAGATAGGCGGCGTACGGGACAAGGACCGAGGAGGCGACCGACATGTCGCAAATCCTTCCACGGAGGTACTCCGGGAGTGGGTGATCCTGAGCACTGCTGCGGATCTACGCACGCGTAGGACTTACTCTCTTGCCGAACCGGTCCCACCACCACCCGCAGGGGGGACCGGCCTAACCGCCGCTTCGTACTTGGGAGTCACCACCGTGACCGATGTGACCGGCGTTCCTGCTGCTGACGTACTGCACACTCTGTTCCACTCGGAGCAGGGTGGCCACGAGCAAGTCGTGCTCTGCCAGGACCGCGCCTCCGGCCTCAAGGCCGTCATCGCCCTCCACTCCACCGCCCTGGGCCCCGCCCTCGGCGGCACCCGGTTCTACCCGTACGCCTCCGAGGCCGAGGCCGTCGCCGACGCGCTGAACCTCTCCCGGGGCATGTCGTACAAGAACGCCATGGCCGGCCTCGACCACGGCGGCGGCAAGGCCGTGATCATCGGGGACCCCGAGAAGATCAAGACCGAGGAGCTGCTGCTCGCCTACGGGCGCATGGTCGCCTCCCTGGGCGGCCGCTACGTGACGGCCTGCGACGTCGGCACCTACGTCGCGGACATGGACGTCGTGGCCCGCACCAACCGGTGGACCACCGGCCGCTCCCCCGAGAACGGCGGCGCCGGCGACTCCTCCGTCCTCACCGCCTTCGGTGTCTTCCAGGGCATGCGCGCCTCCGCGCAGACCCTCTGGGGCGACCCCACGCTGCGCGACCGCAAGGTCGGCGTCGCGGGCGTCGGCAAGGTCGGTCACTACCTCGTCGAGCACCTCCTGTCCGACGGCGCGGAGGTGTACATCACCGACGTCCGCGAGGAGTCGCTGCGCCGGATCACGGACAAGTTCCCGCAGGTCAAGGTCGTCGCGGACACCGACGCCCTGATCCGCGTCGAGGGGCTGGACGTCTACGCCCCGTGCGCGCTCGGCGGTGCCCTGAACGACGACACCGTGCCGGTCCTCACCGCGAAGATCGTCTGCGGCGCGGCCAACAACCAGCTCGCGCACCCCGGTGTCGAGAAGGACATCGCGGACCGCGGGATCCTCTACGCGCCCGACTACGTCGTCAACGCCGGTGGCGTGATCCAGGTCGCCGACGAGCTGCACGGCTTCGACTTCGACCGGTGCAAGGCGAAGGCCACGAAGATCTTCGACACCACGCTCGAGATCTTCGCTCGTGCGAAGGCGGACGGCATCCCGCCGGCCGCGGCCGCCGACCGGATCGCCGAGCAGCGGATGGCCGAGGCTCGCCGCGGCTGATTCCTGACAGGGCCGGCCCGCGGGGCGCTCGCGGGGGTGAACTTTGTAGGTTCACCCCAATCGAGAGATGACTCACCCCGGTCGGCGGGTCGGCCCTCAAGAAGAGGTTAAAATCGCGATTGACCAGCGAGGACAGGGCACCTCGATGGTTCTGTACCGGGTCATGTGATGCGTGCGGCGTACCGTATGGCCACGGAAGCAGGTACCGTTGAAGCCCTACGGACCGGTCTCTCTGTCGAGAGCCCGTTCTGAATCATGAACGCGTGTCAAGACTCTGGGGCCGTCGAGCCCCGTCACCGAGGGGGTCGAGCCATGGGGCGCGGCCGGGCAAAGGCCAAGCAGACGAAGGTCGCCCGCCAGCTGAAGTACAGCAGCGGCGGGACTGACCTGTCGCGTCTGGCCAATGAGCTGGGCGCTTCGACTTCGAGTCAGCCGCCGAATGGCGAGCCGTTCGAGGACGACGACGAGGAAGACGACCCGTACGCGCAGTACGCGGATCTCTACAACACGGACGACGAGGACGAGGACGACGAGTCCGGTCCCGACGCGTCGTCCCAGCGTCGCGCTTGACCTCTTAAAAGAGCGCTGCTCAACACTGAACCCGGTCCGGGCTATCCGGACCGGGTTTCTGTGCGTCCGCCGGACGCTTCACGACACGGTGGGTGGGCGGTGCGCACCCACCGTGTCGGAACAGACCGTGTGATCAGACCGCGTAGTCGCCGACCAGCTCCGCACCGGTGGTGTGGTCGCCGCGCTCGGTGATCTCGCCCGCGACCCACGCCTCGACGCCCCGGTCCTCCAGGGTCGCCAGGGCGACGTCCACGGACTCGGCCGGCACGACGGCCATCATGCCGACGCCCATGTTCAGGGTCTTCTCCAGCTCCAGGCGCTCGACCTTCCCGGCCTTGCCGACCAGGTCGAAGATCGCGCCCGGGGTCCAGGTCGAACGGTCGACCGTGGCGTGCAGGCCGTCCGGAATCACCCGCGCCAGGTTGGCGGCGAGGCCACCACCCGTGATGTGGCTGAAGGCGTGCACCTCGGCGGTCCGGGTGAGCGCCAGGCAGTCCAGCGAGTAGATCTTGGTGGGCTCCAGGAGCTCCTCGCCCAGGGTCCGGCCGAGCTCCTCGACGCGCTGGTCGAGGGTCATGCCGGCGCGGTCGAAGACCACGTGCCGGACGAGCGAGTACCCGTTGGAGTGAAGGCCGGAGGACTCCATCGCGATGACGGCGTCACCCGTACGGATGCGATCCGGGCCGAGCAGACGGTCCGCCTCCACCACGCCCGTACCGGCGCCGGCGACATCGAAGTCGTCCGGGCCGAGCAGGCCGGGGTGCTCTGCGGTCTCGCCGCCGACCAGCGCGCAGCCGGCCAGGACACAGCCCTCGGCGATGCCCTTGACGATCGAGGCGACCCGCTCGGGGTGGACCTTGCCGACGCAGATGTAGTCGGTCATGAAGAGCGGCTCGGCGCCGCAGACGACGATGTCGTCCATGACCATCGCGACCAGGTCGTGGCCGATGGTGTCGTACACGCCCATCTGGCGGGCGATGTCGACCTTCGTGCCGACACCGTCGGTGGCGGAGGCGAGCAGCGGACGCTCGAAGCGCTTGAGGGCGGAGGCGTCGAAGAGGCCGGCGAAGCCGCCGAGGCCACCGAGGACCTCGGGGCGCTGCGTCTTCTTCACCCACTCCTTCATGAGCTCGACGGCGCGGTCACCTGCCTCGATGTCGACGCCCGCGGACGCATAGGAGGCACCGGTGGTCTCAGGCATGGCTGGGAACTTTCGTGTCGTTACTGCGTTACTGCGGGGGTCTTACGGGCGACGGAGCGCGTCGGCGGCCGCGGTCGCGGCGGGTCCGGCGGCCAGCTCGGTCTCGAGCAGCTGCTTGCCGAGCAGCTCGGGGTCCGGCAGCTCCATCGGGTACTCGCCGTCGAAGCAGGCCCGGCAGAGGTTCGGCTTCTGGATCGTGGTCGCCTCGATCATCCCGTCGAGGGAGATGTACGAGAGCGAGTCGGCGCCGAGCGACTTGCCGATCTCGTCGACCGTCATGCCGTTGGCGATCAGCTCCGCGCGGGTGGCGAAGTCGATGCCGAAGAAGCACGGCCACTTCACGGGCGGGGAGGAGATCCGGATGTGGACCTCGGCGGCGCCCGCCTCGCGGAGCATCCGGACGAGGGCGCGCTGGGTGTTGCCGCGGACGATCGAGTCGTCCACGACCACGAGCTTCTTCCCCTTGATGACTTCCTTCAGGGGGTTCAGCTTCAGCCGGATGCCCAGCTGGCGGATGGTCTGGGAGGGCTGGATGAAGGTACGTCCGACGTACGCGTTCTTCACCAGGCCCGCGCCGAAGGGGATGCCGCTGGCCTCGGCGTAGCCGATCGCGGCGGGGGTGCCGGACTCCGGCGTCGCTATGACCAGGTCCGCCTCGACCGGGGCCTCCTTGGCGAGGCGACGGCCCATCTCCACGCGGGAGAGGTAGACGTTGCGGCCGGCGATGTCCGTGTCCGGGCGGGCCAGGTACACGTACTCGAAGACGCAGCCCTTGGGCTTCGCTTCCGCGAATCGCGAGGTGCGGATGCCGTTCTCGTCGATCGCGATCATCTCGCCGGGCTCGACCTCGCGGACGAAGCTGGCGCCGCAGATGTCGAGGGCGGCGGACTCGGAGGCGACGACCCAGCCGCGCTCGAGGCGGCCGAGGACCAGCGGGCGGATGCCCTGCGGGTCGCGGGCCGCGTAGAGCGTGTGCTCGTCCATGAAGACGAGGGAGAAGGCGCCCCGGACGTCGGGGAGGATCTTCGCGGCGCCCTGCTCGATGGTGAGCGGCTTGCCGTCCTCGTCGACCTGGGCCGCGAGAAGCGCGGTGAGCAGGTCGGTGTCGTTGGTGGCCGCCACACGTGTGGTGCGGCCTTCCTGCTTGGGCAGGTCGGCGACCATCTCGGCGAGCTGGGCCGTGTTCACCAGGTTGCCGTTGTGGCCGAGCGCGATGGAGCCGTGGGCGGTCGCCCGGAACGTCGGCTGCGCGTTCTCCCACACGGAGGCCCCGGTGGTCGAGTAGCGGGCGTGACCGACCGCGATATGACCCTGGAGGGAACCGAGAGAGGTCTCGTCGAAGACCTGGGACACGAGGCCCATGTCCTTGAAGACGAGGATCTGGGAGCCGTTGCTGACCGCGATTCCCGCGGATTCCTGGCCCCGATGCTGGAGGGCGTAGAGCCCGAAGTACGTGAGCTTTGCGACCTCTTCACCCGGAGCCCAGACCCCGAAGACGCCGCAAGCGTCCTGGGGGCCCTTCTCGCCGGGAAGCAGATCGTGATTGAGTCGACCGTCACCACGTGGCACGCCTCCGAGTGTAGGCGAGGTCGACCACTGGTCCGAATTGGGGAATTGGGCGGGGTCCTCCAATGGTGCGATCGTACGAGCTGATCCACAGACCTCCGGCGGGGCGTCGATGAGGCCCTCGGGGCCCAACGGGGAGAAGGGCTCCGAGGGGTCTGCCGCGACAGCCGCATCACCGACTACCGGCGGGTAGGAACGGGCCCGAAGGGCCGGGGGTGTGACGGAGTTCGCAGCGGAAGGGCCCACAGAGGCTGTCATGGGCATGGCGTTGCACGTCCGGGAAGGCCGTCCAGGTGCCGGAACGGCCGTTGACAGGTGCACGAACCATCCACCAGGCTCCAGCCTCATGCAGCCCCTGCGTGACCGCTCGGTCACCCTCGTGGCGCGCCGACACGTCGACCTCGTCCGTGTCGCCGGCGCGCTCTGTCGCTGCGCCTAGGGCCGCGGACCCGGCCACGATCCGCCGGGACAGGCCCTAGGTCCGTCCGCCGCTGATCGCCCGGACACGACCCAGCCCCGCCCCCGCGCCTTGATCACAGGGGTACCCCGTACCCCCAGGGCCCCCACCTGCCCGGCGCCGGGGCGTCCTTTCCCGAGCGACGGCCCGCATCCGGGCCGTGATGCCGCGCGCCCTCGCGCGCCGCCCGGCCTTCGCACACCCCCGCACCTTCCAAGGAGCTGCCATGCCCACGCCCAAGATTCCCCTGTCCCGACGCGCCTTCGGCGGGGCGGCGGTCGGGGCCGCCGCCGTCACCGCGCTCGGCGCCGGAGCCGGGACCGCCCAGGCCGGAGCCGCCGAGGCCGCGTCCGCGCAGACCGGGGAGCGGCCGTTCCGTGCCGCTCGGGGCCGGAGCTCCCGACGGCCGAACATCCTGTTCATCCTCGGCGACGACCTCGGCTGGGCCGACCTCTCCTCGTACGGCTCCCCGCACATCCGCACCCCCCACCTGGACCGGCTCGCCCGCCAGGGCGTCCGCTTCACGAACGCCTACTCCGGCTCGGCGACCTGCTCCCCCACCCGCTTCAGCCTCTACACCGGCCGCTTCCCCGGCCGGACGAAGGGCGGACTCGCCGAGCCGATCGCCGACAAGTCCGTCGGCCTGGAGCCCACGCACCCCACGCTCGCCTCGCGGCTGCGCGAGTCCGGCTACGCCACCGCCCTCATCGGCAAGTGGCACTGCGGCTACCTCCCCGACTACTCCCCCACCCGCTCGGGCTGGGACGAGTTCTTCGGCAACTTCGGCGGTGCCCTGGAGTACTACTCCAAGCTCGGCCTCGGCGGCGAGTACGACCTCTACGAGGGCGACGCGCAGTACAAGGACCTGCGCTACTACACCCGGATCCTGACCGAGCGGGCGAGCGAGTACGTGGCCCGCGACCACGAGAAGCCCTGGCTGCTCAACCTGAACTTCACCACCCCCCACTGGCCCTGGATCGCCGACGGCGACGAGGAGACGAGCGCCGAGATCGTCCGGCGGATCAAGGCGGGCGACCGCAGCGCCCTGTGGCACCAGGACGGCGGCTCCATCGAGAAGTACAAGGAGATGGTCGAGGACCTCGACCGCTCGATCGGCGAGGTGCTCAAAGCGCTGCAGCGGTCCGGGCAGGAGCAGGACACCCTCGTCTTCTTCGCCAGCGACAACGGCGGCGAGCGCTTCTCCTACAACTGGCCGCTGGCCGGCAACAAGGGCTCGCTCCAGGAGGGCGGCATCCGCGTCCCGTCGATCCTGCGCTGGCCCGCCCGGATCGACGGCGGTCAGGTCAGCGACCTGCCCGTCTACACGCCCGACTGGACGGCGACCCTCCTCGAACTGGGCGGCGCCCGGCCCCACCCGGCGTACCCGCTGGACGGAACCAGCCTCGCCGGACATCTGCTGCGGGGCGAGGAGATCGGCGAGCGCGACCTCTTCTGGCGGGTGCGGGGCGAGCGGGCGCTGCGCCGGGGCGAGTGGAAGTACTACCGGGGCAAGACCGGCCGCGACCAGCTCTTCCACCTCACCGAGGACGCCCGCGAGCAGGCCGACCGAGCCCCGTACGAGCGGGAGCTGCTGGCCGACCTGCGCGCGGCGTGGGAGCGGACGGACGCGGGGCTGCTGCCGTACGGGGGCTAGCTAGGGCTTCGCCGTGGCGTCGGCGGTGGGCTTCGCGGTCGCGGCGAAGCCCTCGCCGTCGGCGCCCGTGAGGGTCAGGGTGCGGTGGCGCAGCTCGTACGAGAGGGGTCCGTCGAGGAGCTCGTACAGCTTCGTCTCCAGATCCATCTGCGGGCCCGAGCAGATCATCCGCGTGGTCGCGACCGGTCCCGTGACGGTGAGGGTCTTCTCGGTGACCTTCGCCGAGGCCGTGAACCGGTTGCAGCCCAGGTTGCCGCCGACCCGGCCGTCCTTGTCGATGACGAAGTGCGCCTTGCCCTCCGAGCCCTTGGGCAGGGAGGTGGCGGTGTCGCCGGAGAGGAGGGAGTCGACGGTCCAGGTGGTGCCGTTCAGCGGGGCCGGCGGCTCGGAGCTCAGGGCGAGGGAGGTCGCGCCGTCGGGGGCGGTGAGGGTGAGGCTGTCTCCGGTCAGCTTCGCCTTGAGCGAGCCGGTGAACGCCTTGTGGAAGGCCCTCTCGAAGTCCATGGCCTCGCACGCCATCTCGGTGGTCTCGCCGAGGGCGACCTTGAGGGTGTCGCCTTCGACGGCGACAGTGCCGCCGAAGTGGTTGCAGCCCGAGTTGCCCTTCGCCCGGCCGGTCTTGTCGATCTCGACAAAGGTGCCGGCGGGGGCAGGGGTCTTCCTGCCGTCGACGGTCAGGCTGTCCACGGACCAGTGGACCCCGGTGACCGGCAGGTCCGGGGAGACCGTGCCCGCGCCGGGGTCGGACCCGGCCTTCTCGGTGCCGCAGGCGGCGAGGAGCAGGAGCGAGGCCACGGCGGTGGTGGCTGCGGTGATGCGCGGCTTCAGCATGGCGATGGGACGGACGGGCGGGACGGACGGTTCCGTTCAGCCCAGGATCGGCAGCACGCCGGAGAGATCCGCGCGCTCGCCGCTCGCACGGACCGCGGCCGTGTCCAGCGCCTCCGACCAGCCGGTACGACCGGTGGCCAGCCGGATCCAGGTGAGCGGATCGGTCTCGACGACATTGGGCGGGGTGCCCCGGGTGTGCCGGGGACCCTCCACGCACTGGACCACGGCGAAGGGCGGGACCCGGACCTCGACCGCGCCTCCCGGGGCCTTCGCGGCGAGCGCGTCGGCGAGCAGACGGGTGCAGGCGGCCAGGGCCTGCCGGTCGTACGGGATGTCCAGGCCGGTCACCGCGTTCAGGTCGTCGGTGTGGACGACGAGTTCGACGGTACGGGTGACCAGGTGGTCGCCGAGGCGCATGGCGCCGAAGCGCGTCGGGACGAGGCGCTCGTCCGGAGCGCCGGAGATCGCCGCCTCGAACCGCGCCGCCGTCCGCGCGTACAGCCCTGCCAGGTCGCCCGTGTCGATCGCCCGGGTGTCCTCGTCGATCGAAGCGGCGGCCGTGACCGTCGCCGAGGGCCAGTCGAGCAGGGCGAGTTCGAGCGTCGCCGGCTCGGGCTCGGAGAGCTTGCGGACGACCGAGCCGAGGACCATGGTCACGTGCGCGGCCAGCTCCCGTACGGTCCACTCCCCCAGTCGGGTCGGCCCGTCGAACTGCTCGGGCGTGAGCCCCTCCACCGCCGCCCGTACGTTCCCGAACTGGCCGAGCACGGCGGCCCGGATCTTGGCGGAGTCGTAGCTGCGAGTGCGCTTCTTGGCCGGTGGCATGGGGGCGAGGGTAGTCGGAGACTGGAGGGGGAGGGCTTCCGGAACACAGCCACCCGCACGAGAAGGGTCGAGCACTCATGGCCGAGCACCCTGATGCCGCGTTGGTCCGCCGGGGCTACGAAGCGTTCTCCACGGGAGACATGGATACCGTGCGGTCGCTGATGACCTCGGACTGCACCCACCACTCACCGGGCAGCAGCCAGATGTCCGGCCACTTCAAGGGCGCGGACAACGTCCTCGCCCATTTCGGGCAGCTCATGGAGCTCACCCACGGCACCTTCCGGGTCGAACTGGAGGGCGTGTACCCGGACGGCCGTGGGCACGTCATGGCGACGCACAAGTGGTACGGCGACCGCGGTGATCGGGGCATCGAGATGCACGGCGGGATCTTCTTCACCATCGTCGGCGGCAAGATCACCGACGGGGACGAGTGCGTGCAGGACATCGACGAGTCCGACGCCTTCTGGGGTCAGGCCGAATAGGCGGACTCCCGCCCCGCCACGAAGGTCTCACCGTTCCCCGGCACACCGACACCGCGCCAGGTGAACGGAATGCCCTGGGCCGTGTCCAGGTCCGGGCCGTCCATCAGCTGGAAGTGCACGTGCGGCTCGGTGGAGTTGCCGGAGTTCCCGCACCGGGCGAGTTCCTGACCGGTCACCACCCGGTCGCCCGCGCGCACGGTGAGCGAGCCGCGCTTCAGGTGCGCGTACATCGCGTACGTACCGTCGCCGAGGTCGAGGACGAGATGGTTCCCCGTGACGCGGCGCGCCCCGGACAGACCGCGAACGGTGGACTCGACCAGCATCAGGTAGACCAGGGCGAGCAGCGAGTTACGGCTGAGGTGGTCGCGCTGTCCGTCCTCGGCGTGCACGACGGTCGCGTCGGCGACCGCGAGCAGCGGCGCGCCGAAGCCCGGGAAGTCCTCGCTCCGGCGGAAGACCGGCCACAGCCGGGCGAAGGAGGGACGGGGACGCGCCTCGTCCTCCTCCACGATGTCGATGGCGTACGTCTGGCCGAACTGGTGCGTGCCGTGGCTGGGTGTCCGGTCCGCCGGACTGTTGAGCGCGGACCAGCGGCCGGTGACCGGCGGCGCCACCTCGACCGTGGCCCGCGGCGCCGCCGCGACCCGCCTCCCGGCGGTCCTGGCGAGCGTGATCCCGAGCGCCGCTCCGGCGATCGCCGGCAGCCAGCCCGCCCAGTACGGATACGGCAGGTCGACGAAGATCGAGGCCAGCGCCTGCACGACGAACACCAGCCACAGCATGCGGTGGAGGACCACCGCGGCCTTGCGCGAAGACATGAACGTTCCCCCTGTGAGTCCCGGTTACGGACGGGCGGCGGTGAGGACCACCAGGAGCGGGACGACCCGGGCTCCCGGCACCTCGTAGCGGCCGCGTCCGGTGGTGTGGAGCCAGCCCGCGCCGGTCAGTTGGCGCAGGTGGTGGTAGATCTGGCCGGTCGTGCCGATCTCCTCGAGCTCGGCCAGCTCGGCGGCCGTGCGCCGGCCGCCGAGGATCTCCCGCAGCAGCCGGAGCCGTACGGGATGACCGAGCGCGGCGAAGGACTCGGCGCTCTCGGCCCAGTCCTCGTCGAGCAGCCGCTCGGTGAAGGCGCCGAACTGCCACTCGTACCGCTCCTGGGTCGGCAGTCGGACCGACCCCGTGAACAGCACCGCGCCGTCCTCGCCCTGCGCGCCCGCCTCCGCGAGCTGCGCCTTGAGCCCCTCAAGCGCCCAGAAGGTGGTGTCGACGACCTCGGGCGCGGGGCGCCCCGCGCCCTCCAGGGCCGCCATCCGCCGTTCCAGCTCGGCGACCCGCTCTTCCAGCTCCATGTTTGCAGATTACGTAATTACGTAATCTCGCGCAAGAGAGGAACGACGAAGCCCCCGCCCGGACCAAGAAGATCCCGACGGGGGCTCCCGTACGCGATGCGTACCGCGCCGGCTCAGGCCAGCAGGCCCGGGATCGTCGCCTCGTGGACGGTGCGCAGCTCCTCCAGAGAGATGCTGAACTCGCCCTGCACGTCGACCTCTTCGCCGTCCACGACACCGATCCGGGTGGCGGGCAGACCCCGCGCGCCGCACATGTCGGTGAAGCGGAGCTCCTCGCTGCGCGGGACGGCCACGACCGCACGGCCGGCCGACTCGCTGAAGAGGAAGGTGAAGGCGTCCAGGCCGTCCGGCACGACCAGGCGCGCGCCGGTGCCGCCGCGCAGGCAGGACTCGACGACCGCCTGGACCAGACCGCCGTCGGACAGGTCGTGCGCCGCGTCGATCATGCCGTCGCGGGAGGCCGAGATCAGAATCTCGCCGAGCAGCTTCTCCCGGTCGAGGTCCACGGCCGGCGGCAGACCGCCGAGGTGCTGGTGGATCACCTCGGACCAGGCCGAGCCGCCGAACTCCTCACGCGTGTCGCCGAGCAGGTAGAGGAGCTGGCCCTCTTCCGCGAAGGCGATCGGCGTACGGCGGTTGACGTCGTCGATCACACCGAGCACGGCCACGACCGGCGTCGGGTGGATGGCGACCTCGCCCGTCTGGTTGTACAGCGACACGTTGCCACCGGTGACCGGGGTGCCCAGCTGGAGACAGCCGTCCGCGAGACCACGGGTGGCCTCGGCGAACTGCCACATCACGGCCGGGTCCTCGGGCGAACCGAAGTTCAGGCAGTCCGAGATCGCCAGCGGCTTGGCACCGGAGGCGGCGACATTGCGGTACGCCTCCGCGAGCGCGAGCTGCGCACCCGTGTACGGGTCGAGCTTCGCGTACCGGCCGTTGCCGTCCGTCGCCATCGCCACGCCGAGATTGGTCTCGGCGTCGATGCGGACCATGCCCGCGTCCTCGGGCTGCGCGAGGACGGTGTTGCCCTGCACGAACCGGTCGTACTGGTCCGTGATCCAGGACTTCGACGCCTGGTTCGGGGAGGAGACCAGCTTCAGGACCTGGTCCTTCAGCTCCTCGCCGTTCTGCGGCCGGGGCAGCTTGTTCGCGTCGTCGGCCTGGAGCGCGTCCTGCCACTCCGGGCGGGCGTACGGCCGGTGGTAGGTCGGGCCCTCGTGGGCGACCGACCGCGGCGGCACGTCGACGATCTGCTCGCCGTGCCAGAAGATCTCCAGGCGCTCGCCCTCGGTCACCTCACCGATGACGGTGGCGATGACGTCCCACTTCTCGCAGATCTCCAGGAAACGGTCGACGTGCTCGGGCTCGACGATCGCGCACATGCGCTCCTGCGACTCGCTCATGAGGATCTCCTCGGGCGAGAGCGTCGCGTCACGCAGGTGGACCCGGTCGAGCTCGACGCGCATACCGCCGGAGCCGGCGGAGGCCAGCTCGGAGGTGGCGCAGGAGAGGCCGGCGCCACCCAGGTCCTGGATGCCCGCGACCAGCTTCTCCTTGAAGATCTCCAGGGTGCACTCGATGAGGAGCTTCTCCTGGAAGGGGTCGCCGACCTGGACCGCGGGGCGCTTCGTCGGCTTCGTGTCGTCGAAGGTCTCCGAGGCGAGCACGGAGACGCCGCCGATGCCGTCGCCACCGGTACGGGCGCCGTAGAGGATCACCTTGTTGCCGGGGCCGGAGGCCTTGGCGAGGTGGATGTCCTCGTGCTTCATGACACCGATGCAGCCGGCGTTGACCAGCGGGTTGCCCTGGTAGCACTCGTCGAAGACGACCTCGCCACCGATGTTCGGCAGGCCCAGGCAGTTGCCGTAGCCGCCGATGCCCGCGACGACTCCGGGGAGCACGCGCTTGGTGTCGGGGTGGTCGGCCGCGCCGAAGCGCAGCGGGTCGACGACCGCGACCGGGCGGGCACCCATGGCGAGGATGTCGCGGACGATGCCGCCGACGCCGGTGGCCGCGCCCTGGTAGGGCTCGATGTACGAGGGGTGGTTGTGCGACTCGACCTTGAAGGTGACCGCGTACCCCTGGCCGACGTCGACGACGCCCGCGTTCTCACCGATGCCGACGAGCATGGCGTCGTTCTCGGGGGTCTTCTCGCCGAACTGCTTCAGGTGGACCTTGCTGCTCTTGTAGGAGCAGTGCTCGGACCACATGACGGAGTACATGGCGAGCTCGGCACCGGTGGGTCGGCGGCCGAGGATCTCGCGGATGCGGGCGTACTCGTCCTCCTTGAGGCCGAGCTCCTTCCAGGGCTGCTCGCTGTCCGGCGTCTCGGTCGCGTGCTTGACCGTGTCCAGAGTCATCAGGCGTTGACCAGCTTCTTGAGGATCGAGGTGAAGAAACCGAGACCGTCGGTACGGCCCGTACCGATCAGCGGCTCGACGGCGTGCTCGGGGTGCGGCATGAGGCCGACCACGTTGCCCGCGGCGTTGGTGATGCCCGCGATGTCACGGAGCGACCCGTTGGGGTTCATGTCCAGGTAGCGGAAGGCCACCCGCCCCTCGGCCTCCAGCTCGTCGAGCACACGCTCGTCGGCGACGTAGCGGCCGTCCATGTTCTTGAGCGGGACCTGGATCTCCTGGCCCTGCTCGTAGTCCACGGTCCAGGAAGTGTCCGCGTTCTCCACCCGCAGCTTCTGGTCGCGGCAGATGAAGTGCAGGTGGTTGTTGCGCAGCATCGCGCCCGGCAGCAGATGGGCCTCGGTGAGGATCTGGAAGCCGTTGCAGATACCGAGGACGGGCATGCCCGCCTTCGCCTGCTCGATGATCGTCTCCATCACCGGCGAGAAGCGGGAGATGGCTCCGGCCCGCAGGTAGTCGCCGTAGGAGAAGCCGCCGGCCAGGACCACGGCGTCGACCTGCTTGAGGTCCTTGTCGCGGTGCCAGAGCGAGACGGGCTCGGCGCCCGCGAGGCGGGCGGCGCGCAGCGCGTCCTGGTCGTCGAGCGTTCCGGGGAACGTGACGACGCCGATGCGTGCGGTCACGACTCCACCTTCACGGTGAAGTCTTCGATCACGGTGTTGGCAAGGAAGGTTTCGGCCATCTCATGGATGCGGGCGAGGGCGGCCTCGTCGACCGGTCCCTCCACCTCCAACTCGAAGCGCTTTCCCTGGCGGACGTCGGCGATTCCGTCGAATCCCAGGCGGGGCAGTGCACGCTGCACCGCCTGCCCCTGAGGGTCGAGGATCTCCGGCTTGAGCATGACGTCGACTACGACGCGTGCCACTGGCACTCCCGGTGGTGTGTTGCGTGGGCGGTTCCCTCAGCGTACCTGCCTCCAAATTCTACGCGGGTAGAAGTCTGGAGGACCCTACAAAGGGACCCAAAGACCCTCACGGAAAATTCAAGTGAAATATTGCGCGGCCCATTGCGGTGGGACACGCTGATGCAATTGGCTGGGCTTCACAATGCGACGCCTACCGCTGTACAAAGGAATACAGAGGAAAGCAGCATTGCGCCGGGGCAGCCGTAAAGCCGGTGTCGCCGCACGTCAGAGGCGTAACACACGCCGACACGACACGGCGGACCGACAGGGAAAGGACCGATATCCGTGGCTCAGCGAGTAGTGGTCACTCTCTTCGACGACATCGATGGCGGAGAAGCGGCGGAAACGGTTGCGTTCGGGCTCGACGGGAAGACGTACGAGATCGACCTGAATCCCGCCAATGCAAAGAAACTGCGCAAGGCGCTGGCGCCCTACCTCGCGGCGGGCCGGAAGCTGACGGGCAAGGCCGCGGCCGCCCGCGCCGGCGGCTCGACCGCCTCCGTGGCTTCGTACAAGCACACAGCCCTGGCCCCCGACCCGGCGGCGGTCCGCGCCTGGGCGCAGTCCAACAAGATGGACGTGCCCGCCCGCGGACGCATCCCGAAGCGGGTCTACGAAGCCTTCCGCGAAGCCAGTTGAGCCGGTGACCTGACACCCGGCCAGGAACCGAGTTGCGCTGCACCCCCGCCGATCGGCTAGAGTCTGGATCACGCCGAGGGGCGAGGCCGCAGGGCCGAACCTCACGCAGCGTGCGGGTGTAGTTCAGTAGCAGAACATCCCCCTTCCAGGGGGAAGGCGCAGTGTGCAATTCCTGTCACCCGCTCTGCATCGCATTACCGATCGCTCCAGAGGATCAGGTACAGTGGTGCTCGCACCGCCCGGTGAAAGCCGGTCGGAGGCATGCGGACGTGGCTCAGTTGGTAGAGCATCACCTTGCCAAGGTGAGGGTCGCGAGTTCGAATCTCGTCGTCCGCTCCAGATCGAAGGCCCGGTTCTCACGAACCGGGCCTTCGTCGTGTCCGCGCCCTCGACCGGGCCTTCGTCGTGTCCGCCCACGATCGGGCCTCCTGACATTTGTCATGCGCAGCGATGACAGCGCGCACTGCCGACCGGCTCCCTCCGCCGGAAGGCTGAAGTCATGACCAACGTGATCGAGGCCGAGGGCCTGCGCCGGAGCTACTCCGGCGGCTTCGAAGCCGTCAACGGAATCTCCTTCGCCGTCCCCCAGGGCGAGATCTTCGCCCTGCTCGGGACCAACGGAGCCGGCAAGACCTCCACCGTCGAGCTCCTGGAGGGCCTCGCCGCACCGAGCGGCGGCACCGTCCGGGTCCTCGGCCACGACCCGTACCGGGAGCGGGCCGCCGTCCGGCCCCGGATCGGAGTCATGCTCCAGGAGGGTGGCTTCCCCTCCGACCTGACCGTGGCCGAAACCGTACGGATGTGGGCGGGCTGCACCAGCGGCGCACGGCCGACGGCCGAGGCGCTGGACGAGGTCGGCCTCGGCTCCCGCGCCCGGGTGCGGATCAAGCAGCTCTCCGGCGGCGAGCGGCGGCGCCTCGATCTCGCGCTCGCGCTCCTCGGCCGCCCCGAGGTCCTCTTCCTCGACGAGCCGACCACCGGACTCGACGCCGAGGGCCGCCGCGACACCTGGGAGCTGGTGCGGGCGCTGCGGGACGGGGGCACCACCGTGCTCCTCACCACGCACTACCTGGAGGAGGCCGAGTCCCTCGCCGACCGGCTCGCGATCATGAACCAGGGCCGGATCGTGCTCTCCGGCACCCCGGCCGAGGTCACCGCCGCACGGCCCGCCCGCATCCGCTTCGTCCTCCCCGAGGGCGTGGCGCCCGGCCGGCTCCCGCTCTCGCTGAAGGCCGCGGCGGACGGGCAGCGCGTGGAGATCCGTACGCACGCCCTCCAGGACGCGCTCGGCGAACTCCTCGGCTGGGCCCGCGAGGCCGGAGTGCGGCTCGACGGACTCGACGCCCGCTCGGCCTCCCTCGAAGAGGCGTTCCTGGAGATCGCCTCCCGTACCGACGACGCCCTGGAGACTGCCCGATGAACGCGACCGCACGCCGGATGACCGCCCTGGGGCGGGCCGAACTCACCCTCCTCGGGCGGAACAAGAACAACCTCTTCATCGCCCTCCTGATGCCGCTGCTGATGATCTTCGTGCTGCGGTCCTCGCTCTCACAGATGGGCACGGACGAACTGCCGCTCGGCATGGCGGGCGCCACCCTTATCGGCGGGACCGGGATGGTCCTCGTCCTCGTCGTCTACATGGGCCTCGTCTCCGCCCTCGTGGCCCGGCGCGAGGAACTGGTCCTCAAGCGACTGCGTACGGGCGAGGCGACCGACCTGGAGATCCTCGCCGGCGCCGCGCTCCCGTCCGGCGCCATCGCACTCGCCCAGTGCGCCGTGCTGACCGTCGGCGGCGCCCTCGCCCTCGACGTACCCGCGCCGCGCCGCCCGGACCTGCTCGTGCTCGGACTGCTCGCCGCCGTCGCGCTGCTCGCCGGACTGGCCGCCGCGACCACCGCCATCACCCGCAACGTCGAGAGCGCGGGCCTCACCACCCTGCCGTTCTTCCTGATCTCCGCCATGGGCTCGGGGCTGATGGTCCCCCGCGACGTCCTTCCGGACCTGGCCGCCGATCTCTGCCAACTGCTGCCGCTCAGCGGGGTCATGGAGCTCGTCCGCGCCGGCTGGCTAGGCGTCGGCGACACCAAGGACCTGCTGACCGCCCTGCTCAACACGCTGGCCTGGGGCGTGATCACCGTGTTTGCTGTCCGACGGTGGTTCCGCTGGGAACCGCGGCGCTAACAGAGGGGGGCCGGACGGATGTCCAGGCTGACGGGGTGGTGGAGCGGCCGCAGCAGTGCGGCCAAGGTCGAGCTGTACACCCGGTGGAGCTTCCACTTCTTCGCGCTGATCGAGATCGGCGCCATCGGTCTGGTGCCGTTCTCGCACGCCGGGAACGACCCGCTCGCTACCCCCCTCGCCCTGGCGCTCTCGCTGCTGGTCTGCGGGCACGCCGTGCTGACCGCCGTGCTCTCCTCGCGCGCCCTGGACTGGGTCCTGGACCGGCGCGATCGGCCGGTACGCCTCGCGACCGCGCTGATCGCCCTGACGGCGGCCGGTTCGCTGATCGTGATCGCACTGCGGGCCACGGGGGTGCTCGCGGACATCGGGGTCGCCGCCGCCGCCGTCACCGGCCCGGTCACGTTCACCCTGGGCAGCCTCGCGCTGTGCGTGAGACGGCCCCGGCGGATGGTGTACGTGGCCCCGGCCGCCGCGCTCGCGACCGGCGCCGCCGTCGCGGCCATGGGGATCGACCCCGCGGAGGCGTTCGGCTACGCGGTCGGGATCCTCCTGGGCGGTGGCGGACTCGTCGCCGCCTGCGGATTCTCCGCCTGGCTGATGAAGATCGTCTGGGAGCTGGAGAGCTCCCGCGATCTGAAGGCCCGCCTCGCCGTCGCCGAGGAACGCCTCCGCTTCGGCCGCGACCTCCACGACGTCATGGGCCGCAACCTCTCGGTCATCGCCCTCAAGAGCGAACTCGCCGTCCAGCTCGCACGGCGCGAACGCCCGGAGGCCGTGGACCAGATGATCGAGGTGCAGCGGATCGCGCAGGAGTCCCAGCGGGAGGTACGGGACGTGGTGCGCGGCTACCGCGAGGCGGATCTGCGCGTCGAGCTGGAGGGCGCACGCGGGGTGCTCGGCGCCGCCGGGATCGACTGCGCGATCGATCCCGTGACGATCGAACTGCCCGGCACGGTCCAGTCGGTGCTCGGCTGGGTGGTCCGGGAGACCACGACGAACGTGCTGCGGCACGGGGATGCCCGGCAGTGCACCATCTCACTGCGGGAGAAGGACGGTTCGGTGCTGCTCACGGTGCGGAACGACGGCGTACGGGAAGGGGCGGCGATGGGACACGGCTCGGGCCTGACCGGGCTGCGGGAACGGCTCGCGACGGTGGACGGGACTTTGGAGGCGGGCCCGGACGACGGCGGCACGTTCCGCGTGGCGGCGCTGGTCCCCGTACCGCGACAGGGGGAGGCGTCGTGACCGTACGCGTACTCCTCGCCGACGACGAGCATCTGATCCGGGGCGCGCTCGCCGCGCTCCTCGCCCTGGAGGAGGATCTCGTCGTCGTCGCCCAGGCCGCCACCGGGCCCGAGGCGCTCGCCATGGCACGCGCCCATCGCCCCGACGTCGCCGTCCTCGACCTGCAGATGCCGGGCCTCGACGGTGTGAGGGTCGCCACATCACTGCGGGACGAACTGCCCGACTGCAGGACCATGATCGTGACCAGCCACGGCCGCCCCGGACACCTCAAGCGGGCGCTCGCGGCCGGCGTGCGGGGCTTCGTGCCCAAGACCGTCAGCGCCCAGCGACTGGCCGAACTCATCCGTGCCGTGCACGCCGGAAACCGCTATGTGGACCCGGAGTTGGCCGCCGACGCGATCGCCGCCGGGGACTCCCCGCTGACCGCGCGTGAGGCCGAGGTCCTGGAGCTCGCCGCCGACGGGGCGCCCGTCGCGGAGATCGCCGAGCGGGCCTCGCTGTCCCAGGGGACGGTCCGGAACTACCTCTCCTCGGCCGCCGCGAAGCTCGGCGCCGAGAACCGCCACACGGCGGTGCGTCTCGCCCGGGAGAAAGGTTGGGTATAGTTGGCTCCGCGCTACGGCGCATGCGGACGTGGCTCAGTTGGTAGAGCATCACCTTGCCAAGGTGAGGGTCGCGAGTTCGAATCTCGTCGTCCGCTCCATGAAAGAAGCCCCCGGTCGATCCGACCGGGGGCTTCTTCGTGTCCTACTGCCAGTGGTGGCCGGTCAGCAGCTCGTACGCCTCGATGTACTTGGCGCGCGTCGCGTCCACGATCTCCTGCGGGAGTGCCGGCGGCGGCTGCTCGCTCCTGCGGTCCCAGCCGGAGGCCGACGAGGTCAGCCAGTCGCGGACGAACTGCTTGTCGTACGAGGGCTGCGCGCGGCCCGGCTCCCAGCTCGCGGCCGGCCAGAAGCGCGAGGAGTCCGGGGTCAGGACCTCGTCGGCGATGATCAGCCGCTCGCCGTCCTCGGTCGACTCGAAACCGAACTCGAACTTGGTGTCCGCGAGGATGATCCCGCGCTCACGGGCGATGTCCCGGGCCCGGCCGTAGACCGCGAGGGTCGTCTGGCGCAGCAGGGCGGCGGTCTCCGCACCGACCTGGCGGGCGACCTCCTCGTAGCTCACGTTCTCGTCGTGGTCGCCGACCGCGGCCTTGGTGGCGGGCGTGAAGATCGGCGCGGGCAGCTCGGAGCCGTCGCTGAGGCCCTCGGGGAGCGCGAGGCCGCAGACCGTACGGGACTCCTTGTACTCGACGAGGCCGGAGCCGGTCAGATAGCCGCGGGCGACGCACTCGACCGGCACCATCTTCAGCGACTTGCAGACGAGGGTGCGGCCCTCCCAGTCGGCGGGGGCGCCGGCCGGGACGTCGGTGGAGATGACGTGGTTGGGGACCAGGTCGGCGAGCCGGTCGAACCACCACAGGGACAGCTTGGTGAGGACCCGCCCCTTGTCGGGGATCTCGGTCGGCAGCACCCAGTCGTACGCGGACATGCGGTCGCTGGCCACCATCACGAGGTCGCCCGCCTCGTTCTGGTAGAGCTCACGCACCTTGCCCGTGTGGAGGTGGGTCAGGCCCGGGACCTGAACAGGTTCGGGCTTTTCTACGAATCCGGACACGGTTCCTCCGCGTAGGTTGATCCAGGAACGGTTCGATTCTCTCGCACCGGGCGCGCCGCTCGGCGAGCGGCCCCTCGAACACCCTGGTCAGTCCCTCTTCTGATCAGTCCCTCTTACAGATCCGGTCGAGGAGATTCGCGGTGGCGCGCTGGATCCGCTGATCGACATGGCCCGGCCGGTCCAGAGCGGGCGACCAGGCGAAGGTGCCGGAGGCGAAGACCCAGGCTCCGGACGGCGCCCGGTAGAGGGAGGTCTCCTGGTGACGCAGGGCGCCGTCGCTGTCCTGGTAGGGCGAATGGGCGAGCAGGATGCGGCCCTGGTGCTCGGGGAGCGCGGTGCGCGGGAAGTAGCGGTCGGCCTCGCCCGCGACCAGGCCGGGGATCTCGTCACCGTCCCCGGCGCCGGTCGCGTCCCAGAGCCAGTGCTCCGCGTTCCGTACGACCAGAGGGTGCGGCTCCGGGACCCGTCCCGCGTACTGGATCCCCAGCAGCTGCTGCTCCGGGCGGTCGATCTCGCGCCAGAGGGTGGGGCGGCCGGGGCCGCGGCGCTTTCGGCAGGTGAGCAGACGGTCGGGGACGCCGGACGGCGAGGGGCCGAGCTCCACCTGCCAGTACATGGTGTTGGCGGAGAGGAAGACGAGCGACGTGCCCTGCTCACGGGCGAGTTCGACGGTCCGGCGCATGGGGACCGACCAGTACTCGTCATGGCCGGGGAAGACCAGACCCCGGTAGCGGGTCGGGTCGACGCGGCCGGCGTGCAGATCGCGCGTCTCGGCGTACGCGAGGTCGTAGCCGTACCGCTCGGCCCAGCGGATGAAGTCGTAGGCGTGACCGACGTGGAGCGGCAGTCCGGCGCCCGCGTAAGGGCGGTCGAAGGAGACCGTGATCGCCGCGTCCTCCTCCCCGAGGAGCCGGCCCTGCTCGTCCCACGCGTGGTAGAGGCTCGCGCCGGTGCGGCCGTCCTCCGGGTAGAGGTTGTACGCCTGCCAGGTCACGTCCGGGAGGACGAGGAGGAGGTCGGCGGGGTGGTTGTCGCGGACGGTGAAGGGGATGTGGGAGCGGTAGCCGTCGGCGGTGGTGAGCACGGCGACGTACGCGCCGATCGACCAGAGGGACGGGATCTGCAGGCGCCAGGACTGCCACCAGTGGTGACAGGAGACGGTCCGGTCGGCGGTGAGCGGGGCGGGCTGGACGATGCCGGAGAGGCGCGGGCTCGTGGTGATCTTGGCGGCGCCGTCGCCCGCGTAATGACCGATCCGGTAGATGTCGACCGAGAACTGCTGCGGCGGGTCCACCGTGATGTGGAAATCGATCGCCTCGCCGGGCGCGACGGCCCCGTTGGACGCGAAGCCCTTGATCTGGCTACGGACGTCGTCGGCGGTCCGGGGGCCGCCGCTGCCACCGCGGGCCAGGGTCTCGTCGGCGTACCAGGGGACGACCTGCCCGGTGTCGTCGAAGTAGTTCTCCGAACCGCGCAGCCAGGGCAGGGGTCCCTGCCCGAAGGGGTCCGAGACGGCGTGGGCGAGCGCGCCCGATTCCCACCGCCTGATCTGCTCCGCCCCCATGCCGCACCCCTCCCTCGACTCCCCCGCGCGTCGCTTGCCTTCGATGAACTGTCACATGCTGCTGTCAGTGCCGGTCCCCAGCACATCACATAACGCACGCACTCCGTCACCGTTCGTCGCGAATTGACGTGAACGGAACGCGAGCTTCCGGGGGCTGCGGGCCGGGGAACGTCAGACGAGGCGGACGGGCTTCTCGGGGCGGACGCCGGTCTCGGTGAGCCAGGTCCGCAGAGGCTCGGCGTCGCCGTCCTCGACGAGGGCGAGGACGCGGGCGGCCAGATCGGTGTTCCGCTCGCCGCCGACGAGGAGCGCGGGTCCGTCGAGCCAGTCGAGGCCGGGGGCGGCGCCGGCGGTGTCGACAGCGGCGCAGCAGACCATCGCCGTCACATGGTCGGCCAGCAGGTCCCGCCCGGTCCGGGGCGGCTGCAGCGGGAAGAGCGGCAGGGTGTCCATGCCCGGGGCGGCGGCGTGCGGCGCGGGTACGGGAACGGCGGGCCTGGCCGCCTCCTCGCGGGCCACATGAGCCGTGAGAGCGGCGGCGAGCGCATCGGCGGCCGGGTTGCCGACGCCGGGATCGGCGGCGTCGGGGTCGTCGGCGGAGCCGGGGGCGGGCTCGGCGGGGCCGGGCTCGGCGGGGCCGGGCTCGTCGGGACTGAGGGGCGCGGTGGGGCGCTCGACGGGGCCGGGGGCCGTGGGGCCGGGGCCGGGGGCCGTGGGGCCGGGGCCGGGGGCCGTGGGGCTGGGCTCGGCGGGGCCGGGGGCCGTGGGGCCGGGCTCGGCGGGGCCGGGGGCCGTCGTGGCTTTCGGGTGGGTCGAGAGGTGGGACATCACGCGGGTCAGGGTGGGGCCGTCGACGGCCGCGGGGCCGGTGCCGGCGCCCGTACTCGTACCCGTACCGGCAGGGAGGACGCCCAGTTCGTCGAGGACCTGATGGAGACGGGCCGCGTCGGCGCGCCACTTACGGTCGACAACCTCTTCCGGGTACTGGTCCCAGTCCACCGGGGCCCAGTCCGGGCCGGCCTCCGCCGGGCCGCCGTGGAAGAGACGGGCGGCGAGCAGCGAGGCGGCCTCGTCGACGGCGCCGGGCTCTTCGAGGAGATCGCAGGCCGGGCGCTCGCCGAGCCGGGAGGCGAAGCCCTCGGCGAGGCGGTCGCGGCGGGAGAGTTCGGTGAGGGCGGAGACCACGCCCACGTCCAGGCGCGCGGGCCAGCGGCCCATCCGCCAGGCCGGCAGTGCGACCCTCGTGAGCAGCCGGTCCCAGCCCGCGTAGGCGAGGCCGACCTGCTCCTGGGCGACGATCCGGACGCCGTAGTCCACAGCCTGTGCACGCTCGGAGCCGGCCACGGCGACACCCCGCTCCATCTCGGCGGCGTGCCCGCGACTGAGGCGCAGCAGCACCCGGGCGACGCGCCCGATCCCATGGGCGCCGAGCCTGCTGACCGGGTCGAGCCCGCTGCGGCGCGGTGCGGCCACGGCGGCGTCGAGGCCCTGCACGAAGCGGCGGGCCGCGGCTATGTCGGGGTGGGCGGCCGGAGCCGTACCAGCGACGACGGGGGCCAGGACCGCGCGCAGCTCGCCGACGCGCATCCACCACAGGAAGGGCGAGCCGATGACGAGGACGGGCGCGTCGGTGGAGCGCCGCAGTCCCGCCGTACGGCCGGAGCCGTGTGCCGGATGCGTGCGGTCCTCGAGCCAGCTGTCGCAGTCCGGCGTCAGGGCTATCGCGGAGGGCGCCGGGACGCCGAGCCGGTCGGCCAGGTCCCGGACCATCCGGTAGAGATCGGGGGCCGCGGTCTCGGCGAGCTCCACGGTCGGGGTGACGGCGGGCCGGGAGCGCGCGATCACCAGCGCGACGGCCGCCGTGGCGAGCAGGACGACCAGCGCGAGCGCGGTGGTCACCCAGCGGGCGGTGTCCCAGCCGGCCCCGGTCATGCGACCGGTGACCCCTCCCGCGTACAGGATCACGGCCGCGGCGGCCGGGAGCAGCGCGACGCCCAGTGCCCTGCCGCGGACCCGGAGGACGGCGAGGGCCCGGGTGCGCGCGGCGCGCGCACCCATCTCCTCGCCGACAACGGAACCAGTACCGGACACGCCGTACATCACCCCCTCCTGTCCTCGTCGGGACTGCCTGTGGCGGTGTTGCTCACTCCCCCACTGTGGCACCCGCCACTGACATCGCAATGCCGGTGGGCCAAGTGCCGGAACGCCTTCGCCGCACCCTAGTTGGGGCTTCGGCGGGCGTCATCCGGATGGCTCAGCCGTCACTCGATGGAATGGCTTTGGGTAAAGGTGATGACGTTCGGGGCGGTTAGAGGTTCACTCCCCCGCGGCCTTGCGCGCGATGTCCGTACGGTGCTGCGAGCCGTCCAGCCGGATCCGGCCGACCGCCTCGTACGCCCGCTCGCGGGCCTCCGCCAGGTCCTTGCCGGTCGCCGTGACCGACAGGACGCGGCCGCCGGCGCTCACGATCGCCTCGCCGTCCCGCTTCGTCCCGGCGTGCAGAACGTACGCGTGCGGGGCATCCTGCGCAGCGACCTCGTCGAGACCCTGGATCGGGTCACCCGTCCGCGGGGTCCCCGGGTAGTTGTGCGAGGCGACGACCACGGTCACGGCCGCGTCCTCGCGCCAGTTGAGCGGCGGCTCGTTGTCGAGGGTGCCGTTGGCGGCGTTCAGCAGGACGCCCGCCAGCGGGGTCTTGAGCCGGGCGAGAACGACCTGGGTCTCCGGGTCGCCGAACCGGGCGTTGAACTCGATGACCCGTACGCCACGGCTGGTCATCGCCAGACCCGCGTACAGCAGCCCCTGGAACGGCGTGCCGCGGCGGCGCAGCTCGTCGACGGTGGGCTGCAGGACGGTGTCCATGACCTCGTCGACCAGCTTGGGGTCGGCCCAGGGCAGCGGCGAGTAGGCGCCCATGCCCCCCGTGTTCGGGCCCTCGTCGCCGTCGAGCGCGCGCTTGAAGTCCTGCGCCGGGCTGAGCGGGAGGACGGTGACACCGTCGGTGATCGCGAAGAGGGAGACCTCGGGGCCGTCCAGGTACTCCTCGATGACAACCCGGCCGCAGGCGAGCGCGTGGGCCCTCGCCTCTTCCAGGTCGGAGGTGACCACGACACCCTTGCCGGCCGCCAGACCGTCGTCCTTGACGACGTAGGGAGCGCCGAAGGCGTCGAGCGCCTCGTCGATCTCCTCCGGGGTGGTGCAGACGTAGCTGCGGGCGGTCGGGACGTTGGCCCCGGCCATGACGTCCTTGGCGAACGCCTTGGAGCCCTCCAGCTGCGCCGCCTGCTCGGACGGGCCGAAGCAGGGGATGCCGGCCGCGCGCACGGCGTCGGCGACTCCCGCGACGAGCGGGGCCTCCGGGCCGACGACGACCAGGTCCGCCTGGAGACCGGCGGCGAGCCGTGCGACGGCGTCGCCGTCCAGCTGGTCGACGGGGTGCAGCTCGGCGACCTCCGCGATTCCGGCGTTGCCGGGCGCGCAGTGCAGAGCGGTGACGTCGGGATCGAGGGAGAGAGAGCGGCACAGGGCGTGTTCGCGGGCGCCGCCGCCGATGACGAGGACCTTCACGCCAGCCAGGGTAGCCCGCGTGGCCGGATGTCCCTTGTGCGGGCCACCGAGCGAGACGGTCCTACTCGTTCGTGTATTCCTCCACAACCGTGGCTCCGAGCTCGCGAACGATCAGCTCGTGGCCGGAGAGGGCGGAGTCGACGAGGTCGGGGTCGTCCTCCTCGGGCACGTCGTCCTCGGGCGCGACGGGCGGCGGCGCGTGGTGGACCGGCGCGGGGGCCTGGGGCTGGTTCTGCGGTACGGCGGCAGGCGCGGGCGCCTGCTGGACCGGCGGCGCGGGCGGCTGCGGACTCTGGTGCTGAGGCTGCTGCTGGGGCTGCTGCGCGGGAGCCCACTGCTGCTGCGGGGGCGCGGCCGAAGCGGGGGCCTGGGTCGGACGTCCGCCGCCGAAGTTGCCGGCGGCCGGGGGCGGCGTGGCGCCGCCCGAGGGGTCGATGATCGCCTCGATCTTCCACTGCACGTTGAACTGCTCGGCGAGCACCTGCCGCAGGACGTCCTCGCTGCCGCTGCTCGCGAAGTTGTCGCGGGCGCCGGCGTTGAGGAAGCCGAGCTGGAGGGTGGTGCCGTCGAACCCGGCGACCTGGGCGTTCTGGCTGAGCAGGATCCAGGTGAAGCGGCGCCGGTTCTTGACGGCGTCGAGGATCGGCTGCCACATGTTCCGCACCTGGGCGGCGCCCTGCGCCATGTCACCGGCGACGGGAGCCGGGGTCGGTGCCGGAGCGGCGGGGGCGGTCGGGGCGGCCGTCGGCCGGGGCGCGGGGGCGGAGGCTCCCGGCCAGGCGCCGGGGGCGGGGGCGGACGCGGGGGCGCCAGGCGTGGCGGCCCCGGGCCAGGCTCCGGGGCGGGGACCTTCGGCGACCGGCGCGGGCTGCTGTGCGGGAGCCGGCGGAGCGGCCGGGGCGGGCTGCGCGGGTGCGGGAGCCTGCTGGACCGGCGGGGGCGGGGCCACCGGAGTGTGGGCCTCGGGCCCGGGGACGTACCCCATGGCGGGCGCGGGCGCACCGGTGGTGAAGACGGGCGCCGGGGCGGCCGCGGCGCCGCGCTCCAGGCGGTCGAGCCGGGCCTGGAGCGACCGCTCGTCGTCGAAGGCGGCGGGCAGCAGCACGCGCGCGCAGATCAGCTCCAGCTGCAGCCGCGGCGACGTGGCCCCGCGCATCTCGGTCAACCCCGTGTTGACGAGGTCGGCCGCCCGGCTGAGCTCGGCCGCGCCGAACACAGACGCCTGCGCCTGCATGCGCTCCACGACGTCCACGGGGGCGTCGATGAGCCCCTTCTCGGCGGCGTCGGGCACGGCGGCGAGGATCACCAGGTCCCGCAGCCGCTCCAGGAGGTCGGCGACGAAGCGCCGGGGGTCGTTGCCGCCCTCGATGACCCGGTCCACGACCTCGAACGCGGCCGCACCGTCGCCGGCGGCGAACGCGTCCACCACCGAGTCGAGCAGGGACCCGTCCGTGTACCCGAGAAGAGAGGTCGCCATGGCGTATGTCACACCGTCGGAGGCGGCTCCGGCGAGCAGCTGGTCCATGACGGACATCGAGTCACGCACGGAGCCGGCGCCGGCGCGCACCACGAGCGGCAGCACGCCGTCCTCGACGGGGATGCCCTCGCGCCCGCAGACCTCGCCCAGGTAGTCCCGCAGGGTGCCGGGGGGCACGAGCCGGAACGGGTAGTGGTGCGTACGGGACCGGATCGTCCCGATGACCTTCTCGGGCTCGGTGGTGGCGAAGATGAACTTGAGGTGCTCCGGCGGCTCCTCGACCACCTTCAGCAGGGCGTTGAAGCCCGCCGAGGTGACCATGTGCGCCTCGTCGATGATGTAGATCTTGTACCGGCTCGCCGCGGGCCCGAAGAATGCCTTCTCCCGCAGGTCACGGGCGTCGTCCACACCACCGTGCGAGGCCGCGTCGATCTCGATGACATCGATCGACCCCGGCCCGTTCCGCGCCAGGTCACGGCAGGACTGGCACTCCCCGCAGGGCGTGGGAGTGGGACCCTGCTCACAGTTCAGACAGCGCGCGAGGATGCGCGCACTGGTCGTCTTGCCGCATCCGCGGGGCCCGCTGAACAGGTAGGCGTGATTGACCCGGTTGTTCCGCAGGGCCTGCTGCAACGGGTCGGTGACATGCTCCTGCCCAATGACCTCGGCGAAGGACTCGGGGCGGTAGCGGCGGTACAGCGCGAGAGACGACACGTATACGAGGTTATAGGCGCCCACCGACAACCCGGCCATCCCGGGAACGCAAGCGCCCCCCACGCACCCGCCAGAGCCGACCTACCCTTGCTGCCTTCCGGCCCTGGGGGAGTTCAGTCAGATAGCGCCACGTGAGGGGCTCCGCCAAGGGTACCCGATTCCGGGGGCCTCTCGATCCCCCGCTCCCGATCACGGGAAGCTCCTCTGGATCACGTTCGCGAGCACCCCTCAGCGTCTTGTATTGTTTGCCGCGGAGGATTCGCCTAGTGGCCTAGGGCGCACGCTTGGAAAGCGTGTTGGGGGCAACCCCTCACGAGTTCGAATCTCGTATCCTCCGCCAGTGCCTCACCGGGCACGATGTCGAAGGGCCCCACCGTTCGCGGTGGGGCCCTTCGACGTTTCCCGTCTCAGTCGGTGCGCGCCCTTCGACGTTTCCCGGCTCGGTTTCCTCCGGGCCCCTCATGTCGTCGGGCCCGCCGTGCAACCTTCATCCCGGCTCACGTGTCTCCACGCTGTACGTCTCCCCGCACAGCGTGAAAGGCCCCCGTGCACCAGAAGAGTCTCGTCGCCGCCCGGACCGGTGGCGCCATGGCCGCCGTCGTCCTCGGCAGCTTGCTGGTCGCCGCCCCCCAGGCGGCAGCCGCCGACGTCACCTGCTCGGCGAACGTCTTCAAGCGGACGTTCTACAAGAACACCTCGTTCTCCGGCTCCCCCGTGAAGACCGACTGCGACAGCGCCGTCAGCGAGAGCTGGTCCGGCAGCCCGGCCTACGGGGTGCCGTCGAACAACTTCAGTGTCCGCTGGTCGGTGACCCGCGACTTCGGCTCCGGCGGCCCCTTCACGTTCGCCGCCTCCGCCACCGACGGTGTCCGCGTCTACCTGGACGGCGTCCGCAAGATCGACCTGTGGAAGGGCACCGGCGACACCGCCCGCTCCCAGAGCGTCAACCTCACCGTCCCCGCCGGCAAGCACACCCTCCGCGTCGACTACCTGAACTGGACCGGCGCCGCGAAGGTCAAGTTCACGTACACGCCCAGGACCGCGGCCGTGTACGACAAGACGAAGCCACTCTTCCCCACCGGCGTGACGACCGCCTACAACACCACGACCCGCAAGACGACCGTCTCCTGGTACGCCAACAAGGAGATGGACCTGGCGAGTTACTCCCTGTACCGGCGGCCCGTCGGCTCCAGCACCTGGACGAAGGTCACCACGACCGCCGCCCGCAGCCACACCGACCCCCTCGTGAATCCCGACGACCGCACGCCCTACTACTACGCGGTTCGCGCCCACGACAAGGCGGGCAACGTCTCGCCGGGCAGCGCGGCGGTCATCGTCCGGCCACTGCCCGTCGTCACCTCACTGACCGGCACCTACGACAAGGCGACCGGCAAGGTCACCCTGAAGTGGCCCCTCAACACCGAGCCGCACTTCAGCCACTACACGGTCCTGAGCAACGACAAGGTGGAGGGCTCATACGTCTGGGTCCCGCTCGGCACCACCACGGGCAACACTTGGACCACCGGCCCCGTCACCCCCGACGGTGAGTGGCGTCACTACCGCGTCCTCGTCACCAACGACGGCGGCACCACCACCTACAACCCGCACTGGCTGGACGCCAACGCCCCCCATGAGCTCTGGCTCGGGATCCCCGACGGGATCGCCCCCGCCTACGCCCCCGACCTGACCCTGGGCACGTGCGCGGGCGGCGTCCGGGCGACCGCTTCCGACTCCACTCCGGCGCCGATCCGCGACTTCATCGGCCTCGAGATCGAGCGCCGCGAGGCGGGGACGGACACCTGGGCGGTCGCCCTGCACCAGGGCTACGACCCGCGCACCGCCACCGCCACGGCCACCGTCTGCGACCCGCTGCCCGCCGACGGGCGCACCTACGAGTACCGGGCCCGCACCTATGACGCGGCCGGGAACTACTCGCCGTACAGCGAGATCCGTGCCGTGACCGTGCCGGTCGGCTGACGCACGATGCCGAAGGGCCCCACCGTTCGCGGTGGGGCCCTTCGACGTTTCCCGTCTCGGTCAGTGCGCGCTACGGGTTGCAGCTGGTCCCCGCGGTGGGGTTGGTGCACGTGTCGGATCCCGAACCGCCGTCGTTCGTGTTCGTTCCGGGGCCGCCGTCGAGGTTGTCGCGGCCGGAGTTGCCGAACAGAGAATCGTTGTCGGCGCCGCCGGCCAGTGTGTCGTTGCCGCTGTCCCCGGAGAGGTTGTCGGCACCGCCCCCGCCGTCCACCTGGTCGTTTCCGCTGCCGGCAACGACCGTGTCGTCGCCGGACCCGCCGCAGACGAGGTCGTTGCCGCTACGGGCGTCCACGATGTCGTTGCCGGCGCCCGCGATGATCACATCGCGCCGTGAGGTGCCCTGGATCGTGTCGTTCCCGGACGTCCCCACGATCGTGGCGGGCTGACCGAGGCACGTCTGGGTGACGGTGGTGTCCTCCGTGTCGGTGTTGTTCACCGTGTTCGAGTCCGGCACGGACCCGGTCACCGATGCGGTGTCGGTGAATGTGCCCACGGCGGTGGCCGTCGCGGTGATGTGCACCGTCGTGCCGGTTCCGGACGCGAGCGTGCCGATCTCACAGGTGACCACTCCGGGACTGGTCTCGCTGCAGGCGTTGGAGTCCGCCGACGTGAAGTCGAGCTGCGCCGGAAGCGTATCGGTGAGAACGACGTCCTCGGCCTGGTCCGGGCCGTTGTTGGTGACGGTGAGCGCGTACGTCACGGTGTCGTTGATCGTGGCCGGGTCGCTGCCGGCGTCGGACTTCGTGACCGCCAGGTCGGCGTCCGGCGGGACGACGCCGGTCTCGATCTTCCCGATCTGGTTGGCCTGGTTCTCGGCGAACCACATGTTGGCGTCGGGCCCGGCGGCGATACCGCGCGGCGCGCTGTTCGCGGTGGGCGTGGCGTACTCCGTGATGGCCCCGGCCGTGGTGATCCGACCGACCCGGCTGCCGTCCGTCTCGGTGAACCACAGGTTCCCGTCGGGCCCGGCGGCAATACCCTGCGGGAAGGAGTTCGCCTGCGGCAGGGGGTACTCGGTGATGGCCCCGGCCGTGGTGATGTTCCCGATCCGATTGCCCTCGGTCTCGGTGAACCACAGGTTCCCGTCAGGCCCGGCAGCAATGGCGAACGGGTTGCTGCCCGCGTTGGGCAGGGGGTACTCGGTGATGGACCCGGCCGTGGTGATCTTCCCGATCCGTTGACCGAGTTGCTCGGTGAACCACATGTTCCCGTCCGGCCCGGCGGCAATACCGGTCGGGAGGCTGCCCGCGTTGGGCAGGAGGTACCTGGTGATGACCCCGGCCGTGGTGATCTTCCCGATCCGGTTGCCGCCGATCTCGGTGAACCACAGGTTCCCGTCAGGCCCGGCAGCGATGAAGGCCGGACTGCCCCCACTGGGCAGCGGGTACTCGGTGATGGCCCCGGCCGTGGTGATCTTCCCGATCCGGTTGCCCAGGATCTCGGTGAACCACAGGTTCCCGTCCGGCCCGGCAGCGATACCGGTCGGCCTGCTGTTCGCGTTGGGCAGGGGGTACTCGGTGATGGCCCCGGCCGTGGTGATCTTCCCGATCCGGTTGCTGTTCTGCTCGGTGAACCACAGGTTCCCGTCGGGCCCGGCAGCGATATCGATCGGCGTGCTGTTCACGGTGGGCACGGGGTACTCGGTGATGTCTCCGACCGCGGCCTGGGTGGGGGCCACGGCCATGGACAGGCTGATCAGAGCGCCCACGAGTACGGAACCCAGCCGGCGCGCCAAGTGGGGGCGCCGGCGTGGAACTGTCCGTGGCGGAGGATCGCCCAGGGTGGTCACGGGCATGGCAGCGGCACCTTTCGGCCAGGAGACGGAGGACGGGCCGCGAAGACGGGGTAGGGGTCCGAGCACAGCCCAGGGCGCCGCCGAGCGGTCCGCGGTCACGGCAGGGGCGGCATGCTGCGCTTGTGCGGCCATGACAGTCGTACCAAATCCCTGACGAACCATCAGCTCTCGGCGCGGGGATACGACGTAAGCGCCGACCGGCTTCCGTCGTCCGGAGCAACTGAACGAAGGGCCCCACCTTTCACGGGGGGCCCTTCGACGTCTGTCGGTGGAACGGTGGGTCAGGAGCCGCAGAACGACATCGTCCGTACGTATCCGCCGAGATTCTCGTCGTCGGTGCCCAGGAGGGCGTCGGTGGAGCCGGGCAGGCACTCCACCGCCTCGATCTTGTACTGCGGGAACGTCCCGAGCACGGTCGGGGAGGTGGCGAGCGCGACCCGTACCCGGCCCGTCGGCGAGACGGTCACCCGGCCCGCGTCGCTCACCGCGGAGTCGAACGGGCCGTCGTCGCCGGCGTCCGCCGCCGAGCTCGCGATGATGCGGCCGGAGCCGGTCACCGAGAGGTCGGAGATGTGCCGGGTGGCCCCATCGGTCGGGTACGGAGCCAGGTAGGACCGGCGCGTGACGGCGCCGAACAGCGGCTGACCCCACGGGGCGAACGTCAGAGGCGCCGCGTACAGCGTGGCCGGGCGGTCCGCGCCAGTGCCCCGGTCCGCCCACAGGGCGGCGAGCTTCCCGTTCTGGGCGACGAGCGCGAAGCTCTCGAAGTCGTCGCCCTCGCCGATGGCCGGCAGCGGCGTGTAGTCGACGACCGTCGCCGTCCCGCCGTCGACCTTCAGACGGAAGACGATGCCGCGGCCGGTCAGCGCCAGGTACTCCCCCGGCATCCCGGGGATGGACTCAATGGCCTCCAGGTCAACGGGCTCCGGACCGTCCCACGCGATCGGGGAGATGCCGTAGGAGCCCTCCCAGTGGGTGACCCGGGACAGCCGCTGCTGACCGGTCCGCTTGTTGTCGTGCACGACGAGCACGTGCACCCCCGTACCGTCGCCGGTCCGGCCCTCGTACGCGATACCGCTGACACCGCTGCGGGCGTCGACGCCGACCTTCTGCCAGGCGCCGTCCGCACCGGCCGGGGCGGTGCCGAGCACCACCGTCAGCGCGGCCGCCGCGGTCAGCCAGGCCGTGCGCCGCATCATCGGGAGTCTCACAGGGTCGCTCGCCTTCTTCGTACGGTCGGACGCGAGGTCACGCGCCGCCCGTCAGGCTATTGATCATGGTGAGCGCGCATCGGCGGCGCTTCCCCCGTTCGGCGGAGCGCGCGGGCGTACTCACGCCACCGACGCGCGCCCTGCCCCGTCGTCACCCGGCCTGGAACGGCTCCCAGGCGCTCGCACCGAGAGGGAACTGGTACGTCGGCAGCTTCGCCGCGGCGCTCGTGGTGAAGGGCCGTCCCTTGTCGTCCAGCCGGAGCAGGCCGCTGCGACCGCCGCTGCTCCACTCCAGCTCCAGGTACCACCGCACGCTTCGGCCGCGCGTGTGCGCGGTGATCCTCAGTACCTGCGGGTCGCTCGCGGACACCTTGAAGGGGAAGTCCGATGCCGGCACGAACCGGTCGCCCTGGTACCCCGCCACGGGGACGGGCCGGGGCCGGGCCGCGTCCAGGTTGATGTCCAGGCTCTGCAGGCGTGCGTCTCCGCCGCAGCCGACGCCCATCACGTAGGCGTTGCCCGCCAACGGCTCGGAGACGCCGACCGTCCGCACGTGCAGGGCCTTGAGGACGACCGTCTCGTCACCGATCCCCTGAAGGGCCACGTCGATCACCATGTCGCCCCCGGGAACCCCGGACAGCGCGGTGACCCAGCCCCGCGCCTCCAGCTCTGAGGGCGGTGGCGGCATGACCTTCGGCGGCTGGTCCACCACATAGACCTGGCTGCACGGGTCCTTCCAGACGTACGGGTCGACGTCCGCCGTCAGGGGGGCCTGGGGGGCCCGCGGCCTCGCGTCGAGCTGGTCACGGGCAGGGGGAGCGTCCGGCGCGCTGGACCAGAGGGTGGTGGCGGTGACGGCAGCGGTGACGGCGACGATGAGGGCGATTGCCGCCGCTGCGGCGGCGGCCAGCGGCCACCGACGACGCCGAGGGCGGGGCACGGTGGGGGCGGGGGTGGCGGGCTCCTGGGGCTCGGGGAGGTCCTGGGGCTCCTGGGGCTCGGGGAGGTCCTGGGGCTCTTGGAGGTCCTGGGACTCCTGGAGGTCTTGGAGGTCCTGGGACTTCTGGAGGGCCTGGGACTCCCGGAGGTCCTTCTTCTGGTCCTGCGGATCGCCGGGCTGCGCGTTCGCGGAGGCGGCCTTGGCCCGGCGCCGGGCTTCGTCCGCCACGATCCAGATCCGGTGCAGCCGCAGCAGTTCCTCACGGCTCGCCCCGCACCGCCGCGCGATCTTCTCCACCGGAGCGAAGTCCGTCGCCACGGCGTCGCTGTTGCAGTAGCGGTGCACGGTCGACGGACTCATGTGCAGCTGCTTGGCGAGGGCGCCGTAGCTGAGCCCGGACCGTTCCTTCAACTCCCGCAGGAAGCCCGCCAGGTCCTCGCCGTCCGTCCCCACCCCGAGTGGTCCCTTCCGTTCGCCGTGCCGTTCGACGTCCCAGGTGCGCGTTCCAGGGGGATCGTGTTTCCCGAGGTCAACCCTGCTGCCGGCATTCGCGCGTACGACATTGTCCCCAGCTGCTGGTGCGAATGCGAAGGCGGCGCACAGGGTGATCAATCGTCAGCATCACTCATTCAACGGGGGAACGACTCACCATGCGTACTTTCAGCATCCGCCGCACCGCCCTCGCCGTCGGCCTCATGGCCGCCGCACTAGCCACCTCCGCCTGCGGGGGTACGGAGACCGGCAAGGCTCTTTCGTCCGACACGTCGACGGCGACCGCTTCGCCCTCGGCCGCCGGTGGGTCGAGTGCCGGGGCCACCGACTCCGACGGTACGAACGGCGGAATGAACGCCGGTACGAACGGCGGTTCCAGCACCAGCGGCAAGCAGAGCACGGGCGCGAGCAGCGGCACGGGCGCGAGCAGCAGCACGGGCACCGGGGGTCGGCAGGCCACCGAGGGCGCTCAGCGGCCGAGCGGCAGCCAGGCCAGGGTGGTCACCTGCACCGGCGACAACACCAGGGTCGTCGTCAACCGGCCGGCCCGCCCCATCAACCACCTGCTGCTCACCGCCACCAACATGGGCTCCGTCGCCTGCGACCTCTACAGCGCACCGCTCCTGCGCTTCGACGACGAGCAGGCCGCCACCGCCATCGACGACAGCACCCGGCAGCAGAGCGTGATCCGGCTCGCCCCGGGCCAGTCCGCCTACGCCTCCGTCGTCCTGATGGCCGAGCGCACGGGCGACGATGTCCACGGCCGCACCACGGCCCGGCTCGGGGTGCACTTCGCCGCGCGCGACGCGTCCGGCTCCGTCGGCCGGTCGGTGCCCCTGGCCCTCCCGGCCGACACGTACAAGACCGACGACGCCAAGGTCACCCACTGGCTCAGCAGCCTCGACGAAGCGCTGGCCTACTGAGCCGCCCCATCGAGCCGACTATTGAGCCGACCTATTGAACCGGGCAGGGGCGGTACTCGAGGCTCAGTTCGCGGTCGACGGCGTAACTGGTGCGCATCGAGGCGTCGGTGACCTTCTCCCAGGAGCCGTACTTGGCGTGGAGCTGGTCCGCCGTGGGGCCGAGGGGGTTGCCGTACTTGGCGAGGTTCCGCTGCTCCAGGATGCGGACCTCCTCGGGCGTCATGCCGGCGCGGGTGATCTCCTTGGCCTGGTTGCGCATGTCGACCAGTTCTCGGGCGATCTCCTCCTCGGAGGCTCCCGCCGCACGCATGTTGGCCTCGGTGCGGTGCATGTCCTCCAGGAGGTCGTGGTACCGCATCCGGGTCCTCTGGGCCTCGACCTTTTCGTCCATGGGCAGGACACGGATACGGCACACGACCGGGTCCGTACTCGGACAGGGGTCGTCGGCGGCGACGGGGCGGGCGAGCGGGGCGGTGATGATCGAGCCGCAGCTCTCCCCCGCGGCGGCCACGGAGGAGGTGGCGATGGTCAGCAACGCGACGGCGGCCACGAACGGGACGAGGGCCCGGCGCGGCAGCGAAGTGGGAATGCGCATGCGCGCATCCTTGGGGGTGCGGCCGCGCCGGTTCACGCAGCCACACCGGTGATCACTCCTACGGGGCGGCCGGTGAGCCGGGGCGGTGTCAGCGCGGGGGCCGGGTCAGCCGGAGCGGGTCACCACAGGAGAGGATTCAGCACAGGAGCGGTGCCAGCACAGGAGCGTGTCAGCGCGCGAGTCGTAGGGCCAAGCCGTCCAGGACGACCTCCAGGCCGTAGGCGAACTTGGAGTCGCGGATCTGGACCGGATCGAGGGCCAAGGACGCCGCGTAGGCCTCGGTCAGGTGGTCGTGGCCTTCCGCCGCCTGCTGGGCGGCCGGGGTGAGGCGGGCGATGAAGTCCGCCTCCGTCCCGCCGGAGCGGGCGACCGTCGTGAGCCAGGCCGCCTCCGTCGTACTCATGCCGATGACGTACGTCAGGAGCGTGTCGATCGCCCGGTTCGGCTCGGGGAAGCCGATGTTGGTGAAGAGGGCGGCCAGTCGCTCGGAGTACGCCATGAGGTTGGGGCCCAGATAGGCGAGGCCCGCCTGGCCCAGGACCGAGGTCAGCCAGGGGTGACGCAGGGCCGTCGCGCGGAACGAACCGGCGGCCTCGGTCGCGGCGGCACGCCAGTCCGGGCTGTCGACGGGAGGTACGGCGATCTCGCCGACGACCTCGTCCACCGCGAGCTCCATCAGCTCGTCCTTCGTCGCGACGTGCCGGTAGAGGGACGTCGCGCCGGCGTTCAGGCGGGCGCCGAGCTTGCGCATGCTCAGCGCCTCGATGCCGTCGGCGTCCAGCATGACGATCGCCTCGCGGACGATCCCGGCGCGGCTGAGCGCGGGCTGCTCGGACGCGGCCTGCTGCCGGGCCCACACGGACGGGATCGGGTTCGTCTTGGCGGCCATGACCCTCCTTCGTAGTGCGTACAGCGTTCGCATCCAGCGTACAGGAGCGAGGGGTTGCGCACGGCGTACGCGTCTGCGTACAGTGTTCGCACCGAAGGAACACCGTGCGCAGCCGAGAGGAACCCCCATGGAAACCGTCCGTAATCCACGCCGCTGGTGGATCCTCGTCGTGCTGTGCCTCAGCACGCTGGTCCTTGTCGTCGACAGCATGGCGCTGACGGTCGCGGTGCCCTCGATGACCGAGGACATCGGCGCGAGCGCCCAGGACATCCAGTGGATCCTCGACTCCTACATCCTGGTCTTCGCCGGACTCCTGCTCACGTCCGGAAGCCTCGGCGACCGGTTCGGCCGGCGGAAGGTCATGATCATCGGCCTGCTGCTCTTCGGTCTGGCGTCACTGGCGGCGACCTTCTCCAACGACCCCGGTGAGGTCATCGCCGTACGCATCGCGATGGGCGTCGGCGGAGCGCTGATCATGCCCTCGACGCTGTCGATCCTCATCACCGTCTTCGAGGAGGACGAGCGCAGCAAGGCGATGGCGGCGTGGGGTTCGGTGTCCATGCTCGGCCTCGTCGGCAGCCCGGTGCTCGGCGGCGTGCTCATCGACCACTTCTCCTGGCAGTCGATCTTCCTCATCAACGTCCCGGTCGTCGTGCTGGCCGTCATCGCGGCCCTCACCCTCATGCCGGAGTCGAAGGGCCCGTGGCAGAAGCCGGACCCGCTCGGCGCGGTGCTGTCCGCGGTCGGCATGACCGCCCTGATCTGGTGGATCATCGAGATCCCGCAGCACGGCGCCTTCGAGGGCCGGTCGGCGATCACTCTGGTCGTGGCGGTCGCCTCCCTCGCCGGCTTCGTGATCTGGGAGAACGTCACCTCCTCCCCGATGGTCCCGCTGGTCCTCTTCAAGCACCGCAACTTCAGCGGCGGTTCGCTCTCGCTGACCCTCGTGCAGATCGGCAACGGCGGCCTGCTGCTGGTCCTCACCCAGTACCTGCAGTTCGTGCTCGGCTACTCGCCGGTGAAGGCGGGCCTCGCGTTCATGCCGCTGGCCGTCGCCGCCCTGATCGGCAACGCCGCCGGCGCCGGGCTCGCCGCGAAGATCGGCTACCGCTTCCTGGTCCTCGGCGGGCTGCTCACCATGGCCGGCTCGTTCGCCCTGCTGACCACGGTCGACGCCTCCTCCGGCTTCACCGTCCCGGCAGTCGCCCTCGGCCTCCTCGGCCTCGGCGCCGGCCTGGCGATGCCGGCCGCGGTGGGCGCCCTGATGGGCACCATCCCGGCGGAGAAGGCGGGCGTCGGCTCGGCCCTGAACGACACCATCCAGCAGGCCGGCACCGCGCTCGGCATCGCGATCCTCGGCTCGCTCCTGTCGAGCCGCTTCGCCACGGAGATGCCTGCTGGCGCCCCGGAGCAGGCGAAGCACTCGATCGGCGGCGCACTGGCCGCGGCCCAGGGCGACGCCGGCCTGATCAACGCGGCCCGCGAGGCCTTCACGACCTCGATGTCGGCGACCTTCACGATCAGCGCGATCGGCGTCCTGGCGGCGGCGGTACTGGCGGCGGTGGTCATGCGGGACACGAAGCCGGCGGCGAAGGAGACGGAGGCGGCGGCGGAGACGGCGGAGGCTTCGGAGGGCGCGGAAGCCGGTACGGCGCCCAAGGCGGAGCTCGTCGCCTGACGGCACCGGTCACCTCGACCGCCTCCGCGGACGCAGAACGCACGGACGCTTGCATGGCCCTGACCGGGAAACCGGCCGGGGCCTTCGGCGTTGTCAGGGCTTCCGGTGTGGTGATGTCACCGGTTCGGGGGTTCCGGGGCGGCAGAGACGTTACACCGGGTGATGCTCTCCGTAATCACTGCAACACTTTCCGCAACACCCGCGTTGGGTGCTCTCAAGCTGGAGGAAGCGTGCGGAAGTTGGCGACGGTTGCGGTGGCTGCGGGGTTGTTCTTGGGTGGGGCGGGGGTTGCTGTGGCGGATTCCTGGCACCACCCCGCCGCCCTCACGACGACCGGCGCGTGGTTCTCGGACTGGTCCTACACCTGGGAGCCCAAGGGGCGGAACCACGGCGGCTTCCACTTCAAGGGTGACCTCATCGACAGGAAGCCCGAAGACGGACACAACGTGTACGTGCAGGCCAAGGTCGAGGGCTACAGCTGGAATCGCTTCAACGGAACTCAGAAGAAGACCGTCCATCTGGACAAGACCGTCTACGACGGAGCGGCCCAGTACACGAGTACTGCGGACATTCGCGTCTGTCGCGATCGAGGCTCCCTGCGGCCGGACAACTGCTCGTACCTCAAGTCGTACCAGCGCTAGCAGTCGACAGCCACTGCACCCGGGAGTCGCACCACTATGAACGCCATTCTCCGCGCCAAGGGCGTGGATCTCTTCTACGGGACGCACCAAGCAGTCAGCGGTGCGGACTTCTCGCTGAGGCGCGGGGAGGTGACGGCGATCATGGGGAGCAGCGGCTCCGGGAAGTCATCACTGCTGTACTGCCTGGCCGGGGTGCTCGCACCCACGCGCGGCACCGTGGCTTTCGACGGAGTCGCGTTGCCCTCGCTGAGCGACGAAGAGCTGAGCACCCTACGTCGGGAACGGTTCGGATTCGTCTTTCAGTACGGGGAGTTGTTGCCCGAGCTGACGGTCGAGGAGAACGCCGCACTTCCGCTGCGGCTCGCCGGTCAGCGCAAGGCGCCCGCGCATGCGGCCGCCGGGGAGGTCCTCGGGCGGCTCGGGATGACCGAGCTGCTGCAACGCAGGACCTCCCAGCTCTCCGGCGGACAGAGCCAGCGGGTCGCCGTTGCCCGGGCTCTGGTACACCGGCCGGACGTGGTGTTCGCCGATGAGCCGACCGGCGCGCTCGACAGCGTCAACGCCTCTACCGTGCTGGAGGAGTTCCTGCGGCTCGCACGGGACCAGGGCACGGCCGTGGTCATCGTCACCCACGACGCGACGGTGGCCGAGCACGCCGACAGCCGATACACGATGGCTGACGGGATCTTGAAATGAACCCATTCGTGCTCGGAACGCGGCTGCTGTGGCGTGGCGGACGCAGGAGCCGGGTCCGGTTCCTGTTGATGACCATCGGCTGCGCGCTCGGAATCGCCTGCCTGGCCGCCGTCCTCACCATCCCGGCGATCCTCGCAGCCCACGACAACCGGGCTGCCGCCCGTCATCCGCAGGTGGTGCTCGAAGCGGAACGCCCACCGGCGGCCGACGAAACCTTCGCCATGGCCCCCCTCGTGGACTCTTACGGATCCCAGCCGCTCCGCCGGGTCTTCGTCGCCCGCCCGTCTTCCGGTCCTTCCCCGGTCCCCCCTGGCGTGGATCGCCTTCCCGCCCCCGGCGAAGTGCTTGTCTCACCCCGGCTACGGGACGAACTAGCGCACCATGCCACCCTGGCAGGGCTGCTGCCCGGCCGGGTCGCCGGGACGATCGGGCCAGCGGGCCTGACGGGACCAGACGAGCTCTTCGCATACATCGGCAGCACCCGTGCCCAACTTCCTAAGGCGCGGACGGTGGACTACTTCGGGTCCAGATGGCCGCCATACACGGTGGTGGATTCATCCACCCTCGACATCCTTCGGTTCACGCTCGCCTGTGTCGTCCTGCTGCCTCTCGCCGTGTTCCTCTCCGTGTGCGCCCGGCTCTCCGCCGAGTCCCGCGCCCGCAGACTCGCGGCGCTGCGGCTCGTAGGCATGAGCGTCAAGGACACCCTGCGGGTCAACGCCGGCGAGACGGTGTCGGCCGCCTTCCTCGGGGCGCTGCTCGGCGTCGGCGGCTACCTCGTCGTCAACGAGATCACGGCGAGGATCGGCCTGCCCGGTCTCCACTGGTACCCCGCTGACGGCCGTCCAGAGGCCACCACGCTCGCTGTCTGCCTGATCCTCTGCCCCGCCCTTGCCTGGCTCGTCGGACGCCATAGCGCCCGCGCGGCCGCGCTCACGCCGCTCAACGTCCGGCGCACCGCCGAACCGAAGCCGCCCCGGATGTATGGGATGCTGCTCCTCCTCCCCGGGCTCGGCGTCATCGGCGGCTACTGCCTCCTCAGTGTCCTGGGGAAGGATCCCTCCGGCGGTTCTGCCAACACCCTTCTCATTCCCGCCGCCGTGCTGCTGACCGGGGCCGGGCTGGTCTTCGGTCTGCCACCTATGACGATGTGGCTCGCCCGCCGACTCGCCCGCACCACACGGTCACTCCCGATGGCGCTCGCGATGCGCCGTGCCGAAGTGGAACCGGGTGCCTCCCTGCGCGTGGTCACTGGACTCGTCCTCCTTGTCTTCGCCACCTCTCTGACCCAGGGTGTACTGGTCGAGCTCGACCAAGTCAGCCGGCGTACGGCGCCGGTGCAGGAGTACGACGTGGCACGCGAGGCGCTCACAGAGGAGCAGACCAAGAGGATGACCCAAGCCGAAGGCGTGCGAGCCTACGCGGTCACTCTTTCCTCCTGGACACCCCCGGACAGCACCAGCCGGCCTTCGCTCCACGCCGTGGTCGCCACGTGTGCCCAACTGAATGCCTTTGTCGAGTGGTCGAGTGATTGCGTCGACGGAAAGGTTCTCCGCCTTCGCGACGCAACGCTCTCGACGAACGTGCATGCGCGACCCGGCAGCAGCTTCCCGTTCCACCTCAAGAGCAGGGTGCTCACCGTCAGCGTCCCAAGCGAGCAGGTGAGTCTCAGCGTGTTCGATCCTTCCGCCTTCGGGGCGGATGTACTGATCCCGCCTGCCCTCATTCCCGCCCACGAGCTCCCGGCTGACTCCACGCTCGTTCTCCTCAGCGACGCGGATCCCGGTGCCATCCGCACCACACTCGACGCAATCGGCACCATCGCCCCCCTCGCCGAGGTCCGACCCGTCGGCGTCGTCATCACGTCCCTCCACCAGCTCACCGTCATCCGCAGCCTCCTCGCCGCCGGCATGGTCCTCGGGCTCGTGATCAGCGTCGCCGCGTTCGTCGTCTCCGTTGCCGACCGGGCCATGGAGCGGCGGGGGCAGGTTGCCGCGCTTGCGTTGCTCGGGGCCAAGGCTGCGACGTTGAGGGCGGCGCAGTGTGTGCAGGTCGTCGTGCCGCTCGCGGTCGGGCTCGGGGCGGCCGTTGTCACCGGGTGGCTGGCCGAGTCGAGTTATCTGATCACCGGGGGCGGGGCCGTGCACTGGGACTGGAGTGGGCTGCCGCTGTTGCTCGTCTGCTGTCTCGGAGTCCTGCTCGCCGCCGCGGCCGCCTCGCTGCCGCTCGTACGGCGTCATGTCGACCCGGAGCACATCCGGCGCGATTGACCAGACAGCGGCCTTCGGCGGAAGTCGCCCTCCGGTGCCGGGAGCCCGCCGACTCCGGAGGCAACCGCGGGCCCCGCTCACGCCGCCAGTGCGTGGTCCGTGCGGGCGGTGACCCGGCCCGTCAGGGCCAGGGTCGCCGCCGCGGCCAGGACGCCCGCCACCAGGGCCGTCCACCAGAGGAACGCCGGGCCCAGGCCCGTGTAGAGCGTGACGCCCAAGGTGAGCGCGCCGAAGCGGGCGACGCCCCAGGTCCAGCTGAAGGCGCCCTGGTAGCGGCCGCGGGCGTGGGCCGGGGCCAGGTTGGCGATGATCGACGCGGCGATGCCCGCGACCACCACCTCGCCCAGGGACCAGACGACCACCGACACCGTGAAGCCCACGACCCCGTCCGCGAGACCCGTCAGAGCCACGCCGACCGCGATCAGCACACTGCCCGCGCACTGGACCCTGAGCTGGGGCAGGCGGGCCAGCCGGGCCGTGACGAAGGGCTGGAGGGCGACGACCAGGATCGCGTTGACCGCCGCCATCGCCCCGTACACCGCCGGAGAGAGACCGCTGTCGTGGACGGCGAGCGGCAGGGCGACCTCGGTGAGGGAGTAGACGAAGAGCTCGAGTCCGAAGAGGGGCATGAGCACGAGGGCCAGCCGGTCCCGGAACACCACGCCGTAGCCGATGCCGTCCTTCTCGCCCCCGGCCGCCGCCTTCGCGCGCGGCGGCTCGCTCAGCCGCGTCGCCACGACCAGCGCGTAGATCAGCATCGTCCCCGCGTCCACCGCGAACAGCAGCCAGTAGCCCTGCGCCGCCAGGAAGCCGCCGAGCACGCCCGCCACCGCCGTACCGATGTTGACGCCCCAGCCGAACAGGGCGTACGCGCGCTGCCTGCGCTCCGCGTCGACGGCGTCGGCCATCAGCGCGTACGCGGCGGGACCGACCAGCGCGCCCGTCGAGCTGATCAGCAGCGCCGCGGCGGCCATCGTCCACACACCCGGCGCCACGAAGAGCGCGCCCTGCGCCGCGGCCGAGCCGACGAGCCCGATCAGCATGGTCGGGCGGCGGCCGACGCGGTCGGCGAGGACCCCGCCCACCGCCGGGCCGAGCAGATTGCCGGCGCCCAGGGCTCCGAGGACGTACGTCGTCTCGGCGCCCGTGACCTCATGCGCGGCGAGGAAGAAGACGAGGAAGGGCGTGACCATGAAGCCGAGCCGGTTGATGACGGTGCCGGCGAAGACGGTCCACACGGTGGGCGGGAGTCCGCGGAAGGAGGAGAGCATGCGAGGACCATGCGCCCGGGACACCGCGACCAGGTATTGATTAAGCTCAGACCGAATCCATCAACGGTCTACGGTGTGGGGGCGCGCGCATGGAATCCGGGCTCAACTTCTCGGCGGCGGACCTGGCGCAGACCCGCTTCGCGGTCTCCCCCATGTGGGAGGTCGTCACCAGCTTCCGGCTGCTCAGAGACGCCACCGACCCTCCGCTGCACCGGCGTTGGGCCGCACAGGTACGACCCCGGCTCGCGCAGGCGGGACTCGACAGCGGCTGGCTGGCCGAACTGATCCCCGGCCACGGCTATCTCGCCGACTTCCTCAATCCGACCCCCGCCACCCCCTTCCCCACCCTCGCCGCCGAGCTGGACGCCATCCGCGCCTCCACCCCGGAACAGGTGCGCCAGGACCTGGACATCCTCCGGACCAAGGACCCGGCCGACCACCGCCCATCGCCCCGGCTCAGACTGCTGCGCGAGGCCCCGGACGTGGCCCTGGAAAAGGTGACCGCCGAGATCGAGACCTACTGGGAACTCGCCCTCGCCCCCTACTGGGCCCGCATCCGCCAGCTCCTCGAAGCCGATGTCTTCCACCGCGCCCGACAGGTCGCCGAGCACGGCTCGGCGCGCGTCCTGAGCGAACTCCACGAGACCGTCCGGTGGGACGACGACACCCTGCACCTGGTCCGCCGCCACTGCGCCACGATGACCCGCGATCAGGTCGGTTCGGGGCTGCTGCTCGTCCCGTCGGCGTTCGCCTGGCCCCGCGTACTGACCCGCGCGGTGGCGCCGGATCCGCCCCAGCTCGCCTATCCCGCCCGGGGTGTCGGCAACCTCTGGGAGCCGCGCACGAACGCCGCGACCGACGCCGTCGCCGCCGTGCTCGGCCGCTCCCGCACCCTGCTCCTCACCGAGCTCGACACTCCGTCCTCCACCACCCAACTCGCCGCCCACTGCGGCCTGTCGGCCGCCGGCGTCTCCCAGCACCTCACGGCGCTGCGCAACGCGGGCCTCGTCACCGCGCACCGCAGCGGCCGCTCCGTCCTCTACGCCCGCACCTCGGTCGCGGACGCCCTGCTGACGCCGTCGGGGGAGCCCGTGTGAGTCGTAGCTGAGTCGTATGAGCCGTGTGAGGCGTACGGCCCGTACGGCTCATACGACTCGTGCGGCCTGTGCGTACCCCGTCGTGCTACGGGACCGGGTGCGGTTGCCCTCCGTACTTCCTGGCGTCCACGCGACCCGGGCTTGCGCTGGAGTGGACTCCAACTCCTAGAGTCACGCGCCGAGAAGGAGGTCTACATGCGCTATCGCGTACTCGGCGGGACCGGCATCGAAGTGAGCACGTACTGCCTCGGCGCCATGATGTTCGGCTTCGTCGGCAACCCGGATCACGACGACTCCGTACGGATCATCCACGCCGCCCTCGACCAGGGCATCAACTTCGTCGACACCGCCGACATGTACTCCGCCGGCGAGTCCGAGGAGATCGTCGGCAAGGCGCTGCGCGACCCCCGGCGCCGGGAGGAGACCGTCCTCGCCACCAAGGTCCACTTCCAGATGGGCGAGGGCCGCAACCGCAGCGGCAACTCGCGCCGTTGGATCACCCGCGCCGTGGAGGACAGCCTGCGGCGGCTCGGCACCGACTGGATCGACCTCTACCAGGTGCACCGGCCCGATCACCGCACGGACGTCGAGGAGACGCTCGCCGTCCTCGGCGACCTCCAGACCCAGGGCAAGATCAGGGCGTTCGGCTGCTCCACCTTCCCCGCCGAGGAGATCGCGGAGGCGCACCACGTCGCCGAGCGGCGCGGGCTGCGCCGTTTCTGGACCGAGCAGCCGCCGTACTCGATCCTCGCGCGTGGTGTGGAGCGGTCGGTCCTGCCGACGGCGCAGCGGTACGGGATGGGCGTGCTGACCTGGAGCCCGCTGGCGTCCGGGTTCCTCACCGGGAAGTACCGCAAAGGGCAGCCGATCGACCTGGCCAACGGGCGTGCCGCGCTCGCCCCGCACCGCTTCGATCCGACGCTCCCCGAGAACGCCGCCAAGCTGGACGTCGTCGAGGAACTCATCGCCCTGGCCGAGGAGATCGGCTGCTCGCTGCCCGAGCTGGCGATGGCGTTCGCGGCCGCGCACCCGGCGGTCACGTCCGTGATCATCGGACCGCGGACGATGGAGCAGCTGCAGGGCCTGCTGAAGGGTGCGTCCCTGACGCTGACGGACGAGGTCCTGGACCGCATCGACGCGATCGTGCCGCCGGGGAAGGATCTCTACCACCCTGACGCGTGGAGCCCGGCGGTCCTGACGGACGCGTCCTTGCGGCGCCGGCCGGTGGCGGACCGCGCGGCGGGCTGAGCGGGGTAGCACTGCGCGGGGGGGGCGCGGGAGCGGTGACAGCGCGTACGTGGAGATCGACGCGGGGCACGTCGTGTTCTTCGAGAAGGAGGACGAGTTCGTCAAGCAGGTGACGGACTTCCTGTCGGTGTGAGGCGCCATGCTTACCCGCATGGCTGCGAAGAAGCGTGTGATCACGGCGGACGAACGAAGGGCCCGGCTCGCCGTACGGCACCGGCTGGCCGGGGCGGCGCGGGCGGAGAGCGTGGAAGAGGTGGCGGGGTCGCTGGTGGCCCTGCACGCGACCGACCCGGCGAGCGTGTTCCTCACGGTGGGGGCGCGGCTGCGCGGGAAGGCGGGCGCCGAAGGGCCGGTACGTGAGCTGGAACGGGCCCTGTACGAGGACCGGACGCTGACCCGGATGCACGGGATGCGGCACACGATCTTCGTCTTCCCGACCGACCTCGTCCCCGCCGTGCACGCCTCCACCACGCGTGACGTCGCCACCCGCGAACGCGCCATGCTGCTCAGGGACCTGCGCAAGGGCAGCGCGTACGACGAGGAGTGGCTGGCGGAGACCGAACGCCTGCTGACCGAGGAACTGGCGGCGCGGGGCGAGGCCACCGGCGCCGAGCTCGGCACGGCCGTCCCGCGGCTGCGCGTGCAATACGTCTACGGGGTCGGCACGCGCCAGGAGGGAGACCAGCCGCTCTCCAGCCGGCTGCTGCGGGTCCTCGGCATGGAGGGCCGGATCGCCCGCGGCCGGCCACAGGGCACCTGGACCTCCAGCCGCTTCCGCTGGACGCTCACCCCGGAACGCCCCGACCCGAGCGACGCGGACGCCCACGCCGAACTCGTACGGCGGTGGCTGGCGACCTGCGGGCCGGCGACCGAGGCCGACCTGAAGTGGTGGACGGGGTGGAAGGTCACCGACGTCCGCAAGGCGCTGGCCGCGATCGGCGCGGAGGCGGTGGAGCTGACGGAGGGCACCGGCTACGTCCTGCCGGACGACACCGCTCCCGTACCGGATCCGGAACCGTGGGCGGCGCTGCTGCCCTCGCTGGACCCGACGGCGATGGGCTGGCAGCACCGCGACTGGTACACCGATCCGGCCCACAAGACGGTGCTGTACGACCGCAGCGGGAACATCGGCCCGACGGTGTGGTGGAACGGCCGGGTCGTCGGCATGTGGGCCCAGCGCCCGGACGGCGAGATCGTCCACCGCCTGCTCTCCGACGTGGGCGCGGAGGCCGGTTCGGCGATCGCTGCGGAGGCGGAACGGCTGGCGGGCTGGGTCGGCGACGTACGGGTGACACCGCGCTTTCGCGCGCCGCTGGAAAAGGAGCTGTCGGCCGGCGGGTGAGACGCCGTTCCCGCCCCCAACCCGGGGGCGTGGTTCGTGCGGGTGGAATACGAGAAGAATTCGGAACGGACTCCGCGAGGTGTCGAGAATCGACGCCCGGCTCCGACGTCCCCTGTGAAAGGCAACGGAGAAGCCACGAGCGAAGGAGGACGTCATGAAGTACCTCGTCATGGTGCAGGGCTCCCAGGTCGACTACGACGCCATGACCGGCAAGGGCTCCGAACAGAGCCCCGTCTGGAGCGAGCAGGACCTGAAGGCGATGTTCGAGCACATGGGGTCGATCAACAACGACCTCGCCGAGTCCGGAGAGCTCGTCGACGCCCAAGGGCTCGTCGAGCCGGGGCGGACCCGCTTCGTGAGCGTCGACAAGGACGGCCGGCCGGTGATCACCGACGGCCCGTACGGGGAGACGAAGGAGCTGCTCGCCGGGTACTGGGTGCTCGACTGCGCCGACCTGGACAGGGTCACCGAGATCGCGGCACGCGTGGCCCGGTGTCCGCAGCCGGCCGGGGCCCCGGAGTACCCGGTGGTGATCCGTCAGATCGACGAGCGCCCCGCGTCCGAGTTCCTCACCACCTGAACGTGCACGAGGAGGACGCCGTCGAGGACCTGCTGCGCCGGCACGCGCCGCAGGTCCTCGGCGCGCTCGTGCGCCGGTACGGACACTTCGACGCCGCCGAGGACGCGGTGCAGGAGGCCCTGCTGGCCGCCGCCCGGCAGTGGCCGGAGTCGGGAACGCCCGCCAATCCGCGCGGCTGGCTGATCCGGGTGGCCGCACGGCGGCTGACCGACCAGCTGCGGGCGGACGAGGCGCGGGCCCGGCGAGAGGCGACGGCCGCACGCCTGGAACTCCGCGAGACCCGGGCCGCCCCGTCCGACGACGACACGCTGACGCTCCTCTTCCTCTGCTGCGACCCGGCGCTCCCACCGGCCGCGCGGATCGCGCTGACGCTGCGCGCGGTCGGCGGCCTCACGACCGCGGAGATCGCCCGGGCCCATCTCGTACCGGAGGCGACGATCGCGCAGCGGATCAGCCGGGCGAAGGCGAAGCTCCGCGACCACCCGTTCCACCCTCCCGGCCAGGACGACCGGGACGCCCGGCTGGCCACCGTCCTCCAGGTCCTCTACCTGATCTTCAACGAGGGCTACACCGCCACCTCGGGCCCCACGCTCCACCGCGCAGACCTGGCGCGCGAGGCGATCCGGCTGACCCGGGCCGTACGCCGACTGCTGCCCCGCGAGGGCGCGGTGACCGGTCTGCTGGCCCTGATGCTCCTGACGGAGGCCCGCAGCGCGGCCCGCACCGGTCCGCACGGCGAGCTGATCCCCCTGGACGAACAGGACCGCACGCGCTGGGACGCCGCCGCGATCAGCGAGGGCACGGCCCTGGTCGAGGAGGCCCTCACGGAGGGCCCGCCCGGCCCGTACCAGCTCCAGGCGGCGATCGCGGCCCTCCACGACGAGGCGGCACGCCCCGAGGACACGGACTGGCCGCAGATCCTCGCCCTCTACGACCTGCTGGTCGCCCAGGCCCCCGACCCGATGGCGGAACTCAGCCGCGCGGTGGCGGTCGCGATGGTCCACGGCCCCGAGTCCGGCCTCACCGAACTCGCCGCCCTGGAACCCCGCCTGAAGCACCACCACCGCCTCGCAGCGGTCCGCGCCCACCTCCTCGAACGCACCGGAGCGACCGAAGCCGCCCGCACCGCCTACGAGGAAGCGGCCCGCCTCACCCTCAGCATCCCGGAACGCCACTACCTCCGGACGAGGGCGGCCCGGCTCGGTTCGTGAACGGGTCCGAGAACGGGTCGGTGAACGGCTCTGAGAACGGGTCGGTGAACGGCTCTGAGAACGGGTCGGTGAACGTCCGAGAGCGGGTCAGTGAACGTGCGGGCCGCCGGTCAGGCGGGGCTTGCCTCGGGGGACGAGGGCGGGGGCCGTCAGGGCCGTCGCCGTGGCGAGTGCGGTGCAGAGGGTGAAGGCGGCTGTGAAGCCGGTCGTCCCGTGCCCCTGGATGCTGGTGGCCGCGAGGGTGGAGACCAGGGCCACGCCGATCGAGCCGCCCACCTCGTGGAAGGTGTTGACGATGCCGGAGGCGAGGCCGGCTTCGTGGGGTTCGATCAGGCCCAGGGCCGTGGTGGTGGCCGTGACGAAGACGGCGCCGAGGCCGAGGGCGGCGAACGAGAGGGCCGGGAGGAGCGTCGCCCAGGCGTTGGTGCCGGGGGTGACGAGGGCCAGGGGGAGGCAGCCGAGGGCGGCGATCGTCATGCCGGCGGTCGCGCAGGTGCGCGGGCCCGCCGAGCCCACCAGGCGGGAACCGAGGTGGGCGCCGACGGCCGTGGTGACGGCGACCGGGAGGAAGACCAGGCCGGTGCGGAAGGCGCTGAAGCCGTGGAGTCGCTGCAGCTGGACCGAGCCTAGGAAGAAGAAGGCGATCAGCAGCGCGGTCGCGACGAGCATCAGGAACGAGCCCGCGAGGACCGGGCGCCTGCCGAACATCCGCAGGTCCATCAGCGGGGCGCGGCTCGCCCGTTCGACCGCGGCGAAGATCCCGTACAGGAGGAGTGAGCCGAGCAGGGGCAGGAGCGTGGCCGTGGACGTCCAGCCGGTGTCGCCCGCCTGGACCAGGCCGTAGATGAGGGAGCCGGTGGCGGCCGTGACCAGCAACGCGCCCGGGATGTCGAGGCGGGCGGGGGTGCGGACGGAGGCGGGCACGATCGCCGGGAGTGCGGCCAGCAGGGCGAGGCCGACGGGGACGTTGACGTAGAAGATCCAGGGCCAGCCCGGTCCGTCGGTCAGCGCGCCGCCGAGCAGGACGCCGACGGCGGAGCCGGTGCCGCCGATGGCGGCCCACACGCCGAGGGCCTTGGCCCGTTCGGCGCCGTGGAAGGAGGTCGTGACCAGCGCGAGGGCGGCCGGGGAGAGCAGCGCGGCGCCGACGCCCTGGGCGATACGGCCGCCGATCAGCATCGGGGCGTTCACGGCCAGGCCGGACAGCAGGGACGCGGCGGTGAACAGGGCGAGTCCGGCGAGGAGGGTGCGGCGGGCGCCGAGGGCGTCGGCGAGCCGGCCGCCGAGCAGCATGAGCCCGCCGAAGCAGAGGGTGTACGCGGTGACCACCCAGGTCAGTGAGGTGCGGGCGAGGTCCAGGTCGGCGGCCATCTTCGGCAGCGCGACGTTCACGACGGTGACGTCGAGGATCAGCATGAACTGGGCCACGCAGATCAGCGCGAGGGCCGTCCAGCGGCGCGGATGCGCCGTGGCGTGATCGTGGGCATGGGCGTGATCGTGAGCATGGGGATAGGCGTGGGCGTGGGTATGAGGCTCGGCGTGAGTCATATGTGAACTGTACTGTTCAGTTCAGTTGAACTCAACGGTACAGTTGTTTCGGTACGCTCGGCTCATGAGTGACCGCACCTCGAAGCCCGCCCCCTCCGGGCCACGCGCCGCCCGCAAGAGGGAGGCGATCGTGCACGCCGCCCGCGGTCTCTTCCTCCGCGAGGGCTTTGGGGTCGGCATGGACGCCATCGCCGCCGAGGCGGGCGTCTCGAAGGTGACCGTCTACAACCACTTCGGCAGCAAGGAAGCACTCTTCACCGCCGTCGTCGCCGGCGCGCTCGACGAGCCCCTGCGGACCGGCACCGACGACACGGGACCGGACCTCGCACGCCTCGCCGACTCCGACGACCTGCGCGCCGCGTTCGTCGCGGCCGCCCACGCCTGGGTCCGGGCCGTCCGCGCGAACGACGAGGTCCGCGCGCTGCGCGCCCTCGTCGCGGCCGAGCTCCACCGCTTCCCCGAACTGGGCCGCGCCTGGCGCGAACACGGCCCGGCCGGCCACCACCCCGCCGTCGCCGACGCCCTGCGCACGCTCGCGGACCGGGGCCGGCTGGAGATCCCGGACCTGGAGGTCGCGGTCATCCAGCTCTACTCGCTCCTGGTCTTCCCGCAGATGGTCTTCGACCAGTACGGCACGGAGCTGAGCGAGGACCTCACCGAGCGGCTCGTCCGCGACGGGGTGGACATGTTCCTTCGCCGGTACGCGCCGACGAAGTCCTAGCGCCCGCTCAGCCGCTCCAGCGTCGCGTCGAGGCCGATCCCGCCCACCACGCCCCGGTTGTACGGGAGCTTCCCGAGCACCACCGCCATGCCGCAGGTGTTCGTGAGCGCCGAGAAGACGAGCCCGCCGGCGACGCCCGCCGACAGCAGCTGCCAGGCCGGGTGCAGAAGCAGCCCCAGGGCCAGGCCGATCAGCACCAGCGAACCGGCGACGAGCCGCACCTGGCGTTCCATCGCCCACACCGGCTTCGCCGGCGCGCCCGCCGGACGGACCAGCTCATGACCGCGCGCCGCCCAGCCGCCGGTGCCGCCGGCCAGGTCCAGCGTGGTGACGCCGCGCGCGGAGAGCTGGGCGCGGGCTGCTGCGGACCGGCCCCCCGACTGGCAGACGATCAGCAACTCGCCCCGCCCGGCCGCCTCCTGGAGCGCGGGCACGGCCCGGCCGAGCTGGTCGAGCGGCACGTTCAGCGCACCGGGCAGGTGGCCCGAGGCGTACTCGGCCGGGGTGCGGACGTCGACGACCGTCAGCTCGTCGAGGCGGGCGCGGGCCTGGTCGGCGTCGAGGGAGTCGGGAGTGGAGGAAGGGTTCGCGGCGGGAGGGTTCATCGGCAGGTGTCTTCCTTGCTCGTCGACGGCCCCCCGCACGAGAAGCAACGTACCCCCCGTACGCCCGCCTCCCCGACCGCGCAACAAGAACGCAAAGAAAGACCGGGACCCCGCGTCGCACGGAGTCCCGGCCCTCGTCGAGCAGAGAACGGCAGAGCCGCCCAGGGGCGTCAGTCGACCGCGAGGCCCTTCAGGCGCTTGGCGATCTTCGTGAGCCGGGCGCCCTGGTAGCGCGCGGCCTGGAGCACGTTCTCCTCCGGGGCGCCGTTCGCCCCCGGGTGCGCCGTGCCGTAGGGGTTGCCGCCCGCCGCGTAGACCGCCGGGTCGGTGAAGCCGGGCGAGACGATGACCGAGCCCCAGTGGTGGAAGGTGTTGTAGAGCGCGAGCAGCGTCGACTCGTTGCCGCCGTGCAGGTTGTGGGCGCTGGTGAAGGCGGTCGCCGGCTTGTCGGCCATGACGCCCTGCTGCCACAGGCCGCCCGTCGTGTCGACGAACTGCTTCAGCTGCGCGGCGACGTTGCCGAACCGGGTGGGCGAGCCGAGCGCGTAGGCGTCGGCCCACTCCAGGTCGTCGAGCGTGGCGATCTCGACGTCGCCGGTGGCGTCCACATGGGCGCGCCAGGCCGGGTTCGAGTCGATGGCGGCGTCGGGGGCGAGTTCGGGCACGCGGCGCAGCCGGACCTCCGCGCCGGACTTCTCGGCACCCTCGGCGACGGCCTGGGCGAGCTCGTGCACGTTCCCCGTGGCCGAGTAGTAGATGACAGCAACCTTGACGGACATGACGAGCCCCTTAAGCGGATTCTGTTCCGGTTCAACGAGTCAGAGCCTAAGTGGATACGGATCCACTTCGCAAGGGGAACCCGCGAAGAACCGGATAGCGCTCCGTTATGCTCGGTGTCACGGGCGGACCGAGGGGGCTTGGGAACGAAGGGCAGGCGGACGAGATGAGCGCGAAGAAACCAGGATCGGGATCAGGCCCGGAAGAGCCGGTACCGAGCGCACGACCGGAAGAGCCGGTACCAGGCGCAGGACCGGAAGAGCCGGGACCTAGCGCACGCCCGCAGGTCGAGCCCGTACCGGGCGCAGGACGGGGACACGTACCCGGACCGGGCCCGAGGCAGGGCGCCTCCGCCGGCCTCCCCGGGATCACCCTCCTCCCCACCACCGGCCGCGCCGCCCCCGAGCGCGCCGACGCCGCCCGCAACCGGCGCAAGATCCTCGACGCGGCGGCCCGGATCGTCGCCGAGGTGGGGCCGGGCGCCGTCACCATGAACCAGGTCGCCCACGCCAGCGGCATCGGCGTCGGCACGGTCTACCGCCGCTTCGGCGATGTGGCCCAGCTCCTGTGGGCCCTCCTCGACGACCGGGAACGGCAGTTCCAGGAGGCGTACATGGGCGGCCCGCCCCCGCTCGGCCCCGGCGCCCCCGCCGACGAGCGGCTGCACGCCTTCCTCGAGGCCCTCGTCGACCGGGTCATCGAGCAGCGCGAACTCCTGCTCGCCGCCCAGGCCGCCGCCCCCAGCGCGCGCTACACGAGCGGCGCGTACCTCGCCATGCACACGCATGTCGCCCTGCTGCTCTCGCGGCTGCGGCCCGAGGCGAACGGCGCGCTCCTCGCCCATCTCCTGCTCGCACCGTTCTCGCCGAGCCTCATGCACCACCTGTCGGTCGAGCAGGAGCTCTCCGCCGACGAGCTCAAGGCGGGGCTCAACGCGCTGCTGAACCTCGGGCGATGAGCGCGGCGAGCCCGTCCAGTACGCGCGCGAGGCCGAAGGCGTAGGCGTGCCCGGCGTCGTACAGACCCTGGTACGCCACAGCTGACGCCTCCCCCACCCGCGTCGCCAGCGGGAAGCGGTCCGGGTCGAGCATCCGGTTCAGCAGCGGCTCGTGCGCGGCCCACCACTCGTGGTCGGACAGCACGCTCTCCCGCTCGACGGCCCGCGCGTCCAGCTCCGTCCGCGCCACTGTCTGTACGAAGCCGAGGACGTGCGTCAGCGCCGAGTCCATGGCCACGTCGTCGAGCCCCAGGCCCTCGAAGGCGCCGAGCTCGTGCTCGTACTTGGTCATCACCCCCGGCCCGAGCGGCGGCCGGTGGACCCGCAGCTCGGCCAGCCACGGGTGGTTCAGATACAGCGCGCGGTTGGCGTCGGCGACCGCCGTCACGCGCTCCCGCCACGGCTCGTCCGCCGCGAAGGCGGCCCGCGGCATCCGCAGGAAGACGGCGTCCAGCATCAGGTCGAGCAGCTCGGCCTTGCCCGGAACGTAGGTGTAGAGCGTCATCGGGGTGACGCCGAGCCGCAGGGCGACCGCGCGCATGGTGAGCGCGTCGAGCCCACCCTCGTCGGCCAGACCGGTCGCCGCTTCGACGACCGCGTCGACGGTCAGTCCCTGCCGGGGCCCGCGCCGGCTTCCCGGAACCTCCGAGCCGTCCCGCCACAGCAGCTCCAAGGTCCGCGCCGGATCGCCCGCGCCGCTGCTCCGCTCCTTCGCCATGCCACCCATTTTCGCAGGTCAGAACCTGGCCAGAACCAGGTCAGAACCAGGTTGGGACGAGGTCAGCACGGGGCCAGGACCTCGATCCCACTTACTTTGTACGCTGTATAGAGTACCGTGTACGGAGATTGGGACCACCATCGGAGGGCGCACACCATGACCACCCCCGCCGCAGCGGACAGCCACCACGTCATCCAGGTCCGCGGAGCCCGGGAGAACAACCTCAAGGACGTCTCCGTCGACCTCCCCAAGCGCCGCCTCACCGTCTTCACCGGCGTCTCTGGCTCCGGGAAGTCCTCGCTCGTCTTCGGCACCATCGCCGCCGAGTCGCAGCGCCTCATCAACGAGACCTACAGCGCCTTCCTCCAGTCCTTCATGCCGAGCCTCGGCCGGCCGGACGTGGACGGACTGCACAACCTCAGCGCCGCGATCGTCGTCGACCAGGAGCGGATGGGCGCCAACTCCCGCTCCACGGTGGGCACGGCGACCGACGCGTACACGATGCTGCGCATCGTCTTCAGCCGCCTCGGCACCCCGCACATCGGCACCTCCGGCGCCTTCAGCTTCAACCTGCCCGAGGGAATGTGCCCGCGCTGCGAGGGCGCCGGTCAGATCTCCGACGTCGACGTGGACGAGCTCGTCGACCGGACCAAGTCCCTGAACGAGGGCGCCATCACCGTGCCGGGCTACGCGGTCGACTCCTGGATGTGGCAGATCATGGCCCACTCCGGTTTCTACGACCCCGACACGAAGCTGCGGGACTTCACCGAGCAGGAGTGGCAGGACCTCCTCCACAGGCCGTCCTGCAAGGTGAAGGTCGGCAGCAACAACTTCACCTACGAAGGCCTGGTGGTGAAACTCCAGCGGACGGTCTTGTCCAAGGACCCCGACGCCATGCAGGCCCACATCCGGGCCTTCGTGGACCGGGCCGTCGTCTTCCGCACCTGCCCCAAGTGCGAGGGCACCCGCCTCACCCGGGCCGCGCTGTCCTCCCGTATCGACGGGGTCAACATCGCCGAGTGCTCGGCGATGCAGATCAGCGACCTGGCGGAGTTCGTCCGCCGGATCGAGGACCCGTCCGTCGCCCCGCTCCTCGCGAATCTGCGCGAGCTCCTCGACTCACTCGTGGAGATCGGCCTCGGCTACCTGAGCCTGGACCGGGCCTCCGGCACGCTCTCCGGCGGCGAGGCACAGCGCGTGAAGATGGTGCGCCACCTGGGCTCCTCGCTCACCGACGTCACCTACGTCTTCGACGAGCCCACCACCGGACTGCACCCGCACGACATCCAGCGCATGAACGACCTGCTGCTGCGGCTGCGCGACAAGGGCAACACCGTGCTGGTCGTGGAGCACAAGCCGGAGGTCATCGAGATCGCCGACCATGTGGTGGACCTGGGCCCGCGGGCGGGCTCGGCGGGCGGCGAGATCTGCTACTCCGGCGACGTACCCGGCCTGCGCACCTCCGGGACGCTGACCGGCGACCACCTCGCGCACCGGGCGAAGCTGCGCCCCGAGGTACGGCCCCGGACCGGCTCGCTCTCCATCGAGGGGGCGACCCAGCACAACCTCCGGAACGTGAGTGTGGAGATCCCCACGGGCGTCCTGACGGTCGTCACGGGCGTGGCCGGCTCCGGCAAGTCCTCCCTCATCCACGGGAACCTGCCGGGCCGGGAGGGTGTAGTCGTCGCCGACCAGTCCCCGATCCGCGGCTCGCGCCGCTCGAACCCGGCGACGTACACGGGACTGCTGAACCCGATCCGTACCGCCTTCGCCAAGGCCAACGGGGTCAAGGCAGCGCTCTTCAGCGCCAATTCGGAGGGCGCGTGCCCGAAGTGCAACGGGCTCGGGCTCGTCTACACCGACCTGGCGATGATGGCGGGCGTCGCCTCGGTCTGCGAGGAGTGCGAGGGCCGGCGCTTCACCAGTGAGGTGCTCTCCTACACCCTCGACGGGAAGAACATCCACGAGGTGCTGTCGATGTCGATCGAGGAGGCGTACGAGTTCTTCACGGCGAAGGGCCAGGCGCGGACGATCCTCGGCCGCCTGAACGACGTCGGCCTCGGCTACCTCCGCCTCGGCCAGCCCCTCAACACCCTCTCCGGCGGCGAGCGCCAGCGCCTGAAGCTGGCGATCCACATGGCCGAGAAGGGCGCGGTCTACGTCCTCGACGAGCCGACCACGGGCCTCCACCTGGCGGACGTCGACCAGCTCCTGGCGCTCCTGGACCGGCTCGTGGAGGCGGGCAACACGGTGGTGGTGATCGAGCACCACCAGGCGGTCATGGCCCACGCGGACTGGCTGATCGACCTGGGGCCGGGCGCGGGCCACGACGGCGGCCGGATCGTCTTCGAGGGCACCCCGTCCGAACTGGTCGAGAAGGCCGACACCCTGACGGCACGTCACCTCAAGGCGTACGTCGGCGCCTGAGGCCCCACCGGGCCCGGCCACCTCCGGCCGGGCCCGAAAGGGCACGGGCCCCGCATGACACGTGCCTGAAGGAGCCCGCCCCGCGCGACGCGTGCCCGGAAGGCGCGTGCCCCGCATGACACGTGCCCGGAGGCGCGTGCCCCGCGCGACCATCACGCTGCCCGGAGGAACGTGCCCCGTATGGCACCTGCCCGGAGGCGCGTACCCCGCGCAACCCGTCCCGCCTGCCTGGAAGGCGCGTGCCCACGCGCGGCCCGTCCCGCGTGCCCGGAAGCCCCGCGCCCCGCGTGGCCCGTCACGCGTCCACGGGCTGGAATCACCTGGACCCGTCCCGGCCCCCCGTCGCACCATCACCCCCATGGCGACCTTCCTCCTCCTCCACGGCTTCCAGAACCATCGCCCGCCCGGCCACTGGCACCACTGGCTCGCCGGCCGCCTCGCCGAGCGCGGCCACGAGGTCCGCTACCCCCAGCTCCCCGAGCCGGACGCGCCGGTCCTGGAGGACTGGCTGGCCGCGCTGCGCGTGCAGCTCGACCCCCCGCGCAGCGGCGAGTTCGTCGTCGTCGCACACAGCCTGTCCGTCCTCCTCTGGCTGCACGCGGCGGCCCGCACCCCGGACGGCCTCCCCGTCGACCGGGTCCTGCTCGTCGCCCCGCCCTCCCCCGCCGTGACGGCCTCCATCCCGGAGATCGCCGCCTTCGCCGAGGGCCTCGACCTCGCCGCCGTACGGCTCAAGGCCCCGGCCCGGCTCGTGTACGCGGCCGGGGACCCGTACTGCCCCGAGGGCGCCGACGTGCACTACGGCACCCCGCTCGGCCTCGACACGGACGTCGTCCCGGGCGGCGCCCACCTCACCCCGGACTCCGGGTACGGGGAGTGGCCGTCTGTCCTCCAGTGGTGCGAGGACCCGGAGACGAGGCTGCGGGCGCGGTAGCCGCCTCGCCCTACCGCGCCCACCTGCCCTCCGGTCGGCCCTCACCACCGTGGTCGGCGGTGCGGCCGGCGGGGCGCCTTCCAGGCCGGAGCGGACAACAGCCCCCGCACCCTCCGCGAGAACGCCTGGTACTACGTCCGGCCCCTCTCCCGCTCCGCGCGCGGCTGACCGTATCGGGTGACCGGCCGTGCGGTGCCCCGGCGTGGGCGAGATCATCGATTCATGACCATCGAGATCCACCTCGCCCAGCAGCCCGAGGCCGACGAGTTGCTCGGCCGCTCCCCGCTCGCCGCGCTCGTCGGCATGCTGCTCGATCAGCAGGTGCCCATGGAGTGGGCGTTCTCCGGGCCGTACACGATCGCCCAGCGGCTCGGCGCGGACGACCTCGACGCGGGGCAGATCGCCGCGTACGACCCCGAGGCCTTCGGTGCGCTGCTGTCCGACAAGCCCGCCGTGCATCGCTATCCGGGATCGATGGCCAAGCGGATCCAGCAGCTGTGCCAGTTCCTCGTCGACGAGTACGGCGGTGACGCCGAGGCCGTCTGGGCGGACGCGGAGACCGGGAAGGAGCTGCTGGCCCGACTGAAGGCGCTGCCCGGTTTCGGCGTGCAGAAGGCGCAGATCTTCCTCGCGCTGCTCGGCAAGCAGTACGGCGTGCGCCCCCAGGGCTGGCGGGAGGCGGCGGGAGCGTACGGCGAGACCGGTTCGTACCGTTCGGCCGCCGACATCACCGGGCCGGAGTCGCTGGCGAAGGTCCGCGCCTTCAAGCAGGAGGCGAAGCGCGCCGCAAAAGAGACCAAATCGTCCGGTAATTGAGCGGCCCGGATGTCAATCCTGCTAAATGTGACATGAATTGTCGCAGGACTGTTCACAGGAAGCCCCCGAGATCGCTAACTTCCCCTCAACCTCGTTCGCATCGGGAAGGACCTCTGTGAACGCATCCTCTCGCAGAGCCGCGGCCACCCTGGCCGCAGCCGCACTCGCGACCCCGCTCCTGCTGGCCGCCGCTTCCCCCGCCACCGCCACTCCGGACCCCGGGGCCAAGCCCGCCCGGGACGCCGCGCAGCTGGCGAAGAAGCTGGTCCGCGAGACGTCCGGCAAGGACGCCTACAAGCACCTGCAGAAGTTCCAGGCGATTGCCGACTCGGCCGGCGGTCACCGCGCGGCCGGCTCGCTCGGGCACGACGCCTCCGCGGCGTACGTGTACCAGCAGCTCAAGAAGGCCGGATACAACGTCTCGTACCAGAAGTTCGACTTCATCTACACCGAGACGCTGGCCCAGAAGGCCGCCGTCATATCCCCGGCGCCCCGCGACATCGCGATCGCCGCGATGACGTACACCAAGTCGACGCCGGTCGGCGGCATCAAGGCCGACCTGGCCGCCGTCCCGGTCGACGCCGATGGCACCACCGGCTGTGAGCCGGGCGACTTCGCGTCCTCGACCTTCACCGGCAAGATCGCCCTGATCAAGCGCGGCGGCTGCACCTTCGCCGTGAAGCAGGAGAACGCCGCCGCGGCGGGCGCCGCGGGCGCGATGATCTACAACAACACCGACGGCGCGCTCTCCGGCACGCTCGGCGACCCGGCGGCCGGCAAGATCCCGACCGGTGGCATCACCAAGGCCGAGGGCGAGAAGCTCGCCGGCGACCTCGCCGCGGGCCCGGTGAACATCTCCTTCGAGATCCGTCAGCTCTCGGAGAAGCGCTCCACCAACAACGTCATCGCGGAGACGAAGGGCGGCAACGCCGCCAACACCGTGATGCTCGGCGCGCACCTCGACTCCGTGACCGCCGGCCCCGGAATCAACGACAACGGCTCCGGCTCCGCCGGTCTGCTCCAGGCCGCCCTGGAACTGGCCGAGTCGAAGTCGAAGGTCCGCAACAAGGTCCGCTTCGCCTGGTGGTCGGCCGAGGAGAACGGCCTGCTCGGCTCCGAGCACTACGTCGCGAACATGAGCGAGCTGGACAAGAAGGAAGTCAAGCTCTACCTCAACTTCGACATGATCGCCTCGCCGAACTACGGCCTGTTCGTGTACGACGGCGACAACTCGGACAACGTCGGCGCGGGCCCCGGCCCGGAGGGCTCCGCCCAGCTCGAGCGCGACATCAACGAGTTCATGGACAAGCGCGGCCTCCCGCACGAGGGCACCGACTTCACGGGGCGCTCGGACTACGGCCCGTTCATCGAGATCGGCATCCCCTCGGGCGGTACGTTCACGGGCGCCGAGGGCATCAAGACGGCGGCGCAGGCGGCCAAGTTCGGTGGAACGGCGGGTGTCGCGTACGACGTGAACTACCACGCGGCCGGTGACAACCTGTCGAACATCAACATGACGGCCTTCGACGCCAACATCGACATCATCGCCAACGCCGTGGGCACCTACGCCCACGACATCAGCTCCCTGAAGAAGCCGGTCGTCTCCACCCCGACGGACGGCGACGCCGGCAGCGGCGGCGGCCTCCACGACGGCCACGACCACGAGGTCACGGAGTAACACCGTTCGGACCCCGGCCCTCCAGGGGGCCGGGGCCCTAAGGGGCTGCGCGCGAAGCTGCCGCAGCGCAGGGGTCCGGGGCGCAGCCCCGTCCCGTCGTCCTCCGGCGCGAAGCTGCCGCAGGGCGGGGGTTCGGGGGCGCAGCCCCCGGTCTCGTCAGAGTTTCGGGAAGGGGCGGGGGGGAAATCCCCCACCCCGCCCCTTCCCCTACCTCCTCCGGCGCGCCGTGCCGAAGAGCGACCGGGAGATCTCCCGCCCCAGCTGCGTGCCGATCGACCGCGCCAGGGAGGTGAAGATCCCGCTCCCCACCACCTGCTCGGCGAGCGACTCGTCCTTCTTGGGAGCCGTACGGCCCCCCTTCGCGGCCTCCGCCTTCTCCGCCTCAGCCTTCTCCGCCGCCCCCACCGCCGCCGCCTCCGCGGCCCGCTGCTCCGCCGTCAGCTTCTCGTACGCCGACTCCCGGTCCACCGCCTCCGCGTACCGCCCGTACAGCGGCGACCCCTTCACCGCCGCCTCCAGCGCCCCCGCCTCGATCGGGCCCATCAGCGACTCCGGCGCCCGCAGCCGCGTCGCCGCCACCGGCGTCGGCGCGCCCGACTCGCTCAGCACGGTCACCACCGCCTCGCCCGTCCCGAGGCCCGTCAGGACCTCCTCCAGGTCGTAGGCCGAGTTCGGGAACGTCCGTACCGTCGCCTTCAGCGCCTTCGCGTCGTCCGGCGTGAACGCCCGCAGCGCGTGCTGCACCCGGTTGCCCAACTGCGCCAGCACGTCCGACGGCACGTCCTTCGGCGTCTGGGTCACGAAGAACACCCCGACCCCCTTCGAGCGGATCAGCCGCACCGTCTGCGTGATCGACTCCAGGAACGCCTTCGACGCCCCCTTGAACAGCAGATGCGCCTCGTCGAAGAAGAACACCAGCTTCGGCTTCTCCAGGTCCCCCACCTCCGGCAGATCCCCGTACAGATCCGCCAGCATCCACATCAGGAACGTCGAGAAGAGCTGCGGCTTGTCCTGCACGGCCGGCAGCTCCAGTACGGACACCACCCCGCGCCCGTCCGGCGCCGTCCGCAGGAACTCGCCCGTGTCGAACTCCGGCTCCCCGAAGAACCCGCCCGCGCCCTGCTGCTCGAACGCGGTGATCGCCCGCAGGATCACCCCGGCCGTCACCGTGGACAGCCCGCCGATCCCCTTCAGCTCCGGCTTACCGGTGTCCGAGACCAGGAAGGCCACCACCGCCCGCAGATCCTTCAGATCCACCAGCTCCAGGCCCTTGGAGTCCGCGTAGTGGAAGATCAGGCCGAGCGACTGCTCCTGCGTCTGGTTGAGCTGGAGCACCTTCGACAGCAGCACGGGACCGAAGCTGGTGACCGTCGCCCGCACCGGGATTCCCGCGCCGATGCCCCCGAGCCCGTAGAACTCGCAGGGGAAGCCCTTCGCCGCCCACTCCTGCCCCACCTCCCCGGCCCGTCCGCGGACCTTCTCCCCCTCCACGCCCGGCGCCGAGATCCCGGAGACGTCTCCCTTGATGTCGGCGAGGAAGACGGGCACCCCGTTCGCCGACAGCTGCTCGGCGATGAGCTGGAGCGTCTTCGTCTTGCCGGTGCCGGTCGCGCCGGCGACGAGGCCGTGGCGGTTGAGCATCGGGAGCGGGATACGGATCTGCGCGTCCGGGTGACACGTCCCGTCCCACAGCAGCGCCCCCAGATCGAGCGCGGCCCCGGTGAAGGCGTATCCCGCCGAGATCTCGGCGGCCGGAGACTGTTCGCTCACGCTCATCGGAGGACCCCATATCCGGGTTTGTGGCGTTTTGCCCCAGCATCCCACTGCGTTCGCGTGGCTGCGCCGGGAGCCGCTTGCCCGGTAGGCTTTCCGTGTGATCTTCAAGCGCATCGGAAACGGCCGGCCGTATCCCGACCACGGCCGGGAAAGCACCCGGCAGTGGGCGGACGTCGCCCCGCGCCCGGTCCGCCTCGATCAGCTGGTCACCACCAAGGGCCAGCTGGACCTGGAGACGCTGCTCGCCGAGGACTCCACCTTCTACGGCGACCTCTTCGCGCACGTCGTGAAGTGGCGGGGCGACCTCTACCTCGAGGACGGGCTGCACCGCGCGGTGCGCGCGGCGCTCCAGCAGCGGCAGGTGCTGCACGCCCGCGTCCTGGAGATGGACTGACGATCCGCCGGTCGGCCCCACAGGACCGACCCCTTTCGGGGACTCTTCCCCCATCCGGACGCGATCACATGATCATCCAGTAGGCAACCTCGACCAGCGGCATTACGCTGCGTCCATGAGCATGCTCACACCCCCCGGAATGGGCGGAAAGTACCGCATCACGGGGGACAAGTACCCTCGCATGCGCCGCCCTCGGCACCGGCGCAGGATCGTCCTCGCGGCCGGGGCCGCCGTGGTCGCGCTCGGCGCGGCCGGCTGGGGGACGCTGCAGCTCGTCGACGTGTTCTCGGGCGGCGACGACGACACGAGGACGACGGCCGGTCACCGCACCGACTGCAAGCCCGCCGCCAGGACGACGACGGCACCCGTCGCCGCGCTGCCCAAGCCCGCGCAGATCACGGTGAACGTCTACAACGCGACCCCGCGCAGCGGCCTCGCGAAGTCGACCGCCGACGAGCTCAAGAAGCGCGGCTTCGTCATCGGCAAGATCGGGAACGCCCCCGCCGCGTACGACAAGAAGGTCCCAGGGGCCGGGATACTGCTCGGCGCTCCCAAGGCCACCCAGGGCGCTTTCACCGTCCTGGGCACCCAGCTGAAGGGCGCCACGACCAAGACGGACACGCGCGCCACGGCGGACGTGGACCTGATCATCGGGACCGCGTTCAAGAACCTGGACCCGAAAGCGACGGCGGACGCGGCCCTGGTCGCTCTCAACAAGCCCAAGCCCGCGCCCACCGGTAAGTGCTGAAGCCGTACTAGTCGGCGGTGCCGTACATGCGGTCGCCCGCGTCACCGAGGCCCGGCACGATGTAGCCGTTCTCGTTGAGTCGCTCGTCGACCGAAGCCGTCACGACGGTCACCGGCGTGCCCGCCAGCTCGCGCTCCATGACCTCGACGCCCTCCGGGGCGGCGAGCAGCACGACCGCGGTCACATCGTCCGCGCCGCGCTTGATCAGCTCCTGGATCGCCGCGACGAGCGTGCCGCCGGTCGCCAGCATCGGGTCCAGGACGTACACCTGGCGGCCCGAGAGGTCCTCCGGCATCCGCGTCGCGTAGGTCGACGCCTCCAGCGTCTCCTCGTTGCGGATCATGCCGAGGAAACCGACCTCGGCGGTCGGCAGGAGCCGCACCATGCCGTCGAGCATGCCCAGGCCGGCGCGGAGGATCGGGACCACCAGCGGCCGCGGGTACGACAGCTTCACGCCGGTCGTCGGCGTCACGGGGGTCTCGATGTCGACCTGCTCGGTGCGCACGTCCCTGGTGGCCTCGTAGGCGAGCAGGGTGACCAGCTCGTCGGCCAGCCGGCGGAAGGTCGGGGAATCGGTGCGCTTGTCGCGCAGCGTGGTGAGCTTGTGGGCGACCAGCGGGTGATCGACGACGTGGAGACGCATGGGTCCAACAGTAGCCCGCACTGGCTTCAACCCACGCCGTGGAGGGAAGGTGGTGGCACAGGACCCGTCCGTGGGGTGGTGTGGCCCATGCCCGACCCGCAAGACCCGGCCGACGCACAGGGCGGCGAGACGCCGCCGGAGACCGACGCGGAGCGCCGCAGGCGCCGCGCCCAGTTCCTGCGCGAGCTGCACGAGGCGAAGGCGCTGCGCGAGCGCGTCCAGCCCCGGCGCGCGCGGGCGGCCAGGATGCGCCAAGCCATGCGGATGCGGACCTTCCGCTGGTGACGGCCGCGGCGCCCGCCCACCGCGCGTGCGCCGTCTGTGCGCCGGGGCCGTGCGCCGGTGCCACGCGCTGTTCGGGCGTCCACCCGTTCGCCGTCTCGATCAGACTGATGCACGACGCAAGAGCCGAAGACCTCTCCTGAAGCCGCTGTTTCTGCCACGATGCCGATTGGGCGGGGCACCAGGAGCGCACCGCCGGATCGTCACACCTCTGATCAGTGGGAGAGTCACGGTGTACTTCGCCGCACTGCTCGCGCGCACCGAAGACGGGTGGGAAGCGAGCGACACAGAGCTCGACGATGTGGAGACCCTGTCGGATCTGACCGAACTGGCCCGCGAGGCCGCGGTCGACGACGACACGGTGATCGTCTTCATCGAGGAGGAGGACGCCTGGTTCGGGCTCCTCCGGATCGAGGGCGAGGACGACCCTCGCATCTACGTGTCGGACGGGGCGGCCGCCGCCCGCTCCTCGTACGGGGAGATCCTCACCAAGGAACTGCTCGGCGACGACCAGGACGGCGACGCCGACGACCTGGACGCGCTCGACCTCGACGGTACGGAGGACGGCGAGCCTCTCGACCGTGAGGACGACGACGAGGACACGGGCCCGGCCGCCGACGCCGTGCCGGCCGCGCCGGTCGGCGACCGGCTGATCCTCGCGGATCTCGGCCTGTCCGAGAAGAGACTGCTGGCGCTGGAGAGCGACGTGCTGGCGGAGATCGCGGACGCGCTGGGCGCCGCGGAGGTGCTGGAGACCGTTCGCTAGTGACAGAGGCAGTACCCGACCCCGTATCCACCCCCGACTCCGGCCCCGACCCCGTATCCACCCCCGACCCCGACCCCGGTCCGGGACACGGCCCCGGGCCCGGTCCCGTACCGGATCGGACGCCCGATCCCGTACGGGACCCCTGGCGGGAGACCATGCGGCTCGCTCTCGCCCAGGCCGAACAGGCCGTGCCGACCGGTGACGTACCGGTCGGCGCGGTCGTGCTGGCCCCGGACGGCACGGTCCTCGCCGTCGGGCACAACGAGCGCGAGGCAACCGGCGACCCGACCGCCCACGCCGAGATCCTGGCCCTGCGCCGGGCCGCGGCGAAGACCGGCGAGTGGCGGCTGACCGGCTGCACGCTCGTCGTGACCCTGGAGCCCTGCGTGATGTGCGCGGGGGCGCTCGTGCAGTCCAGGGTCGACCGGGTGGTGTTCGGCGCGCTCGACGAGAAGGCGGGCGCGGCCGGTTCGCTCTGGGACCTCGTACGGGACCGGCGGCTCAACCACCGTCCCGAGGTGATCCACGGCGTTCTCGGCGAGGAGTGCTCGGCGCAGCTCACGGCCTTCTTCCGCACCCGCTGACCTGCACGGCGATATGGATTTCATCGCTGGGGCCTCTTTGGGCTAAGCTCTCTCTCGGTAGCGTGTCCGAGCGGCCGAAGGAGCTCGCCTCGAAAGCGAGTGTGGCGCAAGTCACCGAGGGTTCAAATCCCTCCGCTACCGCTTCGATCGAAGGGCCCGGTGCGATGCACCGGGCCCTTCGGCGTACTCCCCTTCGGACGGACCTCCTGACAGGTCCCCTGACAGGTCTCCTGACGGACAGAAGGCCCCGGCCGCGCCTGTGCGCGCGGCCGGGGCCTCTTCGTCGGACGGGGGGAGCGGCATCGGGGGGACAAGCCGCTCCCCCCGATGAGAACCGGTCCTGCAAGTCCTGCGCCGCGGTCAGGGGGGAAGCTCGCGGCGTGGACCCCGCAGTGAGGGCCGGTTCCTCGGCCCCGCGGATTCCTGCCAGATCCGCCGGGCTCGACATCCATACTGCTCTGCCGTCACCCTTCCGGGGGGCGGCAAAAGGCCCCGATCTCAGGGTCCTTGGTCCATAAAGACCCGGTGAAGTGGCTGAAGTGGCTCGGTTAGACTCACGCGTCCACGCAGGGGTGCAGACAGGGGAGGCGCGGCAGATGGCGCAAGCGAAGAAGGTCGCGCTGTACGCGCTCGTGGTCTTTGTGCTGTACACGATCATCAATTCCCCCGACAGGGCCGCCGATCTCGTCCAGGTAGGGTTCGAGGGCATATCGTCCGCCGCACAGGGCGTCGGCGAGTTCATGACCGAACTCGTCAACTAGAACCACCGACGAGGAGTCCTGCTGTGATCCGCCATCTGGTCCTGTTCAAGCTCAACGAGGGCATCGCGAAGGACGACCCGCGTGCCGTGGCCGCCGCGGAGGCGTTCGACGGGCTGGAGAAGGAGATCCCGGAGCTGAGCTTCTGGGAGTGCGGCTGGAACGTCTCCGAGCGGCCGATCGCGTACGACTTCGCCATCAACTCCGCCGTCGACGACGCCGATGCGCTCCAGCGCTACCTGGACCACCCGGCCCACCAGGCGGGCGTCGCCCTGTGGCGTGAGATCGCCACGTGGGTGATCGCGGATTACGCGTTCTAGCCCTCCGCCTTCCAGCCCCCCGCCGTTCACGGCGGGGGGCTTTTTGTCGCCAACACGAGGCTATGCGGTGCTTGCACACAGTGGACATGTCTTGTGATGCTATGACCGCTTTTGACGGATGAGTTGACCGTAGTTGACCAGCTAAGGGGTGGCGTGAACGTGCCGGCCAGTACAGCGCCTCAGGTCCCGCCCCAGAACGAGGCCGGCGACCCGGACGCCCCGCGCCCGCGGCCGCAGCCCACTCGGCCCCAGAGCACCCGGCCCCAGTCCAGCCGGGGCGCCGACACCCGCGCGCTCACCCAGGTGCTCTTCGGGCAGCTCAAGGGGCTCGAGCCGGGCAGTCCGGAGCACGACCGGGTGCGCGGGGCGCTGATCGAGGCGAACCTCCCGCTCGTGCGCTACGCGGCCGCCCGCTTCCGTTCCCGCAACGAGCCGATGGAGGACGTCGTCCAGGTCGGCACCATCGGCCTGATCAACGCCATCGACCGCTTCGACCCGGACCGCGGCGTCCAGTTCCCGACCTTCGCCATGCCCACCGTCGTCGGCGAGATCAAGCGCTACTTCCGCGACAACGTGCGGACCGTGCACGTACCGCGCCGACTCCACGAACTGTGGGTCCAGGTCAACGGAGCCACCGAGGATCTGACGACCGCTCACGGGCGCTCCCCCACCACCGCCGAGATCGCCGCGCGGCTGAAGATCGGCGAGGACGAGGTACTGGCCTGCATCGAGGCGGGGCGGTCGTACCACGCCACCTCGCTGGAGGCCGCCCAGGAGGGCGACGGGCTGCCCGGACTGCTCGACAGGCTCGGCTACGAGGACCCGGCGCTCGCCGGCGTCGAACACCGGGATCTCGTACGGCATCTGCTCGTCCAGCTGCCCGAGCGCGAGCAGCGGATCCTGATGCTCCGTTACTACAGCAACCTGACGCAGTCCCAGATCAGTCAGGAACTCGGCGTCTCGCAGATGCATGTGTCAAGGCTCCTCGCCCGGAGCTTCGCCCGATTGAGATCCGCAAACAGGATCGAGGCGTAGCTGAAACGGGTAGACCGGTTCGGAGCAGTTCTGACGGGCTTTCCGGCGGCCCAAATGCCGTACACCCCTTGTTTCCTGCGGATATTCACCCACGCCATGTCGACATGTCACTACAGCGTGTTGCCGACATGTGACATTCTGCTGGAACCGCGTTTGCCGCAGCCCCGCCTCCGGTATTCAGGTGGAGGCTGCGTTCCTCCGATGGTCGTGGCCGCCGCGACCGTCCGCGACCTCAAGGGGGTGGCATGTCCGCAGAACAGGGCAGCTCGAAGGTGCTTACGCTCACGCCCGCGCAGACGCCGGTACCGATGCCGGTCCAGCCGACGGCTGAGAGTGCCGAGCCCGCCGCGCCGCTTGTTGTCACGCCGGAAGCCATCGACACCCGCACGCTCTCCCGCTCCCTCTTCCTCCGGCTGCGCGCCCTGGACGACGCAGGCGCCGCCGCGGACAGCCCGGAGCGGACGTACGTCCGCGACACCCTGATCGAGCTCAACCTGCCGCTCGTTCGGTACGCGGCCGCCCGGTTCCGCTCCCGCAACGAGCCGATGGAGGACATCGTCCAGGTCGGCACCATCGGCCTGATCAAGGCGATCGACCGCTTCGACTGCGAACGCGGCGTGGAGTTCCCGACGTTCGCGATGCCCACGGTCGTCGGAGAGATCAAGCGCTTCTTCCGCGACACCTCGTGGTCCGTGCGCGTCCCGCGCCGGCTCCAGGAGCTGCGCCTCGCGCTGACCAAGGCGAGCGACGAGCTCGCCCAGAAGCTGGACCGCTCCCCGACCGTTCCCGAACTCGCCGCGGTGCTCGGGGTGTCGGAGGAGGACGTCGTCGACGGCCTGGCCGTCGGCAACGCGTACACCGCCTCCTCGCTCGACTCGCCCTCCCCGGAGGACGACGGCGGCGAGGGCTCCCTGGCGGACCGGCTCGGGTACGAGGACACGGCCCTGGAGGGGGTCGAGTACCGCGAGTCCCTGAAGCCCCTGCTGGCCAAACTCCCACCCCGGGAGCGGCAGATCATCATGCTGCGGTTCTTCGCCAACATGACGCAGTCGCAGATCGGCGAGGAGGTCGGCATCTCGCAGATGCACGTCTCGCGCCTGCTCACGCGGACGCTGGCGCAGCTGCGGCAGGGCCTGATCGCCGACTGAGAGGTTCGCCGGCTGAGGTTCAGCCACTGAGATTCTCCAGCTGAGGTTCACCGGCGAAGTTCGCTGTTCCCGTTCCAAACTGACGACTCGTCAGCAAGACTGGCGCCATGCGGCGACAGAGGTCACTTCTGACAGTGGTCGCGCTCTGCCTCGGTGGGGCGCTGACCGCGTGCGGCGGAGGAGAGGGCGAGGGCTACGCGGCGGTCGGCGCGGGCTCCACCCCGAAGGACGCAGTGCGGCCGTCGGGATCGGTCACGCTGATCCCACTGGACGGCAGCCCGTCTGCGAGCGGCACGACCTCCAGCACGTCGTCGCCGTCACCACGACCACCCGGTACGACCCCGGGCGCGACCCCGGCACCGCCCGGCAGCGGTACGGGGACGGACTCGGGCGCGGGCGCGGGTACGGGTACGGACACGGGTACGGGCAGGGGCACGGGTACGGGTACGACCCCTGGGACCTCGCGCCCCGGTACGACGCCCGGCACACCCCCGCCGCGCACCGCGACCGCGCCGCCCCCGGGTACGACCACACCGGCGCCGCCTCCTTCCCCCGCGCCCAGCACTCCCGGCACCCCCGCCACGCTCGCCCTCTCCGCTCCCGTGCTCGCGGACACGGACAAGCGGTGGTGCGAGCGGGTTACCACGACGTTCCGCAACACCGGAGGCACAGCGGCCACTTCGGGCACCGTCACCTTCGCCACCCACATCATCGGCGCGCTCGGCATCGACTGGGCGACGATCGAGTCGGCCCAGCCCCTGCCCGCGCCCATCGCGCCCGGAACGGCGAAGACCCAGACGTATACGGTCTGCGTGGACTCCTGGCGGGTGCCGCTGGGCATGCACGTCGACACCCAGAAGGTCACCGCGACCTGGAAGTGACCCCGGCTCCGTCGAACACCGACAGCAGCAGCTCGGCGACCTCACGCAGTCGTCTTCACCGGTCCGGCGGGCCACCATGTCGCTCCCCCAGATGCCGCCTCAGCAGCACGTTCGCGTCCGTCTCCGCGCTCCAGTCGAACCGCAGCCGGGCGGCGGTCCGCTGCTCGGCCAGCTCGGCACACTCCGCACAGTCGGGTACGGGGACGGGCGGCCGACTCAGCTCGTACGCCGCGCCGGCCCGCTCATTGGCGGCCCGCACCCCCGCGCTCAGCCGCTCGGCCGCCGTGGCCGGGCGGACCCGCTCGGGATCCGCCTGCCACTCCCGCCCGCCGCCGACGGGGCGGAGCATCGCGTAGGGCCCCGCGTTGCCCCGGTACTCGCCGACCTTGCGGGCGGCGGGGTCGTAGACGAACCCCCCGCATTCCATGTGCCCTGCCATTCCTCAGCTCCTCACCCGATCGGGCGACTACTCTCTGTGCCCCAAGCGTTGCTCAATGGGAAGACCGGCCACAACGCTGATCGCGTGCCACTGGCCCACTGTCACGAGGGACATGAGGGGGACGGAGTGAGCCGACGCAACGCCACCGGGGGTACGGCCGCCACGACGGCGGGCGTCTTCGGCGAACTGCTCAAGCACTACCGGGAGTCGGCCGGCCTCACCCAGGACGGCCTGGCACGCCAGATCCCGTGCGACCGCTCGCACGTGGCCCGGGTGGAGGCGGGGACGCGGGTCCCGCAGGACACGTTCGCGAAGGCGTGCGACGAACTGCTGGGGACGGGAGGGGTGTTACTGCGGCTGTGGGGGCGGATCGACTGGTATCCGCAGGTGGAGCACCCGGATTGGTTCGAGCGCCGGGCTCGGATGGATGCCGAGGCGGTGGCAGTACGTGCGTACCAAACGCAGGTGATGCCCGGCCTGTTGCAGACGCCGGAGTACGCGAACGCTCTGTTCGCCCGTCGCCTCAGGGCCGCCGATGAGGTGAACGAGCGTGTTCGGGCGAGGCTGAGCCGCCAGCAGCGCTTCCTCGACCCTGACGGTCCGCTGTACATCGCGGTTCTGGACGAGAGCTGCCTGCGCAACGTCGTGGGGGGTGCGAGCGTGATGCGCGACCAGTGCGCGTATCTGCTGACTGTTGGTCAACTAGGGAACATCCGCGTCCAGATCGCTCCGTCCGACCGGCCCGGCATCGATCGTCCCGACGCCTCGATGTCTCTGATCCACCTGCCAGGCGGGCAGCAATGGGTCTACTCGGAATCGCTCGACCGTGGCCATCTCAGCGATGATCCGACCCTCTATACGCGGCACGCCCAGACCTATGATGTGCTCAGGGCGGACTCGCTGTCGGCCCGCGAATCTGCCGCTCTGATCAGCGACATGATGGAAGGGTACGGGCACCATGCAGAAGCACGATCTGACTGCACCGACCTGGGTGAAGAGCAGCTACAGCGGCGCCAACGGCGGCGATTGCGTCGAGGTGGCCCCCGGATTCCCCGGCCTCGTCCCCGTGCGTGACAGCAAGGTTCCGGACGGGCCCGCCCTCGTCTTCGAGCGTGCGGCGTGGGACTCCTTCGTGAGCGCCCTCTGATCATGGAGAGCACGAAGGTCCTCTCCATCGGGCTGCACCCCCGCTCCCTCGACTACAGCACGCTGCCCGACGGCGTCGACGAGGTGTCGCTCACCGCACGGATCGAGGCCGGGAACGCCGCGCTGCACGAGGCGGGGTTCGATGTCGTGACCTGCCTCGTCGAGCCCTCCCCGGACGGCGCCGAGGCCGCGGTGCGGGAGCAGCTGAAGAACGGGTCGTTCGGACTGGCGATGATCGGTGGTGGCGTGCGCATGATTCCCGAGCACACCCTGCTGTTCGAGCGGCTCGTGAACGTCCTCACCGAGGCCGTGCCCGGCATCCGGCTCTGCTTCAACACATCGCCGGAGACCACGATCGACGCGTTGCGGCGCTGGATCGAGCCGTAGTCGGGCACCTCGGGCTCAGGCGAGGAGCAGGGCGGCGACGACCGGGGCCACGTACATCAGCGGCCAGGCGACGTGCGGGTACGAGCGGGCGCGGATCACGGTGATGACGGCTCCGGCGAAGTAGAGGACGATGCCGATCCCGGCCGCCAGGCCGATCGCCGGGACCCACAGGCCCACCACAAGGCCCGCCGCGCCGGCTGCCTTGGCGAGTCCGAGCCAGGTCCACCAGCTGCGGGGGACGCCGTACTCGGTCAGCGGCTCGACGACCCACGGGGCCTTGATGAAGATCGAGAGGGCCGAGAAGCCGACCATGAACGCGGCGACGGCGGTGACGACGATGTAGGTGGTGGACATCGGGAACGCTCCTCGGTTCGGATGGCTGCGAGCGTTTCTCGCTCGCACACCCCACTGACGGAGCGCGCCGCACACGTGTGACAGGTCGGGCGCCTTTTCTTCGGGGGCTTTCCGTCGCTCGGGGCCCACGGGCCGAACGCCCTGGCGAGCTTCTGGCTCGGCCGCCCTCGCTCCGAGTGTGGCGGGCTCCACCGGCCCCTCAAGGGCGCTCCTTCGTCGCGTCGCTGCGCGATGGCCTCCGGCCACCCTTGACCGTCCGGCTCCACCCGCCTTTTCACACTCGGAGGGCGGCCGGGGGGCGTGGCCACGCGGGAGCACGGTTCATGGCCGGGCAGGGATCGGCGCGTGCGGCCGCGTGGGTGGGACTGCGCGGCAGTTGAATGGGGCGGCCCGGCGGCGCTCAGCGTCCGACGGCCGGTGGGCGGCCGGGCCTCATGCCCCGCTGGTCACTGCCCGGTGGGGGGTGGAATTGCCCCCTAAACCTGAAGGGAGCCGAGGGCTGGGGCGGGCGCGTGTGAGCTGGAGAGCGTGCAGCTTCCGGGATCGGAGCGGCAATGCCCGGGAGGAGCCGGGCTCAGAGTTTGCGGGGTCGCGGGGGTCAGGTGTCCCTGCGGGCGGATTCCCGGCTGTCGGTGTGTGCATAACTGCGCCCTACTCGCGGTAACTTCCCCGGATCGGGGCTCACGAGGCTCTTTCGGGTCCTGCTGAGCGAACTCGGCGGACTTAGTGTCGCTCCAGGCGGCAACTCCGCCCTTTCCGTCCCGGCGGGCCGGTAAGGGGGAATTCCACCCACCGAGAATGACCAGCGGGGCATGAGGCCCGGCTGCCCACCCGCCGTCGGACGCTGAGCCGGTGCCGGGCCGCCCCATTCAACTGCCGCGCAACCCCACCCCACGCCCGCAGGCGCCAAGCAGAGCCGCACCGCCCCCGGGCTGGACGCGTGGCCACGCCCCCCGGCCGCCCTCCGAGTGTGAAAAGGCGCCCGTCCTCGGGCGGTCAAGGGTGGAGCGCAGCGGAATCGGCGGAGCCGACGCGACGTAGGAGCGCCCTTGACGGCCCGGGGACGGGCGCCACACTCGGAGCGAGGGCGGCCGACCCAGAAGCCCACAGGGGCCATGCCCCCGACCGCCCCGGAAACCCGAAGCCCACGAGGGCCAGGCGCACGGCCAGACCCCGTCAGCCCAGGCTCCCGTCAGCCCAGGCCGCGCCCAGCCCAGGCCCCCTCAGCCCAGGGCCAGCCAGGCCACTGCCGCCAGGACCACGATCGCGGCGATCACGCCGACGATGAGGCCCACCCGGGGGCCGGAGGACTGGGGTGCCGCCGCCTGGCGGCCGCCGCCCTGCGGGGCGCCCTCGTCGACGAAGGCGCGGAACATCTGGGTGCTGCCGGCGGGGTCGTAGTTGCCCTCGGAGCCGGGGCCCTGACCGTACGGAGCTTGGGGGTTGTGTGCCATGAGCCAGGACCCTAGCGAACCCCGGGTTCAGGCCCCAAGCCCCGGCCCCGCCCGAGCCCGTTCCGGCACCGATCCCCCGCACGGCCCCACTCCCCTCCCCACCGCTTCCTCACCGCCCCTACTCCCCTCCCCACCCTCCCGCGCTCCCACCCCACCGCCCCCTTTGCCGATTCTTTAGCGCCGTTTGACCGATTTAGTTTGCCTGAAGCAACCATCCATCTCTATGGTTGCCCTAAGCAACAAGATGCATCGGGTCATCGGGGTCATGGGGTCACAGTGGACAAGCCGAACCGGTACGAGAACCTCGCCCGTCAGGTGAGCGCCATCGGCGCGGTCAAACGCGGCATGGCCCGCTCCCTCCCCGCCGACTGCCCCGGCGGCTCGGCCATCGTCCTCGCCCTGCTCAAGCAGGACGGGGACATGCGGATGAGCCGGCTCTCGGAGCGGATGGGCGTCGACATGTCGGTCAGCAGCCGGCACGTCTCCCACGTCGTCGACCGCGGCTGGGTCGAGCGGCTGCCCGACCCGGCCGACCGGCGGTCCCGCATCCTGCACCTCACCGCCGAGGGCAGGGAGAAGCTCGCCGAGCTCGACCGCCGGCTGACCGCCATGCTCACCCGCAACCTCGCGGACTGGTCCGACGAAGACGTCGAACTGCTCACCACCCTGCTCGCCCGCCTCCGCGACTCCTTCGGGGACTGTCGGGCCCACCACGCGTAGAAGCAAAGGAAGTTCATGGCCACGACCACCCCTGCCCCGCCGAAGGAGGCGGGCGGCCACGCCCCCGCCGGGGCGCCCATGACGCACCGGCAGATCATGGAGGCGCTCTCCGGGCTGCTGCTCGGCATGTTCGTCGCCATCCTGTCCTCGACGATCGTCTCCAACGCCCTCCCGCAGATCATCACCGACCTCGGGGGCGGCCAGTCCGCCTACACCTGGGTCGTCACGGCCGCTCTTCTGTCGATGACCGCGACCACCCCCCTGTGGGGCAAGCTCGCGGACCTCTTCTCCAAGAAGCTGCTGGTCCAGATAGCTCTGGTCATCTACGTCGCCGGGTCGGTCGTCGCCGGTCTCTCCCAGAACACCGGCATGCTCATCGCCTGCCGCGTCGTCCAGGGCATCGGGGTCGGCGGTCTGACCGCCCTCTCCCAGATCATCCTGGCCGCCATGATCGCCCCGCGTGAGCGCGGCCGGTACAGCGGCTACCTCGGCGCCACCTTCGCCGTCGCCACCGTCGGCGGACCGCTGCTCGGCGGTGTCATCACCGACACCGACTGGCTCGGCTGGCGCTGGTGCTTCTACGTCGGCGTGCCCTTCGCGCTGATCGCGCTCCTCGTCCTGCAGAAGACCCTGAAGCTCCCCGTCGTGAGGCGCAAGGTCAAGGTCGACTGGGCCGGTGCCTTCGTCATCAGCGCCGCGGTCTCCCTCCTCCTGCTCTGGGTGACGTTCGCGGGCGACAAGTACGACTGGATGTCCTGGCAGACGGCCGCCATGGTCGGCGGCTCCGTCGTCCTCGGCGCGCTCTTCGTGTTCGTCGAGTCGAAGGCCGACGAGCCGATCATCCCGCTGCGCCTCTTCCGTAACCGCACCATCACCCTGGCCTCGGTCGCCTCGCTCTTCGTGGGCGTCGCGATGTTCGCGGGCACGGTCTTCTTCAGCCAGTACTTCCAGCTGGCCCGCAACGAGTCGCCGACCATGTCCGGTGTCCTCACCATCCCGATGATCGCGGGCCTGTTCGTCTCGTCGACCGTCTCCGGCATGGTCATCACCAAGACCGGCAAGTGGAAGGCCTGGCTGGTCAGTGGCGGTGCGCTGACGACCGGCGGGCTGGGTCTGCTCGGCACGATCCGCTACGACACGGAGTACTGGCACATCGCGCTCTTCATGGGCGTGATGGGTCTCGGCCTCGGCATGATGATGCAGAACCTGGTGCTGTGCACGCAGAACCAGGTGGCCCCGGCCGACCTCGGCTCCGCCTCCTCCGTCGTCACCTTCTTCCGCTCGCTCGGCGGCGCGATCGGCGTCTCGGCGCTCGGCGCGGTGCTGGCCCACCGGGTCACGAACTACGTCCAGGACGGCATGGCCGCGCTCGGCCCGAAGGCCGCGGGCATGAGCGGCGGCGGTTCGGGCGGCGGAATCCCGGACATGGACAAGCTGCCGGCGCCGATCCGTACCGTCATGGAGGACGCCTACGGCCACGGTGTCGCCGACGTCTTCCTCTACTCGGCGCCGTTCGCGCTGCTCGCCTTCCTGGTGACGCTGTTCATCAAGGAGGTCGCCCTGAAGAGCAGTTCGAGTGACTCGGCCGACGCGGTCGATGCGACGGACGCGACCCCCGTGACGGCTGAGCAGCCGGCCACCAAGGCGGCCGTCGCCGTCTCCACCGGCCTCACCATCAGCGGCACGGTCCGTACGGCCGAGGGCACGGACGTCGCCGGTGCGACGCTCACCCTGATCTCGCTCGGCGGGCAGCAGCTCGGCCGCGCGGTCGTCGGCGGCGAGGGCCGGTACGCCTTCGACGCCCCGGGCGCCGGATCGTACGTACTCATCGCCTCCGCCGACGGCTTCCAGCCGCAGGCGTCGACGGTCGTCGTGACCGACGGTCCGCTCGCCCACGACGTGCTCCTGACCGGCACCAGCGGGCTGACCGGCTCGGTGACCGCCGCGGACGGCGGCGCGCCCGTGGACGGCGCGATGGTCGTGATCACGGATGTACGGGGCGAGGTGCTGGCCACCGGGAAGTCCGGCGCGGACGGCGGCTTCGCCTTCGGCGAGCTGGTGCCGGGCGCGGTCACGGTCGCGGTCACCGCGGCCGGTCACCGCCCGCAGGCGCTGCCCGTCGAGATCGGCGGCCAGGGCGTGACCCGGCTCGACGTGGCCCTCGCGGCCGGGGCGGTCGTCCACGGGACGGTCCGCGCGGGTCTCGACCACCGTCCGCTGGCGGACGCGCGGGTGACCCTGGTCGACGCCGCCGGGAACGTGAAGGCGTCGGCGACGACGGACGCGGAGGGCGCGTACGCCTTCGCGGACCTGGACACCGGCGAGTACACGCTCATCGCGACCGGCTATCCGCCGGTGGCGGGACGGCTGACCGTGACCGGCGCCGGGGTCGACGGCCACGACATCGAACTCGCCCACCCGGGCGAGTGACCGACCCCCGGCCGCGCTTCGAGCGGAGGCGCGACCGGGTCCGGGGCGGCAGGCAGGGGACGGCCTGCCGCCCCGTTGTTCTTGGAAGAGTGAGGGTACGGATGGGACTGCACGCACAGGTACGGACCCGCGACGGGTGGCCGGTCCAACACGCGGTGGTGACCGTGACGGACGGATCGGGCGGACAGGTCCTGCGGGCGGCGGCGGACGGGGACGGAGTCGTCCGGGCGGAGGCCGCGCTGGCTCCGGGCCCGTACACGGTGGTGGTGACCGCGCTCGGCTACGCGCCGGACGCGCGCACGGCCCTGGTGGGCGGCGCCGGGCGGGCGGAGGTGGGGACGGTCGTGCTGGCCCGCTCGGGCGGTACGGAGCTGCCGCCGCCGGGCACGTGGACTCTGGACGCGGCGCACTCGTCGGTGGGGGCGGTGGCCCAGCACCTGGGGATCTCCAGCGTCCACGGCCGGTTCACGGAGTTCACCGGCCGGGTCGAGATCGCGCCGGACGTCCTGGCGTCACGGGTGGAGGCGGTGATCGCGGCCGGGTCCGTCGACACGGGCAACGGCCTGCGGGACAAGCACCTGAGGTCCGAGGACTTCCTGGACGTCGACCGCTTCCCGGAGATCACGTACCGCAGCTGGGCGCTGAAGGCGGCGGGCCCGGACCGGTGGACCGTGGAGGGCGAGCTGTCCCTGCGGGGCGTCACGCGGGACGTGCCCCTGGATCTCACCTACCTGGGCACGGGCGCCGATCCGTGGGGCGGGGTGCGGGCGGCGTTCCGCGCGGAGGCCGAACTGCGGCGCGAGGACTTCGCGATGAACTACAACCAGGTGGTGTCGGCGGGCATCGCGGCGATCGGCGCGACGCTGCGGGTGACCCTGGACATCCAGGCGGTACGGGAGGACTGAGGCCTCCCCGCGACATCAGGAGAGGTCGCCCGCCCGCACGCGCGACGTCAGGAGAGGTCGCCCGCCTCGCGCGCGACCATGACCTCGATGCCGGCGACCAGCACCTCCAGGGCGTAGTCGAAGTCGCGGTCCCAGATGTCGCTGACGCTGCCGTGCGAGGCCCGTTCGTCGAGGATCTCCGCCATCGGTTCGAGCACCTCGACGAACTGCGGATCGTCGCGGAAGGCCTTGATCGACTCACCGTAGAAGTCGTCCTGCGACATGCCCGCCTCGGTAGCCCGGCGCTCGAATTGCGCCTCGATCGTCCCGTAGCCGTACACGAACTGGAAGACCGCCGACATCGCGCTCGGCTGCCGGTGCAGCGGCAGGCCGGTGTCCCTGACAGCGTCCTGGATCTTCGTGCCCACGGCGATCGCGTTCGGACCGATGTTCAGGTACTGGCCCGCGCACGGCGACATCCACGGGTGGCGCACCAGCATCCGCCGGTAGTCCAGGGCGAGCACCCGGACCCGGTCCTGCCACCCCCCGGCGGCGTCGACCGCGTCGAGGTCGATCTCCCCGTACACGGAGTCGACGGCGTACTCGATGATGTCGTCCTTGGTGTCCACGTACCAGTACAGCGACATCGCCGTGACGCCCAGCTCCGTCGCCAGCTTGCGCATCGAGAGGCCGGCCAGGCCGTCCTCGTCCAGCATCCGGATCGAGGTCGTCACGATCCGGTCGCGGTCGAGGCCGGCCGGGCCGCCTCCGCTGCGCGGGGTCCGCTGTTCGAGCCACACGCTGGAACCCGCCGGGTTCTTGGCCCGGTCGGCGGCCTTGACCATCGCGTTCCTCCGTGAGCTCACCTGTCGCGGTCCGTCACCATGCTATGCAGCCGCTGCCTTCTTCTCGGACCGCTCCGCCCTCCGCAGCAGCGCCGCCGCGAGCAGGCCGCCCGCGAAGACGGCGATCGCGCCGACCAGCTGGCTGGTCTGGAGTCCGGAGGCGAAGGCGTCGGAGATCTCCGCCCGTTCGGCGTCGCTTCCGGCCGCCGCGAGGGCCGCGGGCAGCGAGGTCGCGGTGACGGTGACGAGCGCGGCGAACCGGGCGTTGAGCACGGCGCCGAGGACGGCGACACCGAGGCCGTTGCCGAACTCGGCGAGGGTGCCGTTGATGCCGGCGCCCACGCCCGCCTTCTCCGGCGGGATCGCGCTCATGATCGCGTTGGCCATGGCCGGGGAGGAGACGGCGATGCCGCCGCCCATCAGGACGAGGCCGAGGAGCATGCCCCAGTAGCTGCCGTCCGTACCGCCGCCGAGGACCGCGATCGAGGTGAGACCGCCGGCGACCAGGGTCATGCCCAGGACGACGGCCGCCGGGGTGCCGATCTTCATGACCAGCTTCGGGCCGACACCGGTCAGGTTGAGGCCCACGATCGTCAGCGCGAGGGGCGCCATCCGGAGACCCGCCTCCAGCGGCTCGTAGCCGAGGACGAACTGCAGGTGCTGGGTGAGCAGGAAGAGCGAGCCGCCCATGCCGAACACGACCAGGAGCGAGCCGCCGATGGCGCCGATGAACTTCTGGTTGCGGAAGAAGTGCATGTCGAGCATCGGGTACGGGGTGCGCAGCTCCCAGAGAGCGAAGGCGCCGAGGACGAGGGCACCGATGGCGGCCGGGACCAGCACCTCGGCGGAGGTCCAGCCGTGCTCGGGGCCGGTGATGATCGCGTACACGACGGCGGTCATACCGATCGTGGAGAGCAGCGCGCCGAGCAGGTCGGGGCGCTCGCCCTGCGGGTTCTTGGACTCCGGTACGAGCTTGAGGACGGCGACCAGGCCGATCAGCGCCACCGGGATGTTGATGAGGAAGATCATTCCCCACCAGAAGTGGTTCAGGATCACGCCGCCGATGAGCGGTCCTGCGGCGAAGCCGAGCGAGCTGACGGTGGACCAGAGCGCGATGGCCTTGACCCGCTCGGAGTCGTCGAAGATCTGCATGACGACGGCGAGGGTGGTGGTCATGAGCAGCGCGCCACCGACGCCCATGCCGGCCCGGGCCGCGATCAGCTGCGCGGTGGAGTCGGCGAGTCCGGCGGCGAGGGAGCCGAGGCCGAAGAGCGCGAGTCCGACGGCGAGGAGCTTCTTGCGGCCGTAGCGGTCGGCGGCGTTGCCCGCGGTGAGCAGCAGGCCGGACTGGACGAGCGAGTACGCGTTGATCATCCACTGGATGTCGGTGGTGGACGCGTGGAGTTCGGAGGTGAGTGAGGGGATCGCGACGCTCAGGACGGTGTTGTCGAGCAGCACGGTGAGCTGGGCGAGGCAGATGACGCCGAGGATCAGCCAGCGCTGCGGATGTCCGCCGGGGGTGGCCTTCCCGGCGGTGGGTTCGTTCGCGGCGGTCGTCGCCGTCATGGGACAGCACTCCTTGTACGGTGTACGGGACTAGGTCTCGTACACCGTACAAGGCTCTCTCTTACGCTGTATAGCGATTACTTCTTCTGCGTCAGGTCGTACAGCGTGGTGCCGTCGACGGTGACCTGCTCGAAGGTGGCCGTGACCCACGCGGAGATCTCCGAGTTGCCACCCATTCCGCCGCCGCCACCGCCACCACCACCGCCGACGAAGTAGTGGATCTTCCCCTCGGCCACGTACTGCTTGAACTGGGCGAGGGTCGGGGACGGGTCGCTGCCGTTGAAGCCACCGATCGCCATCACCGGCTTTCCGGTGGCGAGCTGATAACTGGCCGCGTTCTGCGCGCCGATGGCCGCCGCGACCCAGGTGTAGTCGTCGGCGCCCTCGAGGAGGGCGGCCTTGGTCCTGGAACCTACGGTCGCGCCGTTGAGCAGACCGCCCATGCCGCCGCCACCGCCACCCTCCATGCCCGGACGACCGGTGCCCTGAGGCGCGTTGCCCTGAGGTGCCGTGCCCAGGGGCGGCGTACCGCCGGGAGCACCACCGGGCATCTGGCCACCCTGGCCTCCAGGCATCTGACCGCCCTGACCGCCGGGGGCCTGACCCCCCTGGCCACCCTGGCCGCCCTGGCCGCCCGGCATCTGGCCGCCCTGACCGCCGGGGCCGCCGCCCGCCTGGCCGCCGTCGGGCATCCCGTACATCGCGCGCGGCCCGCCGCGCCCGCCGCCGGGGCCGCCCATCGCGCCGCCCGCCGGACCCGCCGTCACGATCGACCCCTGGTGGCCGGTGCCCAGCGTCTCCAGCGTGTACGCGAACGGTCCCGCGAGCCCCGCCGCGATCCCGAGCCCCGCGATCCCGAGCCCGATCCGCCGGTCGAGGCGTCCGGCGAGCAGCAGCCCGAGCGCGGCGGCCGAGCCCGCGATCAGGACCGCCCAGCGCAGCCAGGGCATCCAGTCCGGTGTCCGGCCGAGCAGGACGTACCCCCACACCGCCGTCCCCGCGACCGTCACCGCGAGCGCCGCGGAGGCCAGGAACCGCGAGCGCTCCTCCCACAGGACGCTCGCGCCCATGCCGACGAGCGCCGCGACGTACGGGGCCAGGGCCACCGTGTAGTACTCGTGGAAGATGCCGGCCATGAAGCTGAACACGCCCACGGTCATCAGCAGCGAACCACCCCAGACCAGGAACGCGGACCTGGCCGTGTCCGTGCGCGCCGCACGCCAGGTGATCACCAGGCCGGCCACCAGCAGGATCAGCGCGGCCGGGAGCAGCCAGGAGATCTGACCGCCGACGGCGTCGTTGAACATCCGCCCGACGCCCGTCTCGCCCCAGCCGCCGCCCTGGCCTCCGCCACCGCGGCCCCCGCCGCCGACGCTTCCGGTCTCGTTGCCGTTGATCCGGCCCAGACCGTTGTAGCCGAAGGTGAGCTCCAGGAAGCTGTTGTTCTGCGAGCCGCCGATGTACGGGCGGGAGGACGCCGGCCACAGTTCGACGACGGCCACCCACCATCCGGCGGAGACGATCATCGCGAGCCCGCCGAGGGCCAGTTGGCCGATCCGGCGGCCGAACCCGGCCGGTGCGCACACCGCGTACACGAGCGCGAGCGGCGGCAGGATCAGGAACGCCTGGAGCGTCTTGGCGAGGAAGGCGAGACCGAAGGCGACGCCCGCCCACACCAGCCACTTCGTCGCACCCTGCTCGAGCGCCCGCAGGACGCAGTACACGGCGACCGTCATCAGCAGGGCCAGCAGCGCGTCCGGGTTGTTGAAGCGGAACATCAGCGCGGCGACCGGGGTGAGCGCGAGCACCACGCCCGCGAGCAGCCCGGCTCCCGCGCCGAACCGGCGCCGCACCGCACCGTAGAGGACGGCGACGGTCGCCACCCCCATCAGCACCTCGGGCAGCAGGATCTGCCATGACCCGAGCCCGAAGAGCCGCACGGACAGCGCCATCGGCCAGAGCGCAGCCGGCGGCTTGTCGACGGTGATGGCGTTCGCCGCGTCGAGCGAGCCGAAGAAGAACGCCTTCCAGCTCTCGCTGCCGGCCTGGACGGCGGCGGAGTAGAAGGAGTTGGCGTAACCGGAGGCGCTCAGGTTCCAGAGGTAGAGCAGGGCGGTGGCAAGGAGGAGGGCGAGGAACGCGGGGCGCACCCAGGGCGCGTCCTCGGCCCGCCCGCGCCAGAGGCGGGTGAGACGGCCGGGCGGCGCGGCATGGGCCGCCGGCGCGCCCGGCGCGGAAGGCAGGTCGTAGGTGGTGGTCATCGGGTGTTCCTTGAGAGGGAGGTGTCCGGGAAGACCCAGAGCCGGAAGAGGAGGAAGCGCACGACGGTCGCGGCGAGGTTCGCCACGATCAGCACGGCGAGTTCGGTGGAGTGGGCGGGATCGCCGGTGGCCGCGCCGAGCGCGGCGAGCGAGCCGCTGGTCAGGGCGAGGCCGATGCCGAAGACGACGAGCCCCTGCGCCTGATGGCGGACGGCCCGGTCCCGGCCCCGCACGCCGAACGTGAGCCGCCGGTTGGCGGCGGTGTTGGCGACGGCGGACACCAAAAGGGCGGTCGCGTTGGCGAGTTGGGAGCCGATGCCGAGCCGGAACGCCGAGTACAGCGCCACGTAGAACAGCGTGGACAGCGCGCCCACGACACAGAAGCCGACCAGCTGCCGGGCCAACCCGCGCGGCACTCCCGCGAGTTCACGGTCCCGGGGGTCGTCGCCGAAGGGCCGGGCGAGCCGGTCGAGCGGCAGCGAGCCGGTGGCGAGCGCCCGCCCCACCCGCCAGACGCCCTTCAGGTCGTCAGTGGCCGTCCGCACGAGGTGGACGGTGGAGTCGGGATCGTCGACCCAGTCGACGGGCACCTCGTGGATGCGCAGCCCGGCCCGCTCGGCGAGCACGAGCATCTCGGTGTCGAAGAACCAGCCGGTGTCCTCGACCATCGGCAGCAGACGCTGCGCGACCTCCCCGCGTATCGCCTTGAACCCGCACTGCGCGTCGGAGAACCGGGCGGCGAGCGAGCCCCGCAGGATCAGGTTGTACGCCCGCGAGATGAACTCCCGCTTCGGCCCGCGCACGACGCGCGAGGAGCGGGCGAGCCGGGAGCCGATCGCCAGATCGGAGTGGCCGGAGATGAGCGGTGCCACGAGCGGCAGCAGGGCGTTCAGATCGGTGGACAGATCCACGTCCATGTAGGCGAGGACGGGCGCGTCCGAGTGCGACCAGACGGCACGCAGCGCCCGCCCCCGCCCTTTCTGCTCCAGCCGTACCGAGCGCACCTCGGGCAGCGACCCGGCGAGGGTCGCGGCCACCTCGGGGGTCCGGTCGGTGGAGGCGTTGTCGGCGACCGTGATGCGGAAGCCGTACGGGAAGGTGCGGGAGAGGTGGTCGTGGAGCCGCAGGACGCACGGCTCCAGGTCCTTCTCCTCGTTGTAGACGGGAATCACCACATCGAGGACGGGCCGCCCGGCCATGCCCACCGGCAGATGCTCCCGGGCGGGGAGGGCGCCCGCGATCGTTTGGGTTCGCATGGCACAGACACTCGCCGGGCCCGCTGTCACGGCTGTGTGATGAGCCTGTGCCCCGCCTGTGAGTCGGACTGCGCGTCGAGCGGCAGACGCACGACGAAGACGGTCCGCCCCGGGACACTGGTGACGTCGACGTCCCCACCGTGGGCCGTGGCGACCGCGCGGACGATGGCGAGGCCGAGCCCCGTGCTGCCGGCGTGCCGTGAGCGGGAGGCGTCTCCCCGCGCGAACCGTTCGAACACGGAGGGGAGGAGCTCGGGCGGGATGCCGGGCCCGTCGTCCTCGATCTCGACGAGGGCGCGGCCGTCCTCCGCGCGCACGCGTGCGGTGACGGTCGTGCCCGGTGGCGTGTGGGTCCGGGCATTCGCCAGCAGGTTGACCAGGACCTGGTGAAGACGGGCGCCGTCGCCGCGTACCGTCGCCGGAACCCCGCCCTCGCCGGAGAGGTGGAGCCGCCACTTGTGATCGGGACCGGCCGCGCGGGCATCGGACAGCGCGTCCACGACCAGGGGAACGAGATCGGTGCTCTCGTACGAGAGCGGGCGTCCTGCGTCGAGCCGGGCGAGGAGCAGGAGGTCCTCCACCAGACCCGTCATCCGGGTCGCCTCGGACTCGATCCTTCCCAGCGCGTGCCGGGTGTCGGGCCCGCACTCCTCCCGGCCGCGCCGGGTCAGCTCCGCGTACCCCCGGATCGAGGCGAGCGGCGTGCGCAGCTCGTGGCTGGCGTCCGCGACGAACTGCCGTACCCGTGTCTCGCTCTGCTGACGGGAGTGGAGCGCGGAGTGGACATGGTCGAGCATCCGGTTGATGGCCGCGCCGACCTGCCCGACCTCGGTCCGCGGATCGGCCTCCTCGACCCGGTGGTGGAGGGCCACCTCCCCGCTGTGGAGGGGGAGTTCGGAGACCTGGGTGGCGGTCGCGGCGACCCGCCGCAGCGGCCGGAGCGCGATCCCGACCAGTGCGCCGCCGGCGAGCGAGGCGGCGACGAGGCCGGCTCCGGTCACGCTCACCTCGACGAGGATCAGGGTGGAGAGGGAGCCCTGGAGCTCGCTCAGCGGCAGCCCGACGAGGAAGTCGCCGTTGCCCCCGGAGACGTACTCCACCCGGTAGTCGCCCAGGCCGGGCAGCTCGACGGTGTGCGGCCGGCCGTCGCGCGGGGTGGTGGCCAGGGCGGCGCGCTGCGCCTCGTCGAGCGGGCTGCTGGTGTCCTTCGGCCCGTACCCGTCCTGCTCGACCTCGGCGAAACGGTCGGCCTCGCCCAGCGTGCCGCCGTCCACGACCACCGCGCCGACCGTACCGAGCGGGGCGCCGGGCCCGAGGACGAAGGCGAGCGGGTCGCGGCCGGGATCCTGGGCGGTGGCGCGCAGGGAGGGAGGCGGGCCCATGGCCCGGGCCGACACGTTCCGCAGCTGCCCGTCGGCCTGGTCGTAGAGGTACGAGCGGTACGCGATCGTCGTCACCGTCCCGATCACGGCCGCGACGATCGCGATCAGGGCGACGGCGGAGACGACGAGCCGGGTACGGAGCGACCAGGAGCGGGGTCGGCGCATCTGCGTGCTACTCCCCCGGCTTGATGAGATAGCCCGCCCCGCGCCGGGTGTGGATCATGGAGGGCCGCCCCGCGTCGATCTTCCGCCGCAGGTAGGAGATGTACAGCTCGACGACATTGGCCTGGCCGCCGAAGTCGTACGACCAGACCCGGTCGAGGATCTGCGCCTTGCTCAGCACCCGGCGCGGATTGCGCATGAGGTAGCGCAACAGCTCGAACTCGGTCGCGGTGAGATGGATCGACTCGCCACCGCGGGTGACCTCGTGGCTGTCCTCGTCCAGGGTCAGATCCCCGACGACGAGGAGCGACTCGCTGCGCGCCTGCGCCGCGCCGGAACGCCGGATCAGCCCGCGCAGCCGCGCCACGACCTCCTCCAGACTGAACGGCTTGGTGACGTAGTCGTCGCCGCCCGCCGTCAGACCGGCGATACGGTCCTCGACGGCGTCCTTGGCAGTGAGGAACAGCACCGGCACGTCCGGCTGCTCGCGCCGCAGCCGCCCGAGCACGGAGAGCCCGTCCATGTCGGGCAGCATCACGTCGAGGATCACCGCGTCGGGCCGGAACTCCCGCGCCGCGCGCAGGGCCCCGGCCCCGTCGCCCGCGCTGTGCACCTGCCAGCCCTCGTACCGCAGGGCCATGGAGAGGAGCTCGGCGAGCGACGCCTCGTCGTCCACGACGAGAACGCGGACGGCAGAGCCGTCGGGCCGGAGCATGTCGGTACGCCCGCGGGGCTTGGTCGCAGTCATACGGCCACGCTCGCCGGGCGTACTGAGAGGCCCCTTTCCCTTACCTGTGAATTCCCTGAGAAACCTGAGGGAAGAGCGCGGCGCCGTTCGCGCACAGCACCCGGCGCATCCAGTCGTCCCCGAGCCCGAGCCGTTCGAGGGCGTGGAGCTGGTGGGCGTACGGATAGGGAATGTTCGGGAAGTCGGAGCCGAGGAGGATCCGGTCCCCGAGATCACGCAGCCGCGGGAGTTCGGCGACGGGGAAGGGCGCGAAGCGTTCGCCGAAGTCGGTGAAGGCCATGGTGGTGTCGAGGTGGACGCCGTCGTACCGCTCGGCGAGGTCGAGGAAGTCGGCGTACTCGGGCATCCCCATGTGCGCGATGATCAGCCGCAGCCGGGGATGGCGAGCGAGCAGCCGTCCGACGGGCCCGGGCCCGGTGAACTTCCCGGGGGCGGGCCCGGAGCCGCAGTGGATGACGACCGGCACGCCGGCCTCCGCGATCAGGCCCCAGCTCTCGTCGAGGAGCGGATCGTTGGGATCGAAGTCCCCGACCTGAAGATGCACTTTGAAGACGCGTGCCCCGCCGTCGATCGCCCGGCGGACGTATCCGGCCGCGGTCCCGTCCGGCTCCGGGTAGAGAGTGGCGGTGTGCAGACAGCCGGGCGTACGGGCGGCGAAGTCGGCGGCCCAGCCGTTGAGCCACGGGGCCATGCCGGCCTTGTGCGGGTAGAGCATCGAGGTGAAGGCGAGGACGCCGAACTCGCGGAGCAGGTCGACCCGGCGGTCCTCCTCCTCGCGGTAGGTGATGGGCCACTCCGTGCCGGTCAGAGGGCCGACGGCGTCGAAGTACGCCCAGACCTTGTCGAGGACGTTCTGGGGCATGAAGTGGGTGTGGACGTCGACGAGCCCGGGAATCCCGAGCCGCCGGACGAACTCCCGGGGGTCGTCATCCCTTGTCAAAGCCGTAACTCCGCTCGACCTTCCCAATGTGGACGCTGTAGCTCTCGTACCAGTGCTTCCGGCCGTGCCGCTTGGCCTCCTGGTGCTCGGCGTTGTCCCGCCAGGCGTCCAGGGACTCGAGGTCGCGGAAGTAGGCGACGGTGATGCCGATGCCGCCGGGCGTGCGGGCGGCCTCGTAGCCGAGGAAGCCCGGGAGGCCCTTGACGATCTCCTGCATACGGGCGCTGGTCTCGGCGTATCCCTCGGGGGCGTCGGGACGGATCGAGGTGAAGACAGCGGTGTAGTAAGGCGGTTCGAGGCCCGCCACCAGGTTCGGGGTCATGTGGATCACCCTGCGCCGGCCGGACGGGGCGTGTCCATACGGATCCCCGGAAGGGATCCAAGTCTTTACTCCGGGAACAGTCCGTCCTGGACGTCGTTGTTCGCCTTCTTCACGAGCACGGTGACGGACGTCCCGCCGGGGTCCGCCGCGACGAGCCGCCATCCGCGGACGAGACGGGTGTCGAGCGCGAGGCAGCGCCCTTCGGAGTCGAGAAGGTGCAGGTCGGGCCCGGCGGCGGCGAGCAGACGCCCGGCGACGACACCCTCGTCGTGGAGCTCGGTGACGGTTCCGTAGAGCGGGGCGAGACCCTCGAGCCCGAACGCTTCACCGTGGTCGTACGCCCGGAACTCCAGCCGCTCCAGGGTCTCGGCCCATCCGGCGAGCCCGGTGGCCCGCCCGTACAGCTCCTCGATCTCCCGGCGGCGCGCGTCGGGGGCGGGCAGGGCGTGCCGTACGGCGCGCTTCTGGGCGTACGGGATCCGGTCGGGCACCTTCAGGGCGTGCCGCAGCAGCTCCTCGGTCCGCCGGGCGGCCATGAGCGGCCCGCGCCCGAGCCAGCTGAAGGCGACGGCCCCCTGCTCCAGGAGCCTGGCGTCGCCCCGCTCCTCGGCGGTGATCCCGACCTTGGTCATCCCGGGCCCGAACCAGGCGAGGTACACGCGGTACGTCCGCGGATCGTCGGCGATCGTGTCGGCGGCGACCGAGTGGGCCCGGTCGAGCCGCGCGCATTCGGGGCACTGCCCGCCGGTGGCGCGGGCGGGCACGGTCGCGGCGAGGGGGCAGGGGTTCCCTCTGGCCCCGGGACACAGCCGCTGCCCGACGGCCCGGAAGGCGATCTGCTGCCCGTACGCGAGCACGGACACCCGGCCGCCCTCCCAGCGGAGCCCGGGCACACCCCCGCTCCACCGCATGCCGGCACACCGCCACACCACGTGCTCGCTCCACCCCCTCTGTCGTCGGCTGCCCAGTCTGGCAGTCCGCTAGGGCAGCCGGGGGCTGGCAGTCCCCCACGGCAGCCGGGGGCCGACCAGGGCCTGTCCCGCGGACCCGGCCATGATCCGCCGGGCAGGCCCTAGGGCAGCACGAAGATCCTCGCCCCGTCGCCGGCGACCCCGCTCTGCCGCATGCACCCGCGCTCGACGAGCAGCCCGACGCAGTCCCGCACGCGCTCGACAGCGAGCCCGGTCCGCTGCGCGATCTCCTCCAGCCGATACCGCGCCCCACCGCGCACGAGCGCGGGCGCGAGATACGCGGCGACGGCGTGCACGTCACCGGTGACGGCGAGGCTGTCGGCCTGCCAGGAGGCGAGGAGCTCCTGGGGGGTCATCGCGGGCCGGGTGCGCTGGGCGGGAACGGCTAGCTGCTCGAGGGAGTCGGCGATGCGGGAGAGCGCTTGGGCGGCGGCCTGCTGCGAGCGGTTGGTCTCCCGCATGAGCGCGATGCGCTCGCTCTCACGAGCGGCGAACTCCTCGTCCATCCGCAGGTTCCGCTCCTCGAGCCGCACGAGGATGTCGGCGACGGCCTGGGGCATGACGTATCCGGAGTGCACGGGAGACGCTTCGAGGGCGTAGGAACCGTCACGCTGGATGGTGGCGATGACGTCGGAGACCCAGGCTTTGAAGGGGGCGCACTCGGGCTTGGTGCAGGCGTTGACAAGCTGGACCAGGCCCTGCAGGTCCACTACCTTCATTGATTTCTTAAGCCCGTGACCTGCGATGTTGCGGGCGGCGTCTGCTCCACAGACGGCGCTTGCAAGATCGCCCAGCACTCGCTGGCGTCCCTCTTCCACATGCGCGAGAACCGCCTGGCGGGTGTTCACGTATCCCAGATGCCTGGCGGCATCGACGGCCGGGAACCAGTGCGTCCCGTCCGGCATCGTCAGCCTCCGTACACGCGCGCCCGTCGCCGCGTACACGAAGTCGTTGATGTCGATCGCGTCCTTCTTCTGCCCGTACTGCTCGTCCTGCCTGTACTGCTCGTCCATCGAGCATCACCTCCACGGGGGAAGCTAGGCCGATGGCATATTCAATTGTCATGAAATCAGGGGACGTTCACCCAAAAGAGAAGGCCCCCGGGAACCCCGGGGGCCTCACGCTCCTCGCGCCCGTAGGACTACCGCGCGACGAACTGCGTCAGGATCGCCTGCACTTCGTAGATGTCCACGCCCTTGGTGAAGGTCTTCTGGACGGGGACGGAGTTGCCGGAGATCCAGATCTTCAGCTCGGCGTCCAGGTCGAACGTGCCGGCCGTCTCCACGGCGAAGTGGGTGATGCTCCGGTACGGGATCGAGTGGTACTCGACCTTCTTGCCGGTGATGCCCTGCTTGTCGACGAGGACCAGCCGGCGGTCGGTGAAGAAGATGGTGTCGCGGATCAGCAGATACGCGGCGTGGATCTGCTCCCCCTGGCCGAGCAGTCGCGCGTACTCCTGCTGCGCCTGCGCCGGATCGATCTTGTGCGCGTTCCCGAACAGCGCCATACCCAACCCCCACGATCAGAAGAGAGAACGATCTTCAGACTTTATCCCGCACGGACGTTCGGCCGCCCCGGGCCTTCCGAACCCGGTCAGCGGCTCGCCTTCACGACGTTCGACGTCGCCCCGCGGAACGAGTCGGTCGCCTCGAAGTGGGCGCGGAAGTATCCGCGCCGCGCATCGGCGATGTCGGCCGAGAACGCGTGGCCGCTGCCGGACCAGTGGGCCTCCGTCGTGACCAGGTCCGTCCACTTCACGCCGTCACGGGAGAACTGGATGTGCACCGGGATCGTGGCGGGCGTCCAGCCGTCGGGGAAGTCCATCGCACCCTCGACGTGAACGCCGCGGTCCTGCGTGCGAGTGGCCGAGAACGAGGTGAAGACCGAGGCGCGGAGAACCTTGATCTGGGCGCTGCTCGTGGAGGCGGGGGCGACGAACGGGTCGTCGCTGTGCGACGACACGCGGAAGGTGCCTGTCTCGTACGGCGCGTGGGTGAAGGTGACCTTGCCGTCCTCACCCGTGGTGAAGTAGCCGACGCCGGCCGACTGACCGCCGGCGGAAGGCTCGAAGAGCACCCCACCGCTCTGGCCCGCGAAGGGCATCCAGCCCTGCGGGGTCTCACGCTCCAGCGTCGCCGTGAGGGTGACTTCCTGTCCGAAGTCGATCGTCCGGGCCTCCGCCGGACTCTGGACGACCCAGCGCGTGGCCGCTTGCCGGACGTCGATCTGGATCGGCGCGGCCTCGCCGTACAGCACGGACGGGCGCTCGTTGACGTACCGGTAGACGGCCTGGACCGGCGCCACGGAGTTCACGGTGACCGTGCCGGAGAAACGTCCCTCCGCGTCTGTGCGGACGGTGTTCTCCGTCCAGTAGTCGACGTCGAGGTCCACCGGGTGGTCCACCAGGGGCTTCAGCTCCCGGGTTGCCGGCCAGCGGCCCTTCAGGACTCCGTCCACCCGCACCTGACGGTGGTCGATGTCGATCTCCGTGCGATCCGTGCGCACGTCCTCGAGCACCGCCGCGACGTAGTAGGCCAGAGTGCCCGCGGAGTTCTTCGTGATGCGGTCGCCGTCGGCGTCCGTGGCCTCGATATGGACGGTGTACTGCCCCAGCTCGGCAAGGCTCAGCGGCTGCTTCGTGTGCCACACGCCGTTGTCCGGGGTACCGGAGGCGAGGCCGAACGCGTCGTTCTCCACGACGGCGACCTCCTGCTGCGTGGCGGCGGAGACGATCCGGGCCCTGATCCCCGTGATGGCACTGTCGGAGCCGATGCCGACGGCCAGCGTGCCCAGGTCGTCCGAGACACTGCTCGCCCACCGGACGTCCGGAGCCTGCCCCTCGGCGGCGTGCGCCGTCGTGGTGCCGCCCAACAGGAATGCGGCGGCGCCGACGGCGGCCCAGGCCGCGCGTGTTCTGAACATCAAATCCCCCCAGGGATGCGTCGAAAGACCGCGCCCCTCCACAGCTCTGCGGTGGCGGTCGCGGTTCAACGGCATTCCTATCGCACGGCTGCGACATCGATCCCGCGAGTTTCCGCCGGACGCCGGCGCTGCGTCGCCGCTGCAGGGACCCAACGCAAGAGGCCCCGGACAATCGTCCGGGGCCTCTCAGGCTGTGCACTCGGCAGGATTCGAACCTGCAACCTTCTGATCCGTAGCTCTAGCGGGTTCGGTCAGTGACGGCTATTCCGGCCGCTACCGAGCCCCGGAGGGGCCCTACCGGACGCGGGCGATTGCTGGGGTTGCGGTACCTGGCTGCTGTACCGCAGGATCCAGACGGGGGTGACCATGGAACGGCATGTGCTGGAATCGCTGTTGGCTGGTGACGACGAGGCGTCCGTGATAGCTCTGGCCCTCCTCCGCAGCGGCGCCACCTACAGCGTGGGAGACCGGGCACAACCCGCTGGCGCGCATGCTGGAGTCTTCAAGCGCCGACTTCAGCGCATGCGGATGCACGGATTCGAACCTCTTGGGCTGGAACGAGCAGTGCAGCTCGTCCGCGAACATGGCCAGCCCGTGCGCACAGGGCTGATCGATACTGCCGATCGGACATGGACCTCCCTGCTCTTCCTCACCGAGGACGGCAGCGCACTGGTGGCCTGCGCCAGCTGGCCCCGGTTTGTCAGGGAACCACCGCTTTTAGGAGAGCGGTAGACCCATTGTTGGCCCAACCTGCGTACGGGCATGGGGCGTTGCGCCAGAGTGCGGGCCTCGCCGATACCCCTCGTTCCCCGTGCGTCCCCGCCCGATCTGGCACGCGTGTGGGACGCGACCGTGGAGCTGCCGCCCAGGTTTTCACGTTCAACTCGTCTACCTAGGGCTGATCCTTCTGAATCTGGTTCCACAGCTCTCGCATCTGAGTGAAGGGTGGCTTGGGGTTTGGGATCCTTTCTTGGCGCTGCCAGGCTCCTAACCATTCCAGTGCATGCCTGACGGCCTCTCGCATGGAGTTGCGGTTCATCAAGCCGGGCTCGAATGTATTCAGGGCCCACCAGAAGCCCAAAATTTCGAGGACATCGAGCAGGCGAGTCCGCAGAATTTCATCGCGGAGAGAGCGGGCAGCCACCTCGGCCGGACCAAAGAAGTCATCAAACGTAGCGTTCCACTCGCTATGCTTGGCCGCCGCCATGGTCCCGGTCCACGCGATGCGGTCTCTGCCGCGGACGTTATTGAACTCATCCGGCATAATGCTCAAGTGGTGGCGGATTCGGATCAGCTCGCTCGCCAATGAGGCGACCGCGTCAGTCTCCGCCAGCTCACGCCGCGCGCTCGCGGATTTCTTCTGCTGATAAATGGTGGCAATGAACGATAGGGCCGCCCCAATAAGGGCGCCCCCTAGGCCAAAGGCTGCAGTGATCCAGTCACACAGTCACGAGGATCCCGTCCAGCTACTGCAGTGCGTACCGCTGAACGGGTGCCCCTCCAGATCAGCGGGTGGCCCATCGGTTGGCCAGAACTTCCACCTGTATCCACCCTGGCCCCCAACTCCCATCCCGTCTGCCGGCACCCGCGTACGGAGCCCCCGCCATCCCGGAGCCTGAGCGCCCCCGCCGGAGGCATGTCGGTGACAGACGGAACCGCGGGCCGTTGGGGCTCGACTCATGCCCTTGGGCCTATCCCGCCTTGCAGGGGCGGGCGTCGGCGCAGCGCGCGCGGAGCGGGCAGAAGGCAGGAGCGGCGCCCCGGGCGGAGCCGGGAAGCCCGCCCGGCGGAGCGGAACGCGAAGCCGGGTGCGATTTCCTGCCGCTGCCCGCTGTCTGTCTCAAGGCGCTCCGGATGCGCCGTGCTCAGCAGCTCGGGGACCAGAAGGCCGCCGGGGAGCTGTGGCAGGACACCCGCGGGCTCGTCTTCACGACGAAGCACGGCCCCCCGATCGAGCCGAGGAACCTGACCCGGATGTGCGCCCTGCAGGCCCGTCGCGCCGGCCTCCGCGCGATCCCGCTCCGGAACACCCGGCACACGTGCAACTCGCTCCTGGTCGCGCTCAAGGTCCACCCGAAGGTGGCGCATCCTTCGGCATTCACAGAGCGCGATGACGATGGAGGTCTACGCCGAGGCGAGCGAGGAAGAAGTTCGATCCGCTATCGGCAAGCTGTCCGACGCAATGCGCGGCACCGGCTGAGCCGCCCAAAGCCGCCGCAGCGCAAGACCCCGTGGAGCGTCCCCGAGGTCTTCGCTTTACGCTGGCCTACTTCGATGAGGCCGCGACAGTCAGCGTGTAGTCCACACCGGTCGAGAAGTCACCCGACTGCCCGCGGATCGCCAGTGAATGCGTCCCGGGAGCCAGCGGGGGCAGTTGGACCCACAAGCCGCACCCCGTCGTTATGAAGCGGCCTTCCTCTCCGGTGACCGCGTTGCCTTGAGCGCTCTCCACCGTGATCGAGTCGCCTGTGTAGGTCGACGGCTCGACCGCCTTGCCGTCCAGGAGCACCGTCCCCTCCGCCCTGAAAATGAAGGCCGCACAGTCAGAACGGTCTCCGATGAGATTCACGACGGGGAAAGCGATGGGACGACCGCCGGGAACGGCGCACACGCGCTCGACCTGACTTCCGAAGGTCCCAGCCAGGAACCACACATCCTGCGGTTGGTTGCGCTCGCACTCACTTCCGTCCTGGTCGGCAACAGGGTTGGTCACCTCGGGCTCCGACGCTGCCCATGTCCACCATCGGCCCTGCAGTTCCACGCGAGAGAGGCGAGCGTTCGCCGTCGCTGTCGCCGTCGCCGAGGACGCGGGGGCGGCAGGCCGTGCCGATGCCTGCCCCACCACATCCACCGGGGCTGCGGTGGTCTTCGTCCCGCACCCCGCCAACGCCGCCAGCACTACGGCGGTCATCCCTGCCAATCCAGCCCTGAACCTCATACGAGCCCCTCCCCACCGTGTGCGCCGCCTTGTCTCCATAGCCAGCGCGACATGAGCGGACACCCTATCCACGGGCGGGACCGGGCTCCCGGGTGAGCCCCGTTGCTGTACTTCACTGCTGTACCGCCCAACGCAAGAGGCCCCGGACTCTCGTCCGGGGCCTCTCAGGCTGTGCACTCGGCAGGATTCGAACCTGCAACCTTCTGATCCGTAGTCAGATGCTCTATCCGTTAAGCTACGAGTGCTTGTGCTTCCCGGCTTTTTTTCTTGCCGGTCGGCGTTGCGTGGACAACATTACATGACCTGCGCCGTAGCGCGAAATCCATTAGCCAGACCCCCTCTGACCTGCGAAAACGCCACCTGGGGGCTTCTCCCTGGCTTCGCCCTGTCCGCCGGTCGGGTGACCCCTGCGGGCCCACCAGGAGCGGAAACGGCCGAAGCCCCGGCCGTGTGGGCCGGGGCTTCGGGGTGGGGCGGAGGCGGAGGGATTTGAACCCTCGATGGGCTTTAAGACCCAAACCGCATTAGCAGTGCGGCGCCATAGACCGGACTAGGCGACGCCTCCATGCACCTCGCGCGCCGCGCGGGCGCGAGTGGTGCGTGCAGATGATGACACAGGCGAGCCGCGCGTCACCAATCGCTTCTCACCGTACTAGCCCTCCGGGGCCGAGAGCAAAGCCCCTCGGCCCATCCCGGTTGCGCAACGAACGGCAGTACGGAGCGTTAGAGGAGTCGGGCCCGAGCCCACGGCCCCCACCCGTCTCCCTGGAGTTCGCATGCTGCGCCGCCTCGTACTCGCCACCCTCGCCACCACCGCCGCGGGCGCCGCCGGGATCGGGCCGGTGCCGCCGCTCCCCCTGCTGTCGGCGCCCGACGCGCTCACCGTGACGATCAGCAAGAGCGGGCACCCGGGCGCCGACGGTACGTACCGGCTCGACTGCGACGGCACGCCCGGCGGCGACCACCCGGCCGCCGCCCGCGCCTGCGCGCGCCTCGCCACGCTCGCGAAGGAGGGGAAGGACCCCTTCAAGCCGGTCGCCAAGGATGCCCTCTGCGCACAGAAGTACGGCGGACCCGTCCTCGCCCGCGTCACCGGCGACTGGCGGGGACGCGCCGTCGACGCCCGCTTCTCCCGGGCCGACGGGTGCGAGATCGACCGCTGGGAGAACCTGGAGCCCGTACTACCCCGCGTGCGGGGATGAGGTGAGGATGACGTTCGGATGTTGCCGGGGGCATGAGACCTCCCCCCGGGACCACCTGGGCTGCCCTTAGACTCCTTCCAGTGACAGGCTGCGGCCCGAGGGGCAAGATGGGGCCGGCCAGCCGGGCAAGGTGCAGTGGGTCAGGGAGGAAGCGTCGTCGTGAGCAGCAGGCCATCCCGAGGCGCTGCTCGCCTCGCAGCCATACTTGACGCCCTCCCCGACGGCCTCGTGCTCGTCAACTGCAACGGCACGGTCGTCAACGCCAACACCATCGCCCTCGGCATGTTCGAGACCCCCGGCACCGCCCTCGTCGGGCGCGGGCTGCTCGATCTGCTGCCCGGCTTCGACTCGCGGCTGATCCCCGGCTCCATGCGGCGCCCCGAGGGCGCCGACGAGCAGGGCCGCACCAAGCCGACCCGGATGATCGCCCGGCGTACCGACGGCAGCGAGTTCGCCGTCGAGGTGACGAGCGCCAGCCTGGAGGACGGGCGCGAGGCATACGACTCGTACACCGCCTACACCGGCGACGAGCTCCTCATGCTCGTCGTCCGCGACCTCACCGGCACGCTCGACACCGAGGCCGAACTCGCCCGCTCGCAGCGCCAGACCGAGATGATCCTGCGCGCCGCGGCCGAGGGAGTCGTCGGCACGGACACCGACGGGCGGGTCGTCCTCGTCAACCCCGCCGCCGCGCAGATCCTCGGCTTCCGCGCCAGCGATCTCGGCGGCAAGGAGCTGCACCCGCTGATCCTGCACTCGCGGGCGGACGGCGAACCGTTCGCGTACGAGGACTCGCCGCTCGCCGACACTCTCAAGTCGGGGCGCAAGCACCGCGTCCGCGGACAGGTGCTGTGGGCGAAGAACGGTTCGCGGGTGCCGGTCGACCTGACGACCGCGCCGGTACGGGACGGGGACCAGCTCGTCGGCGCGGTGATGACCTTCACCGACCGCCGGCCGTACGAGCAGCTCACCGAGGAGCACGCGGCCGAGCTGGCCGGCCTCACCGAGAAGCACGCCGCCGAGCTCGCCGAACTCACCGAGAAGCACGCCACGGAGGCGGAGCGGCAGAAGGAGCGGTACGAGGCCCTGGCCGCCCGGCACGAGCAGCTCACGGCCGTCCTCGGCGAGTCCCTGCGCGGGCCCCTGGAGGAGCTGCGTACGGAGCTCTCCACGCTCGCCGCCGACGACGCGGGCCAGCTGTGGCCGGAGGCCAACCAGCTCCTGCACCATCTCGCGGCCGGGTACGCCCGGATGACCACCCTCGTGGACAACGTCCTCGGCTATCAGCGGCTGAACGCCGGCGCCGAGACCCTCGGCAAGTCCGTCGTCCTGCTCGACGGGGTCGTCACCGCGGGTGTCGACGGGGCCGTGGAGCTCATCGGGCCGGGCCGGGCCCAGTTCGCCGTGCACGCGCCGCCGATCGAGGCCGAGGTGGACGCGGCACGGCTCGCGACCGCGCTCGCGCATCTCGTCGCGGACGTGGCCGGGGTCGACTCCACCGGCAAGGCCCGGGTCGTGCCGGGCGCGGGATACGCCGACTCGACGATCGTGGTGGCGGCGGCGCAGCGCGGCGACGTCGTACGGATCGAGGTGCGCGGGCCGTACGCCGGCGGCGACCCGGTCCACCAGCCCATCGTCCGCGGAATCGTGGCCGCGCACGGCGGTGTGGTGCAGACGCACGAGGTGCCGGGGACGAGCGGCAGCGCCTACGTCCTGGAGGTGCCGCTCGGCGCCGGCAAGGGCACGGTGGCCGCGCCGCCCGCCCCCGAACCGCAGCCCGAGTCCGACGGCGCTCAGGCCGGTGGGGCGCTCGCGCTGCCCGCGCAGGCCTCGGACACCCAGGGCGGCGGACGACGGCGCGCCCGGCGGGCGTCCACCGATGCCTTCCTGGAGAGCGCGGTGGCCCCGGATGCTGGTGCTGTCGAGCCGACCGGCCGTCGCCGCGGCCGTACGGAGGAGGCTCCGGCCGCCCCCGCCGAGCTGATCCCCGCCCAGAGCGCGGGCGCCACCAGTGGCGTCGAGCCGACCGGGCGCCGACGCGGCCGGCCCGCCGAGGGCTCTGTCGTGACGGCCGCCGAAGGCGCGCAGGGACGTGCCGCGCTCGGGGACGCCGTTCCGCCCCAGGGCGTTCCCGTACCCGCCCAGGGCGCTCCCGCCGAGGCCACCGCCCTCGCCCGGGCGGCCCTGCCCGCGGTGGCGAGTGGCGATCAGGCGACCGAGGACCGGCCCACCGGCCGGCGGGCGCGTCGGGCGCTGGCCGCGCAGGAGCGGACCGCGGCTGCCGAGGCCGGGCCGCGTACGCCGTTCGCGCTGCCCCCGGCCGACGCGGACCGCGCTCCGGAGGCCCAGCCGCAGGCCGTACCCGCACCGCAGCCCATGCCCGCACCGCAGGCGATGCCTCTCCCCCAGCCGATGCCGGTCAGCGACGAGGGACAGCACGACGCCGCGCGGTCGGCGCCGGACGCCGACCACACGCCGCCACAACCCCACCCGCTGCCCGCGGCGCCGACCGGTCGTCGCCGGGGGCCCGGCGTCGCCGACGAGACGCGTACCGGCACCGGATCCGTACCGCTGCCTCCGGAGGTCCCCGCACCCGCCGCGCCGAAGGACGCGACGCAGAACGGGCGGGCCTTCAGCGTCCGGACGCTCGGGCAGGGCGTGCCCTTCGCCCAGCAGATCGCCGTGCAGCAGAACGGTGCGCAGCAGACCGGCGGTGCGCAGACCGGCGGTGCGCAGGCCGGCGGTGCGCAGGCCGGCGGGGTACAGCAGCAGACCGGCCAGAGCAACGGCTCCGGGCGGCGGCGCAAGCTCGCCACCCCGCCCGAGGGCGACCGTCCGGTCCCGGCCTCCGCGCCCGTAACAGCGACTCCGGCCCCGGCCGGGGCCCCGGCTCACCCTTCGACTCAGACTCCGGCTTCGGCGCCGACTTCGGCTTCGACTGCGGCTGCGGCTTCGGCGGAACCGGTCGCGAAGCCGCACCCACAGTCCAAGCTCGCCCCGCTCGCTCCGGCGGCCCCCGAGGGCCGTGCCTACGCCATAGGAGCGCCCGCCGAGGGCGCCGCCGAGGGCCCCGAGCCGCTCGACGGTCCCGGCGGGGCGGTCGAGGTCGCCAACAGGCCGCTGCCGCAGCCCATCGACGACGAACTGCCCCCGGAGCCGCTGGACAACCCGCGCCGACTGCTCGTCTGGCCGGCGCCCGACGTCTCCACGCAGCAGGCGCTGAGCGACCGCGGCTACCGCCCAGTGATCGTCCACTCCCGCGAGGAGGTCGACGCCCAGATCGCCGCCTTCCCGGCCGCGCTCTTCGTCGACCCGCTGACCGGGCCCATCACCCGGACCGCGCTCCAGTCGCTCCGCCAGGCCGCCGTCGCCGCCGAGGTGCCCGTGCTGCTCGCGGCCGGGCTCGGACAGGCGACGCGGGAAGCGGCGTACGGCGCCGACCCCGCCGTACTCCTCAAGGCGCTGGCGCCCCGCGACAGCGAGCAGCACCCGTCGCGGGTGCTGCTCATCGAGGAGAACGAGGACATCGCGCAGGCACTCGCGGCGACCCTGGAGCGGCGCGGCATGCAGGTGGCGCGGGCGGCGACGGACACCGAAGCGGTCACGATGGCTGCCCAGATCCGGCCGAACCTGGTGGTGATGGACCTGATGCAGGTACGCCGCCGCCGGGCCGGAATCATCGACTGGCTGCGGGCGAACGGTCAGTTGAACCGCACGCCGCTCGTCGTCTACACCTCCGCCGGACTGGACGAGGAGGAGCTCCCGAAGCTGTCCTCGGGCGAGACGGTCCTCTTCCTCGCGGAACGCTCCACGAGCAACGAGGTGCAGGCTCGAATCGTCGACCTGCTCGCAAAGATCGGCACCAACTAGCCCCGTAGGGCCAGTTGGTGCCGATGAGGGGCCAGAGCTCGGGTCAGTGCTCGGGCCAGGACTCGGGTCGTGCTCACGCCGGGGCCCGCGTCTCGCTCGGGCCAGGGCCCGGGTCGGGGACCCCGGTCTCGCTCGGGCCAGGACCCGGGTCTCGCTCGGGCCAGGACTCGGGTCGTGCTCGGGCCGGGGCCCGGGTCGGTGCTCAAGCCAGAGGTCGCGCCCGAGCGTCGGCCAGAGCCGCGTCAGAGCTGGGTCAGAGCTGGGTGACGTCCAGCTCGCCCTCCGCGTACTGCCTGCGGATCACCTTCTTGTCGAACTTGCCCACGCTCGTCTTCGGCACGGCGGGCACGATCGCCCAGCGCTCCGGGAGCTGCCACTTGGCGATCCCGCCCTCGGTGGCGAGGAAGTCCTTCAGCGCCTCGTAGTCCGCCGTGGCGCCGTCCTTCAGGACGACGGTCGCGAGCGGGCGCTCGCCCCACTTCTCGTCCGGTACCGCGACGACCGCGGCCTCGGCGACCTCGGGGTGAGCCATGATCGCGTTCTCGAGCTCGACGCTCGAGATCCATTCGCCACCGGACTTGATGACGTCCTTGGCGCGGTCGGTGAGCGTGAGGAAGCCTTCCGGGCTGATGACGCCGACGTCGCCGGTCTTCAGCCAGCCGTCCTCGCTGAACTTGTCGGCGGGGCGGATCGGCTCGCCGTCGACGCCGCCGAAGTACGAGCCCGCGATCCAGGTGCCGCGCACCTCCAGCTCACCGGCCGACTCGCCGTCCCAGGGCAGGTGTTCGCCGCCGGGGCCGACCAGCCGGGCCTCGACGCCCGCCGGGAAGCGGCCCTGCGTGACGCGGTACGGCCACTGCTGCTCCTCGGTCAGGCCGGCCGGCGGGTGGGCCATGGTGCCGAGCGGGGAGGTCTCCGTCATGCCCCAGGCGTGGCAGAGGCGGACGCCGAGCTTGTCGTACGCCTCCATGAGGGAGGGCGGACAGGCCGCGCCGCCGATGGTGACCTGCTTCATGGAGGAGAGGTCGCGCGGGTTGGCGGTGACCTCGGCGAGCAGGCCCTGCCAGATGGTGGGGACGGCGGCCGCGTGGCTCGGCTTCTCGCGCTCGATCATCTCGGCGAGCGGGGCGGGCTGCAGGAACCGGTCCGGCATCAGCATGTTGATGCCGGTCATGAAGGTCGCGTGCGGCAGACCCCAGGCGTTGACGTGGAACTGCGGGACGACGACGAGGGTCGTGTCCTTGTCCGTCAGGCCCATCGACTCGGCCATGTTGACCTGCATGGAGTGCAGATAGATGGAGCGGTGGGAGTAGACGACACCCTTCGGGTCGCCGGTGGTGCCGGAGGTGTAGCACATGGCGGCGGCCGAACGCTCGTCCAGCTCGGGCCAGTCGAAGGTCGTCGGACGGCCCGCGATCAGCTCGTCGTAGTCGTGCACGCGGGGCGCCACGCCGTCCAGGACGGAGCGGTCGCCCGGGCCCGCGACCACGATGTGCTCGATCGTCGGCAGGTGCGGCAGCAGCGGCGCGAGGAGGGGGAGCAGGGAGCCGTTGACGAGGACGACCCGGTCGGCGGCGTGGTTGACGATGAAGACCAGCTGCTCGGGGGGAAGCCGCAGGTTGAGGGTGTGCAGCACCGCGCCCATGGAGGGGATCGCGAAGTACGCCTCGACATGCTCGGCGTTGTTCCACATGAGGGTGGCGACACGCTGGTCGCCGGTCACACCGAGCTCGTCGCGCAGGGCGTTCGCCAGCTGGGTCGCGCGGGCTCCCGTCTCCGCGAAGGTGCGGCGCTGCGGCTCGGGCTCACCGGTCCAGGTGGTGATCAGTGACTTCCCGTGGATCGTCATCCCGTGCTTCAGGATGCGGGTCACGGTCAGCTGTACGTCCTGCATGGTGCTCAGCACGGCGTCCTCCCGGTGGGCGCTACGTGGCAGTAAGGGTGTGGAGATTCTGCGCACGTACCGCGCGGTATGTCACTACCCGGGAGTACGAAAATTGCCAGTGACTACTGGCAGAGGCCGGCCGTCACCGTACGGGGGCAAGCTCGGGGTCCTCACGGAGCTTGCCCAGCGCACGGGACACGGCGCTCTTGACCGTGCCGATCGATACGCCGAGCACCTCCGCCGTCTGTGCCTCGCTGAGGTCCTCGTAGTACCGCAGGACGACCATCGCCCGCTGGCGGTCGGGGAGCTTCATGACCGCGCGCCACATGGCGTCGTGCAGCACCTGCTGCTCGGCCGGGTCCGGCTCGGGCAGCCCGGCGGGCTCCGGCAGCTCCTCGCAGGCGAACTCGTCGACCTTGCGCTTGCGCCACTGGGACGTCCGGGTGTTCACCAGGGCCCGGCGGACGTAGCCGTCCAGGGCCCGGTGGTCCTCGATCCGCTCCCACGCGACGAACGTCTTGGTGAGGGCCGTCTGCAGCAGGTCCTCGGCGTCGCTCGGGTTGGCGGTGAGCGAGCGCGCCGTGCGCAGGAGAACGGGCCCGCGGGCCCGTACGTACGAGGAGAACGACGGGTAGCGGGCGGCCGTGGAGGCGCCGACGCAGACGGGGCCGGAGGGTGGCGGAGTCATGACTCCACGCTAGGAGTGGGTACTGGGCGGCGGATCGGCCCCAGGTCCCGAACCGCACTCCCCCTCAGGTTGTAGGGGTGGGGATGGCTGGACCTCCTGAAGGTGGAGGCCCGGGGAGGGGGAACTCAGGGTCGATGGGGGGACCCGGGGGCGGCCCGGCCCGGCGCCGGCGGCGGGCGGCGGTTGGCGGCGACGGGCGGCGGTCGGCGGCGGCTCAGTCGTCCGTGCCCAGGATCAGTCCGGACGTGGGGACCCCGGTGCCCGCCGTGACCAGTGTCCTGGCCACGCCGGGTATCTGGTTCACGGACGTGCCCCGCACCTGCCGCACGGCCTCCGCGATGCCGTTCATCCCGTGCAGATACGCCTCCCCCAACTGGCCCCCGTGGGTGTTCAGCGGCAGCGCGTCCGCCGCGACGAAGTCGGCCGCCTCGCCCCGCCCGCAGAAGCCGAACTCCTCCAGCTGCATGAGCACGAACGGGGTGAAGTGGTCGTAGAGGATGCCCACGTCGATGTCGCCGGGTGCGAGGCCCGAGGTCCGCCACAGCTGCCCGGCCACCACTCCCATCTCCGGCAGACCGGTCAGGTCGTCGCGGTAGAAGCTGGTCATCGCCTCCTGGTTGCGGCCGGCGCCCTGGGCGGCGGCGACGATCACCGCGGGTGGATGGCGCAGGTCGCGGGCGCGCTCGGCCGAGGTGACGACGATCGCCTGTCCGCCGTCGGTCTCCTGGCAGCAGTCGAGGAGCCGGAGCGGCTCGACGATCCAGCGCGAGGCGGCATGGTCGGCGAGGGTGATCGGTTTGCCGTAGAAGTAGGCGGCGGGGTTACGGGCCGCGTACCGGCGGTCGGTGACGGCGACGTGGCCGAAGGCGTCCGGGGTCAGCCCGTAGGTGTGGAGGTAGCGCTGGGCGATCATGGCGACCCAGGAGGCCGGAGTGAGCAGTCCGAAGGGAAGCTGCCAGCCGAGCGCGGCGCCTTCGGCGGAGGGCTCGCGCTGCTGGACCCCGGAGCCGAAGCGGCGCCCCGAGCGTTCGTTGAACGCCCGGTAGCAGACCACGACGTCGGCGACCCCGGCGGCGACGGCGAGGGCTGCCTGCTGGACGGTGGCGCAGGCGGCCCCGCCTCCGTAGTGGATGCGGGAGAAGAAGGACAGCTCGCCGATGCCGGCCGCCTGGGCGACGGTGATCTCGGGGCTGGTGTCCATCGTGAACGTGACCATGCCGTCGACGTCGGCGGGGGTGAGCCCGGCGTCGTCGAGGGCCGCGTGCACGGCCTCGACGGCGAGCGTGAGCTCACTGCGGCCGGAGTCCTTGGAGAACTCGGTCGCCCCGATGCCGGCGATGGCGGCCCGGCCGCCGAGACGGTCGGCCTTGCGGATACTCATGCGCCCGCCCCTTTCGGCTCCGGTCGCGACGTCGACTTCGGGTCCGACTTCGGGTCCGACTCCGGCTGCGACTTCAGGTCCGACTTCGGGTCCGAATCCGGGTCCGACTCCGGGTCCGACTCCGGCTGCGACTTCAGGTCCGGCGTCGACCCCGTCGTCATCGACCCCATCGTCATCCGCCCCGGCGCCGAGCCCGGCAGGTCGAGCGTCACCGTGCCCGTGACGTGGTGACCGAGGCCGTTCGCGCCGATCACCCGCACTTCGGCCGTGGCCCCGTCGACCTCCGTCACCGTCCCCGTCAACGTCATCGTGTCACCCGGATAGTTGGGCGCACCCAGCCGTATCGCCACCTTCCGGAGCACGGCCCCCGGACCGAAGTGGTCGGTGATGTACCGCCCCACCAGGCCGTTGGTCGTCAGGATGTTCATGAAGATGTCCGGAGAGCCCTTCTCCCTCGCCAACTCCGCGTCGTGGTGCACGTCCTGGTAGTCGCGTGAGGCGACCGCCCCGGCGACGATGAGGGTGCGGGTGATCGGAATGGTCAGCGGTGGCAGCTCGTCCCCGGCCTTCACGACATGTCTCCGTTCGCGATCATGTCGCCGAGTTCGGCGAGGAGTTCGGTGCCGCAGCCGAGATACGCGTCGAGCTGCCTGCCCCACAGGAAGTGCCGGTGGACGGGGTGGTCGAGGTCGGCGCCCATGCCGCCGTGCAGATGCTGTCCCGCGTGGACGACCCGTCTGCCCGCCTCCGACGCCCACCAGGCGGCGGTCAGCGCGTGTTCGGCCGCCGGCAGGCCCTGGTCGTGGCGCCAGGCCGCCTCGTAGGCGGTGACCCGGATCGCCTCCGTGTCCATGTAGGCGTCTGCGGCACGGAGTTGGACGGCCTGACGGGTGGCCAGCGGGCGCCCGAACTGCTCCCGTACCGAGGTGTACGCGACGGCCCGGGCCAGGGACCCGGCGCAGACCCCGGCCTGCAGCCCGGCGAACGCAACCCGGGCCGCGGTCAGCACGTCCGCGCAGGCTCCGGCGCCGCCGATCCGCTCGCCGCGGGCGCCGTCGAGCTCGAGCCGCCCGGCGGCCCACGGGGCGGTGAGCTCGACGGGCACCACCGTGACCTCGGCCGTCGGGACGAGGCGGAGGGTTCCGTCCTCGTCCGGTACGAGGACGTGCGTGGCGTCCCTGAGCCAGGGCACCCACTCCACGCTCCCGCTCAGAGTGCCGTCCTCCTCGGCACGCACATGTCCGGCGGGCGGGAAGGCCCCGGTCACCACCGTCGTACCGTCCCGGAGCCCGGGCAGCAGCCGCTCGCGCTGCTCGTCCGTGCCGTGCCGGGCGACAGCGAGGAGGCCGTACACACAGCTCGCGGTGAATGGCACCTGCGCCGTCGTCCGCCCCTGCTCCTCGGCGATCAGCACCAGCCCGAGGAGCCCGGTCTCCTCGACCGCGCCCGGCAGTCCGGCCGCGCACAGGGCCTTCCACAGCTCGGCGTCCGTGCCCGCGCCGGCCGCCGTGAGGCGCTCGTGCGTGGCGAGATCGCCGAAGATCCGAGCCGCCAGCTCCTGGGCCGCGGCCTGCTCCTCCGTCGGCGTGAAGTCCATCTCAGCCCTCGCCCCCGTCCTGCGCCCGGAACACCGGCAGCTCCAGCTCCGCGTCCACGCGGAGGAACTCCAGCCGGACCGGCATCCCGATCCGGACCTTGTCGTACGGCACCCCAACCACGTTGCTGACCATCCGAACGCCCTCGGCCAGTTCGATCAGGCCCACCGCGTACGGGCCCGCCGCGTCAGCGGCATGCTCGGGCAGAGTGAAGGCGGGGAAGGGCGGGTGGTGCATCACCACATACGAGAAGACGGTGCCGGAGCCGCTCGCCTCGACGGTGTCCCATGCGCGCGAGCCGCAGGCGTTGCAGCCCGGCAGCCAGGGGAAGCGGAGGGTCGCGCAGTCGCCGCAGCGCTGGATGAGCAGCCGGTGCGCGGCTACGTCTTCCCAGAACCCGGCGTTGTCCCGGTTGATCACGGGGCGGGGCCGCTTCCCCTTCGGTTTCGGTGCCCCGGGCGTGTACTTGAGGATGCGGAAGCGGTGGGTGCCCGCGAGCTCGCCGTCCGCCCGGACGTCCATCCGGGTCGTGACGAAGTACCCCGTCCCGAGCTTGGTGGTCTTGCGCTCCGACACCGACTCGATCACCGCGTCGAAGGTGATCGCGTCGCCGGGCCGCAGCGGCCGCAGATACTCCTGCTCGCAGTCGGTGGCGACCACGGAGGTGTATCCGGCGCCGTCGAGAAGGGCGAGCAGCTCGTCGTACGCGTCGGAGCGGCCGGTGTGCCCGGACAGGCCGCCCATCGTCCACGCCTGGAGCATGGTCGGCGGGGCGACGGCCTCCGGTCCGGCGTAGGCCGGGTTCGTGTCGCCCATGGCCTCGCACCAGTGCCTGATCATGGGCTCGTTGACCAGGTCCTTGCCGGTGCCCGCGGTGGCGGCCGCCCGCCCCTCGTACGTCTTCAGCCGGTCGTGGATGTCGTTCACCGCCGCCCCCGATCCCTCTTCGTACCGCTCATGCCGAGCCGCATCGTCGCGACGATCTCGCGCTGCACCTCGCTCACCCCTCCCCCGAAGGTGTTGATCTGCGCGGCGCGGTTCATCCGCTCGAGCTCACCGCCGTCGAACTCCCCCGGCGACCCCGCCCTCACCAGTCCCGCCCCGCCCGCGATCTCCTGACATATTCGGTACACCTCCACCGCCGATTCGGTTCCCGCGAACTTCACGCCGCTCGCGTCGCCGGGGGCCAGCCGGCCGGCCCCCACATCCCCCACCAAACGCCAGTTGAGCAGGCGCGTTGCCGCGAGCCTGGCATGCGCTTCGGCGGCCCGGATCCGTATCCACGGCTCGTCAATGCGGCGCCGCCCCGTCACCGGATCGGGTGTGGCGGCCCGGCGGAGCGCGGACGTGTAGAAGTCCTCGGCCTGCATGCCGATCGCGGCGAGCGCGACCCGCTCGTGGTTGAGCTGGTTGGTGATCAGTCCCCAGCCGCCGTTCTCCTCCCCGACCAGGTTCCCGGCCGGGACGCGGATCCCGTCGTAGTACGTCGCCGTCGTCGTGAGTCCGCCGACGGTCTCGATCGGCGTCCACGAGAACCCCGGGGCGTCCGTCGGGACCAGGACGATGGAGATGCCCCGGTGCTTGGGGGCGTCGGGGTCGGTGCGGCAGGCGAGCCAGATCCAGTCGGCGTTCTGGGCGTTGGAGGTGAAGATCTTCTGCCCGTCGATGCGCCAGGAGTCGCCGTCCCGTACCGCCTTCGTACGGAGCGAGGCCAGATCGGTGCCGGCCTCCGGCTCGCTGTACCCGATGGCGAAGACGGTCTCGCCCCGCAGGATCCGGGGCAGGATGGTCGCCTTCTGCTCCTCGGTGCCGTACCGCATCAGAGTCGGGCCGACGGTGTTGAGCGTGACCATGGAGACGGGCGCGCCGGCCCGGTAGGCCTCGTCGAAGAAGACGAACTGCTCGTCGGGGCCGCGGCCCTGCCCGCCGTACTCCTCAGGCCAGCCGAGCCCGAGTAGGCCGTCGGCGCCGATCCGGCGGAGGAGCCGGCGCTGGCCGGCCGTATCGGTGGGGGAGGGTGGGCCGTCGGGCATCACGTCGCGGAAGTACGCGCGGAGTTCGGCGCGCAGCCGGAGCTGCCGCTCGGTCGGGGCGAGGTGCACGGCGACGGCCTCCCGGGGGAACGACTAAGTTTTCTGACTGTCCGTCAGATGCGGGAGTCGTGTCAAGGTCACGGACGCGGAGGCGGAACGGCCGGCGGGCAGGGAACGCCCCCGAACACCCGGAACACCCGAAACATGCGGAACGGCCTGTACGGCGGCACCGAAGTGCCGCCGTACAGGCCGTCGTTCACCCCTCAGTCATCCCCCCCGTCGGGCCGGCCCCAGCCGCCGGCTAGCCCCACCAGGGGTAGAAGTTGACGACCGCGTTCGACTGGTCGATGGCGGTGAACCCGGAGCCGTTCACACTCGCCGTGTTGTTCTGGTTCGAGGCACCCGAGCCGGTGGCCACCTGCTGCGTAGTGGTCGAGTTGCCGAAGTTGTCGCCACCCACGCCGCTGCCGACGATGCCGGCGACGCTCGTGTTCGATCCGTCGTCCGCGAAGCCGCCGTTGTCGGCGTGCGCCACACCGGTGAAGAGCGCGGCAGCCAGGGGCAGCGCGGCGGCAGCGGCGAGAACGCGGGCGGTACGGATGCTTGCCATGTGTTTTCCTCCAGGAACGGAAGTGCGGCTGAAGTGCTGAAGCACTGAAGTACGGCTTGCTCCAAGGCAGTTGGCCGACCGCCCCGGTCGTTGTGCTCGACGTCGCGACTCCAGAGTTGCCCACACAATCCCCGGCGAACCACCCTTCAGCAGCCGATTCCCCCTCAAGCGTGATGACAAGTCGATAAACCCCCTTCGCGCCCACAAAGGCGCAGCTCACGGCGGCCGGGGCGGGGCCGCTCCGCCGAAACCGCGCACCGCAAGGGGGGAAGCGTTCCGGCAGATTTTCAGCCAATCTGCCCCTCTTCCCTTCTTCGAACGCATGTACGAAACTGAAGCCATGGCCACCTCCGACCGGCGCTCCGCCACCCTGGCCCTTGCCCACGCGCTGTCCGCGGCAGAGCGCGGGCTCCCTGTCATCCCCCTGTCCGCCACGAAGCTCCCCGCCCTGCGCTCACCCCACCGGGACGACCCGCACCCGGTCGCCTGCCACGGGGAGTGCGGCCGGCCGGGGCACGGCGTACACGACGCGACCACCGACCCCGCCGCCGTACGGGCCCTGTTCGCCGCCGCGCCCTGGGCCACCGGCTACGGCATCGCGTGCGGGCGCCCGCCGCACCACCTCATCGGCGTCGACCTCGACGTCAAACACGCGGACGCACCCGCGGACGCCACGGCCGAACTGCGCCACCTGGCGCTCCAGCACCTGTTCACCCTCCCGCCCACGGTCACGGTCCTCACCCCGAGCGGCGGCCGTCACCTGTGGCTGACCGGCCCACCGGACGTCGTGGTCCCGAACTCGGCGAGCCGTCTCGCCCCCGGCATCGACATCCGCGGCGCCGGCGGCTACCTGGTCGGACCGGGCTCGGTGACGGCCAGGGGCGCGTACCGGCTCGCCCCGGGCAGCGCGGACCTCGACCCGGCGCCCTGCCCACGCACCCTCCTGAACCTGATCGCGCCCCCCACACCACCCCCACGCCCCCACCACGACCCCGCCGGCCCACGCCACGGCCGGGGCCTGATCCACTTCGTCCTGACGGCCCACGAGGGCCAGCGCAACACGCGCCTGTTCTGGGCGGCCTGCCGGGCCTACGAGAACGGCCTCGGCGACTCACTCACCGACGCGCTCACGACGGCGGCGATCCGCACAGGCCTGACCGAACGCGAGGCCCGCGCCACAATCCTCTCGGCGGCCCGCCTCTCGGGCGCGTGATCCGGGGCCCTCTCGGGCGGCCGATCCGGGGCCCCTCTTGGGGGGACCGGGGGGCCGCCCGTCCGGCGCATGATCTGGGGCCCTCTGCGCGCGTGATCCGGAACGAACGCGGAGGGCGGGCCCCGGAATCCGGGGCCCGCCCTCTGACCTGCTACTTCTCTGACCTGCAAGCGGTGGGTGTGGGATTTGAACCCACGGTGACTCGCGCCACGACGGTTGGAGACGTCCAGCACTCGATCGAGCACGGCAAGCGGCGATGGCCATCCGGCTGGACACAGCCGGAACAGCGGCAGTGCGGGAGAAGCTGGGTATCGCACCGTCGGCTACGGCGGGCGTACGTGAGTCGGTGCGGGCGTTCCACCGAGCGCGGCACCTACCCAGCCTTGCCGAGCGGATCGCGGCTATGTACGTGCTCGCGGTGGGCTTCGTGCTGTGAGTGAACGCCGTGCAAGCTGCGGCCCCAGTGCTGCCAAGAGCCATGGCCCGGAAAGCGCAGAACCTCATCGCCCACGTGACACAGGCGCCGTCACTGAGCGCGCCGATCAAGATCGCCGAAGCGACAGCGCTCACGTTGATCGCTCTCATGATGGCGGCCGTGATCTGCGCGGTGGCGATTCAGCTCTTCCGCTTCGCTTTCCTGCGGGGCGCGTGCACCTTCCGCCCCGCGGTTGCATCCCTGGCCGTGATCAGGGCTTGTAGGTCCGTATTCGGGGCTGTTGGCCCTCAGCGGACCGAGGGTCTGTGGGACATCGCCTCCTCAATGGAAATCGTCAGGAAGGAGGTGCGCCGAGCCCACCGCGTCCGGGGGCAGCCTGCTGCGCCGCGGCGGCCGAGTACGCATGGCACGGGCCCATGCGCTGAGCGTCATCAAGCGCTTGGACGCTGCAGAGGCCCGGAGCGACGTGGACGGCGATTGAGCGCTCCCAGAACTCGTCGCGCTCCTGGACCAGGTCGCCGAACGCTACGTGGAGGGGCGGCTCGGCGGGCTCCTCGATGAGGAGAGGCTCAAGGACTTTCCCGCAGGCCGCGATAGGGAGGCTCTGCGCCTTGGGCTGCTTGCTGTCGCTGGGCTCGGTTCCGTCGGTGCAGGGCTCCTCGCATTGTCGGATCTGGTGACGGCTGTCCTGATCGTGAGTGTGGGCATTCTGGGTGTGGCGCTGCCCTACCGCCGCAACCCAAGGGGTGGGATCGAACTGCTCGGGCTGTGGCGGCCGTGACCGCATGCTTCCCAATGGAGCGAGGGCTGCAGGGCGTCAGTGAACCGCGGCCGTGGGTGGGTCGGGCGGTCCGCTGAGCTAGCAACTTTCGGCCGGCCGGGCAGCCTTGTCCCTGGCACCACACGCCGCATACCCAGCCCGATGCAACCCTCCGGCCCCATTCGCCCGCCACGCCAAGCTTGGGCCGAGTGGCCTACGCCGAAGCGGGGAGTGCGGCACTCTTCAGCGATGAACCCCGATCCTGGCCCCTGGTACAGCACCACGCTCAACGTCTGGACGCTGGCGGGAACCCTTGTCGCTGTCATCACTCTCTTCAAGGCGGTCCCTGCGGGGTGGCGTCTCACCCTCGGGCGCCGCCGGCACCTGATAGCCCAGCTCCGGAAAATCGCCCCGGGAGTCCGACACGACTACGTGGAGGGCCTGCTTGGACAGCCGAAGTGGCAGTCCACCATGACCTGTACACGGTTGGGCACCCCGCTCAATGAGGAGGCGGACGAGGAGGACCGGGACGTCGAGGTCACCGTCCGAACCTGGCCTCTTTCAAGGCTGGGCTATTTGGTCACCTGGTCCGAGAACGACGCGGTGGTCATGTACGGCATCACGACGACGAGCTGGTGGTTCCGTCCTCGCGTCGTCATCGGCGAAACCCGTATCCGCCTCGGCAAGTCGCCCCTTTCCGACCTCGGCCAGCCGCTGCATCACCGCGCATGGCTGGGGAACCGCAGGTTCGGCTACCTGGAGGAGCACTACTTCGGCAACCCGGGCGGGTATCGGAGCTGGTACGTGGGAGTCAACGACATCGGCGTCCGTCCCGTGGCTCCCAGGCTCGGTGACATCGAGCCCGAGGACAACCAACTGCCGGAGCAGAAGCGGGACGCTTACCGAGCCGCAGCAACGATCAACACCGTCGTCATCAGCGGTGTCGCCCTCTACGAGGAGCTGCAGGAGGCCACGTTCTCGTTCTTCGGCACCTCGCTCGGAGTCAACCAAGACCTGGTCCGGCTGACGGATCCTAGCTACTACGTGATCGACAGCCGGATCAGCCGGTTCTACGTCCTCGTACAGAACTGGTGGTGGGGCCGTCGGCTCAACCGTTTGGAGCAGCGGACGCACACGTCGCTCAGATGAGAAACAACCGTCCCACCAGCGTGGTCGGGACGCGTTGGCGAGTAGCCGTATGTCGGGCGGCGTGAGGCCCGGCGACCATCCTTGCGGCGTGGCATGCGCCGCGACTCCAGTCGCCCGGCCAGTCCTCGAGAGGAGATGCCTTCCGCACCCTGCGCTCCACCCCGTGCCTCGGTCGGCGATCAGATCGGTTACTGAGTAGGACCGAGCTGAACCTGCCGCCATCAGGACGGGGTTGGGCTGAGTGCGATGGTGTCCGGGCTCGCAGTTGAGTTCAAGTCACTGTCCTGGAAGCAACGTTGAGCGGCGAGCAGAAGATCTGCTAGAAAATCGACTTCGCAGTCCGTTGGACCCCTGGGGGAACGATGACCTCAGCACCGCCGCCGCCCGTTCCACCGCCCTACGGTGATGTCCCCCCGCCGCAGGCCCTGCCGCCGGCCAGAGTGCCCTGGTATCGAAACTCGACCATCATTGCCGCCTTGATCCCGACAGTAATCTTCGGCGGTATCACGGTATGGCAGAACGGACAGAACAACGAGTCGAATGCCAAGAGTGCCGACATGGCGTCATCCGGCGAGGCACGCGAGAAGCGCGACGAAGACAAGGAAAAAGCAATTGCGGCTGGGCCGCCGGTCTCCATCACGGCAGGCGAGTCCGAATGGCTACCCGTTCAGTATGTCTTTCCTCAACCCACGCGCAACTTGGGGGAGATGGATGGTCACGCCAAATGGGATGCCAAGTACGGCGAGTGGCTCCGGAAGAACCAGGCTCGACCGATTGGCCTCTATTCTGTGCGGCTCACCATTGCCGCACTTCGAGACGAAACAACCATCATTCAGGACTTCAAGCTGAAGGACCGTGACTGCCCCAACACGGTCCACAACACGGTTGAGGATGCGCTCAACGCACCGCCGAACATCCATGGCACGCTGGTCGACCCGCTGCCGGTGGGCGGATCGGGAGAGGACGTGCAACGGACCGTCATCGGGTTCGAGGTAAGCCAGTACGACACGGTCGCACGCTCGGTATGGAAAGGCTACCCGGAGCCAATCACTTCAGACACCGGGATGACCGGCTATGAGATCAAATTCGGAAAGAGGGTCTCCGAGCGTCCAGTGGTGCTGGAGCAGAAGGATGCGCGCACTTTCGACATCTATTTCGCCTCCGGTGCGGATTGCACCTTTGGCGTAGAAGTCAATGTTACGAGTGGCTCAGACGATGTCTGGATTCCCCTCAAGGTCGGCGCGTTCGGCCAGCTTCGAGCCTCTATCGGGGGCGGGCACTCTTCGTATGAGACCTTCGCCAGACCGAAGCCCTCCGGACGGGGAATGGAACTGGCAAACCCGAAGGAAGGCTATGTTCCGGTAATTGAGGTAACTGGAGATGACGTTTCCCCTGGCGCATAGGCCGCCTGCTTCGACCTACCTGCGGAGGGGTTCACCACCCATCAACCCGAGCTTCAGGCGGGCGGGCTGGAGCGAGGTAGAGAGACGGGCCGCACGCCGCGCCGGCCTTGATGAAGTAGGGCGAGCGTTACCGCGCGCTGAGGATCAGTCGGTTGCGGGCGGCTCCGGGTGCCGGACGCGCTTCTTCAGCTCCTTCTCGACGTCATACCGAGGCTGCTCGGTCGCCTCGGCATGCGCCGTGATCGCGGCCTGTACCGCGACCGCGGTCTCCATAGTCAGCTCCTTGGCCTGGATCTCCGTCCACGCCATCTCTTCCAGCTGGATCAACTCGTCACTCAGTTCGATCGCCACGGCCGGATCGTAGAACCAGGCTCTGACATTCCAGCGGATTGGCGCGGCTCAGTCGAGGACACCGAGGTCGGAGTCTGGCCGGCAGATCTCGCACGCCCGGATCCCGCCCGACGCGATGGCCTGGAGGGCCTGCTCGCGGGTGAGGGGCTGGGTGCTGAGCAACGCTCTCCGGTACGCCGTGGAGCGCGGCACCCTTCCGGCCAATCCCTTGGGGCGGGTCGACTGGACTGCTCCCGACAAGGACGACGAAGTCGACCTCCGCTACGTCCCCAACCCGGACCAGGCCGCCAAGGAAGCCAAGACGCCCCTCGCCGACGTGCCGTACTACCTCCGCCACGCTGGAGTGTCCCTCTGGATCAATTCGGGCGTCGACCCGATGGAGGTCGCTCAGCGAGCTGGTCACAGTCTCACGGTGCCTTCCGCTTCTACGCCAAGATCCTCAAGGGTCAGCAGTCCCGGGCGAACGAGCTGATCGAGAAGGGGCTGAGTGGCGGGTGAGCCCCAGGATCCTGGCCCACAGATGGCCCATACGCACTGGTCAGCGCCGGGATTCCGCCGATCCAGGGTGAGACAGGCTGAGCACAGAGAGCGGGCCCCGGATTCCGGGGCCCGCCCTCTGACCTGCTACTTCTCTGACCTGCAAGCGGTGGGTGTGGGATTTGAACCCACGGTGACTCGCGCCACGACGGTTTTCAAGACCGTTCCCTTAGGCCGCTCGGGCAACCCACCCACGCCCCGCCTCACCTGCTGCGGAGCGGGCAACAGCCTACCGGCTGGCCGCTCCGGGCGTGGAGGGCCCGCGAAAGGGGCTGCCGAGTCGCTCGGCAGCCCCGGGGAACCGGTCGGTCGCGGTCAGTTGTCGCCCGTGCGTTCGCCGAGGGTGACCGTGGTCTTCGCCGTCTTGCCGTCACGCTCGTAGGTGATCTCCACCGAGTCGCCCGGCTGGTGCGTCCAGATCTCGCTGATCAGCGTCGGGCCGCTGTCGATCTGGCGGTCTCCGAAGCCGGTGATCACGTCGCCCGCCTTCAGGCCGGCCTTCGCCGCCGGGCCGCCCGCGGTGACGGAAGGAGTGCCACCCGCGCCCTCGTCCGCGATCGTCGCCCCCTCGCCCTTGTCGGCCATGTTCACGGTCGCACCGATCACCGGGTACACCGGCTTGCCCGTCTTGATCAGCTGCTCGGCCACGTTCTTGGCCTGGTTGACCGGGATCGCGAAGCCGAGGCCGATCGAGCCCGCCTGGGACTGGCCGAAGCCGCTGCCGGTCGACTGGATCGCCGAGTTGATGCCGATCACCGCGCCGCTCGCGTCGAGCAGCGGGCCGCCGGAGTTGCCCGGGTTGATCGAGGCATCCGTCTGCAGGGCGCTCATGTACGAGTTCTTGCCGCCGGAGCCGTCGCCCGAGGCGACCGGACGGTTCTTGGCGCTGATGATGCCGGTCGTGACCGTGTTCGACAGACCGAAAGGCGCACCGATCGCGATCGTCGAGTCGCCGACCGCCACCTTGTCGGAGTTGCCGAGCGGCAGCGGAGTCAGCCCCTCCGGTGCCTTCTTCAGCTTCAGGACGGCCACGTCGTAGCCCTCCGCCCGGCCCACGACCTCCGCGTCGTACGTCTTGCCGTTCGAGAAGGTCGCCGAGAGCGTGCCGCCCTCCGCCGCCGACGCCACCACGTGGTTGTTGGTGACGATGTGGCCTTCCTTGTCGTAGACGAAGCCGGTGCCCGTACCGCCCTCGCCCTCGCTCTCGCCGCCGCTGCCGCCGGACTTCGCCTGGATGGTCACGACGCTCGGCAGCGCCTTGTTCGCCACCGCGGCGACCGTGCCCGGGTCACGCTTGAAGGCCGCCGGGGAGTCCCCCGCGGAGACCGTCGTCGAGCTGATCCCCTCGTCACCGCGCTCGGCCGCCCAGTAGCCGATGCCGCCGCCCACACCGCCGGCCACCAGTGCGGCCACGAGGACCGCCGCCACGAGACCGCCGGTCCTCTTCCGCGGGGCCGCCGGTGCCGGAGGAACGGGCTCGCCCCAGGACGGCACGGCCGGCGGGGGCGGAGGCCAGCCACCCGCGCCCGCCGGGGCGCCGGCACCGACCGGGACCTCCGCCGGAGGGGGCACGGGCAGCGGCGCGGTGGCCGGCTCGGAGGCGTCCACGGCAGGAGGTACGGCAGGGGCGGGAGGCGTCGGAGGGGCGGGAGGGACGGACGGGGCATTCGGGTCCGCCGGAACCGCGCTGCCCTCGTTCTCGGTGCTCACAGCTCTCTCCTCGTTCACTGCACAGGTGGATGCCATCACTAGGGTGCTGCGAACAGCTTTTCCCACAGGGCGTCAGGCCACTGTAAGCCGGAGCTGTGTGTCCGCACCCAATTCTTTATATACGGACAGAACGGACGCGATCCCGTACGGCCGCCCCGCCAATGGCACCATGACGCGGTGACCCACGCACGGCAGCACACGAACCGCGTCCCCGTCCAGGTGATCGCCCACCGCGGAGCCTCCGAGGACGCCCCGGAACACACCCTGGCCGCTTATGTGAAGGCCATCGAGGACGGCGCCGACGCCCTCGAGTGCGATGTCCGGCTCACCGCCGACGGCCACCTCGTCTGCGTCCACGACCGACGCGTCGACCGCACCTCCAACGGCCGCGGCGCCGTCTCCGCCCTGGAGCTCGCGGACCTCGCCGCGCTCGACTTCGGCACCTGGAAGGGGCGCGAGGAGGCGGGCGAGAGCCCGGACTGGAGGGACCCCGAGCTCACCTCCGTACTCACCCTGGAACGTCTCCTGGAGCTGGTCTCGGACGCGGGACGGCGCGTCGAGCTCGCCATCGAGACCAAGCACCCCACTCGCTGGGCGGGCCAGGTGGAGGAGCGGCTGCTCCACCTCCTCAAGCGCTTCGGCCTCGCGGAGCCGGCCGCCCCCGAAGACTCCCCGGTACGCGTCATGAGCTTCTCGCCGCGCTCGCTCAGCCGGATCGCGGCCGCCGCGCCGACCCTGCCCATCGTCTCGCTGTCGCAGTTCGTCACCCCACGCCTGCGCGACGGACGGCTGCCGGCGGGCGCGCGGATCGCCGGACCGTCGATCCGGATCGTCCGCCACCACCCCACCGTGATCCTTCGGCTCCAGAAGGCCGGACACCAGGTCCACGTGTGGACTGTGGACGATCCGGAGGACGTGGAGCTGTGCGAGCGGCTCGGCGTGGACGCGATCATCACCAATCGCCCGAAGCAGGTGCTGTCCCAGTTGGGCCGCGTTTGACCCGTTCTCCCCACCCGTATCGGGCCTTACAGGGAGTGCACCGGCGCGTTCGGCTCGTACTCGATCGTCACGAGTGCGTCACCGGAGGCTCATTGGCCGGTTTCCGGTCCAGGCCATTGGGGCATTCACACCGTGGCGTGGGGCAAAGGAGGTCTCGGGGGTGGCGTTGGTGGTGGCACAGGAGGTGCCCACGTCGTCGAGCATGGCCGTACCCCATGGCCCTGCGGGCGTGGGTAAGGCGCGACACCGTATGCGGGAGCAGTTGAGCCGCAGCGGGATGTCCGAATCGGTCGTCGACGATGCGGTACTGATCCTTTCCGAGCTGCTCAGCAATGCCTGCCGGCACGGCAGGCCGCTGGGACGGGCCGATGTGGGTGACGGGGATGTCCGAGCCGCGTGGCGCGTCGACGCGGCGGGTGGCCTGACGGTCGAGGTGACGGACGGCGGTGGTCCTACGCGACCTGTTCCGTCGACGCCCTCGGTCACCGCTCGCGGCGGCCGTGGGCTGAACATCATCAGCGCGCTGGCTCAGGACTGGGGCGTACGGGACAGCGCGACGGGCGAGGTCACGGTCTGGGTGGTCGTCACCGAGGGCCATCGGCGCGAGGACTTCGCGGCGAGGGTCGGCGGCGGCTCGGGCTTCGAGTTCCTGGACGCGTACGACGACCTGGACTGAAGAAACCGAAGACCGGACAGCCCGCTCCGACAGGACCAGGACCAGGACCAGCCGCAGGCCCGGCAGCGGGCAGCGGGCAGCGGGCAGCGGGCAGCGGGCAGCGGGCAGCGGGCAGCGGGCAGCGCAACAGGCCGGGCCGCGGCCCGGACACGGACTGCGCGAACAGGCCGGGCGACGGACCGGACACCGGGCAGGGCGAACAGGGCGGCCAGCCGCCCCGACAGCCCGCGCGAACAGGCCGGACATCGGACCGCGCAGCGGCCCGGACAGCGAACTGCCCCGGCCTGAGCCCCACATCGCTTCCGTACGGCTAGGCTCGCCCGACACAGAGCCGTGCATCGAGCACGGCCCTGCACCAAGCACTGCCGCTATCGGGAGAAAGCCACACCATGGCCAAGAAGCGCCCCCAGACGAAGGCCGCCAAGGCACAGGTCACGAACGGGGAGATCCCGGTCGTCGGTGCGCGCGAGCCGTGCCCGTGCGGTTCGGGCCGCCGCTACAAGGCGTGTCACGGCCGGGCCGCCGCACACGCCGTGACCGAGCTCGTCCAGCGTCCCTTCGAGGGACTGCCCGGCGAGTGCGACTGGGTCGCGCTGCGCGAGCTGGTGCCCGCCGCCACCGTCCCGCTCACCCTGAAGGACGGGCTGCCCGAGGGCGTGCCGTCCGTGACGCTCGCGACCGTGCTGCCGATGGCGTGGCCGGCGCTGCGCCGCGACGACGGCTCCGTGCTGCTCGCGCTGCAGAACGACTCCTCCTCCGGCGATCTCGCCCGCGATCTCGCCGACACCCTGCAGCGCGCCCTGGAGGCGGAGCCCGGCACCCCGGTCGCCGGTCGCCGCGTGCCCGCCGAGGGTCCCCGCCTGCAGGACCTGCTCGACCCGAACGGCGATTTTGCGCCGGTCGTGCACGAGGGCTTCGAATTCTGGATTCCGGAGTCCGCCGACAACTCCAACCCCGAGGTCACCGCCTCCCTGGAGCGCGCCAACGCCGCCGCGATCCCCACCGTCAAGCTGACCGGTGTGGACTCCGCGTATTGGTGCGAGACCCCGGACAAGAACCACCTGCGCTGGGTCATGCCGCACCCCGAGGAGAAGCTCCTCGACGCGCTCGCCCGCCTGCACGCGGCCGGCACCTCCTCCCTCGGCGACGGCACGCGGCTGGTCGGCTCCTTCCGGGCCCACGGCCTGATGGTCCCCGTCTGGGACCTGCCGACGTCGATGGGCGCCGACGAGTGCGAGAAGCCGGCCGCCGAGTTCGCCGAGCGGCTGGCCGCGGCGCTCGCCTCGGACGCCCCGCTGACCCCGGAGGAGCGCCGGGCGCGCGGCGGTCTCACCAACCGTCAGGTCACTCTCAGCTGACCTCCGGGGTGGCTGTGGTGACTGACAGACCGATCAGTCGGTGACTTCCGCCACAACTCTCCGGCGCGGTCAGGTAAATCCCTGTCCGAATAACCGAGATCGAATTTGCGAACCGCAGATCTCTTGTTACGGTTCTAGAAGCCCGGTCGCTGGTGCATCCCCCGTCGCCAGCGATCGGGCCTTCTCATGCCCGGACGGATCCCGTCCCGCGGCTCAACTGCCGCCCGCACCCGCCGCATTGCTCCCCGACCGCAGCAACAGCGGAGTACTGTCGCCCTCTCCCGCGCCCGCGAATTCTGCCACCGCCGAATACGCCGAAGCCGCACCCCGGGCGCGTTCCCTGGGCGTCTCGCAGGCCCCCGGTTCGTCCTGTGCGGGAACGGCGCAGCGCACTTGTACGGTCCGCCCGGCGGGGCCCATCAGGGTGAGTACGGCGTCCAGCCGCTGGCCGGTGGCGTTGCGGTAGTACGTACGCGCCCAGGTGTCGGGCTCCTCCGTGAGGACGCAGGTCTGCGCCTCGATCCCGTCGGGGGAGGTCAGTTCGGGTCCGCAAAGCGAGGTGCGACGGGGAAGCTCCGCGGGCGAGGGCTGCGTCACGGCCGTGGGCGGGGCGGTGGGCTGCTCCGCGGGTGCGCCGAGGCCGAGCCCCGGCAGCAGGCCGCCGTCGGCCTTCGGCTTCGCGTCGTCGCCGGGCACCGGGCCGGCCGCCTGACCCGCCAGGGCGACCAGCGGCAGCAGCGTGGCACACACCACGGCGGCCCCGAGCCCGATCATGCGGAGATTCATGGGACCCACCTGCCCGGCTGGCTGCGACTCGTGAACGGTGGGCCGAAGATATCGGCGGATCCGGGGCGCGCGGCGCGCCGCGCGCCCATATCCCGTACAAGTCGGGCAGCCTCACACCCGTTCGGGTGATGGGGGCGCGTCGGCTACGACTCCGGCGCCCGCCTGTCAGTCGGCACGCGCCCGCCCGCCGGTCAGCGCCCGCCCGCCGGTCAGCGCCCGTCCACCGGCCAGCACGCGCCCGTCCACCGGTCAGTACGCGAGCCTGCTGCCGCCGCCCGGCGCGCCCGTGCTCGCCTCCACCAGCGCGTCCACCACCGCCTCCACGTCCGGCAGCCACGGCCTGGCCGAGCCCGCCAGCGGGGCGCGCTCCCAGCGCACCTGCCCCGTCCCCGCGACCGAGGGCGGCAGCAGGAGGTAGCCGCCCTCGCCGTGGAAGCGCAGCGAGCTGGGCACGCTGTCCTTCGCGTAGAGGAGTTCACCGAGCTGTTCGAGGCTGTACGGGGCGACCAGCAGCGACCAGCGGGTCGGCGTCGCCACCACAGGGCCGAGCCGCATGCCCATGATGTCGAGGGCGGCCAGGGCGCGTGCGCCCGCGACGGCCGGCAGGCTCACCGCGCAGGGCGCCGTGCCGCCGGTGGCCAGGACGACCGGAGCCTCCGGGCGCCGGGTCCACCACCAGCGGATCATGCGCTCGTCGGTGGTGGCCGCGAGCAGTCCGGGGTCGAAGGGGTGTGCGCCGGGGACGACGCACTCAGGGTCGGGGCAGGCGCAGCCGACCCCTCCGGACGTACGCGTCGTCGTCTTCAGCCCCACGCCGGGCAGTACGGGCCAGCCCCATTCGGTGGCGCAGGTGAGCGCCGCGTCGAGCTGGACGGTCCTTTCCTTGCGCCGGAACCGGAACCTGCGTCGCCTTCCGAGGATCTCGCGCATGAGCGCTCGTTCCTTTCCGTTGAACGCCGAATCCACATCACACCACGTGCAGATCTCTTCACCGTGCGTATCAGCGCGTACAAGGTCGGCGGTTCACCGCCCCGTGCGGTGGGGCGGGAGGGGCCGAGCTGAGGCTCGTCGTCCACTCGAGGGGCGCGGCCTGCGGCGGTGAGGACGCCCAGGCACCCTGCCAGGTTCCGGGGCTGCTTCAACTGCCCCTGGCCATCACCGTCTACGTACCCATCACGTTCAAATCAACGCGCTTTCAAACGACGCCAGTCGACCGCAAATGGTGCACGGTGGGGGTAATTTTCAGCCAACTTGGCCTGCACTTCAACCCTTCTGTCAAACACCACAGACACCACAAGTCCCGTGGGGACAATGCTGGACATCGCTCCTCTTGTGCGTGTACATGTGGATGCATTGCTAGCGGCGCAGATTGACATGGGGGTTTGCGATGCTAATGAGCGAAACGCACCGGTCGGAAAGCCGGTCGACATGAGCGCCCCACACCTGCCGAAAGTGGCCGGAATCGATTCCACGGTTCCTTCGCCCGCGCACACTACCGCGCCCGTTCCGCCCGTCATCCCGACCGCCGCGCCCCTCCCTGGCATCCCCGGCGAGATGATCCAGGACCGGCTGGCCAGCTGGGTCTCCGATCTCACCACCCTCCACGAACTCACCGAACGCCTGGTCACGACCGGTTCGCTCGACGAGGCACTGCGCGAGGTGCTCCGCGCCGGCGCCGCCCTCGTCGGAGCCCGCCGCGGCATGGCCGTCCTCGAACCCGCCGACGGACTCGGCCCGGCCTCCACCGTCGGCCTCGGACTCGCCCACGCCGAGCTCGGCACCATCGAGACCGTGCCGCGCAGCGCCACCTCCTACGGCCGCATCCTCGACGGCCTCCCCGAACCGGCCGGCTCCCGGACGGTCCCCGACCCGATCGCGGTCCCCGACCTCCTCGGCGAGGCCGAGCTCGACCCGCGCCACCGCGAGGTCGCCGCCAGGCTCGGTTACGCCGCCAGCTACGCCCTCCCCCTCGCCACCGAGGCCGCCGGCAAACTCGGCGCCGTCGTCTGGCTGTACGACGAACCCGCCGAACCCGTCGAACGCCAGCGCCACCTCGTCGGCCTCTACGGCCGGTACGCCACCGAACACCTCGCCCGCCTCCTGGAGCTGGAACGCGCCCGCGTCCAGGTCGCCACCGTCGCCGAGGAGTTGCTGCCCAGCCGCCTCCCCCGGGTCCCCGGCGTCCAGCTCGCCGCCCGCCACCGCACCGGCCCCCAGGGCGGTGGCGACTGGTACGACGCGCTGCCGCTGCCCGAGGGCGCCCTCGGGCTCGCCGTCGGCTCCGTGTCCGGGACCGGACCGAGTGCGCTCGCCGCCATGGGACGACTGCGCGCCTCCCTGCGCGCGTACGCGGTCATGGAGGGCGAGGACCCCGTCGCCGTCCTCTCCGACCTGGAACTCCTGCTCCGGCTGACCGAGCCCGCCCGCTCGGCCACCGCGCTCTTCGCCTACTCCGAGCCGAAGCAGCGCAAGCTCGTCCTCGCCGGAGCCGGACACACCCCGCCGCTGATCATCGGCGACCACCGCACCGAGTTCGTCGAGACCTCCCTGTCCGCGCCCCTCGGGATGCTCGCCTGCTGGGAGGCGCCCAGCATCGAGATCGCCCCAGCCCCCGGAGAAACGGTGCTGCTGTACACCGACGGGCTGCTGCGCCGGACCGGCGACCCGATGGACCGGGCCTTCGCGCGGCTCCACGCGGCCGCCGCGAGTGTGCCGAAGGCGGACCGCACCGACCCGGGCGCCATCGCCGACCACGTACTGCGGACCCTGCTGCCCGAGGGCCTCGACACCGCCGGGGCCGGGGAGGACGTGGTCCTGCTCGCCGCCCGCTTCGAGTGACCGGTATGTGACTCAGCGGTAATGGGTCTTCCGGCCCTGGGCCCCCTTCCGTACGACCGTACGATGGTGGGGGTTCAGTGTCGTACCAAGAGGAGGCAGACCCGTGGCCGAGGAGCTCACCCCGGAGACCCCGGAAGCTGAGTTGAACCTTGCTGCTGACGCAGCGGGCGAGGAACCGATCAAGCAGCGCAAGAACGGCCTGTACCAGGGCGTCTCCGACGAGCTCGCCGAGAACATGAAGTCCGGCTGGGCCGACACCGAGCTGCACGACCTGCGGCCGATCGCGCAGGCCGAACACACCGCCGCCCGCCGCGCCGCCCTGTCCGCCCGTTTCCCGGGCGAGCGCCTGGTGATCCCGGCCGGCAACCTGAAGACCCGCTCGAACGACACCGAGTACAGCTTCCGCGCCTCCACCGAGTACGCCTACCTCACCGGCGACCAGACCCAGGACGGCGTCCTCGTCCTGGAGCCCGTCAAGAGCGGCCACCAGGCGACGATCTACCTGCTGCCCCGCTCCGACCGCGAGAACGGCGAGTTCTGGCTCGACGGCCAGGGCGAGCTCTGGGTCGGCCGCCGCCACTCCCTGACCGAGGCCGAGCAGCTGCTCGGCATCCCGGCCAAGGACGTCCGCGAGCTGACCGCCGCCCTCAAGGAGGCCACCGGCCCGGTCCGCAACGTCCGCGGCCACGACGCCGGCATCGAGGCGGCGCTGACCGACAAGGTCACCGCCGAACGCGACGAGGAACTGCGGGTCTACCTCTCCGAGGCCCGCCTCATCAAGGACGCGTTCGAGATCGCCGAGCTGCAGAAGGCCTGCGACTCCACCGCCCGCGGCTTCGAGGACGTCGTCAAGGTCCTCGACAAGGCCGAGGCCACCAGCGAGCGCTACATCGAGGGCACCTTCTTCCTGCGCGCCCGCGTCGAGGGCAACGACGTCGGCTACGGCTCCATCTGCGCCGCCGGCCCGCACGCCACCACCCTGCACTGGGTCCGCAACGACGGCCCGGTCCGCTCCGGCGACCTGCTGCTCCTCGACGCCGGCGTGGAGACCAACGAGCTCTACACCGCCGACGTCACCCGCACCCTGCCGATCAACGGCCGCTACACCGAGCTCCAGCGCAAGATCTACGACGCCGTCTACGAGGCGCAGGAGGCCGGCATCGCCGCGGTCAAGCCCGGCGCCGGCTACCGCGACTTCCACGACGCCGCCCAGCGCGTGCTCGCGGAGAAGCTCGTCGAGTGGGGCCTGGTCGAGGGCCCGGTCGAGCGCGTCCTGGAGCTCGGCCTCCAGCGCCGCTGGACCCTGCACGGCACCGGCCACATGCTCGGCATGGACGTCCACGACTGCGCCGCCGCGCGCACCGAGGCCTACGTCGACACCACCCTCGAGCCGGGCATGTGCCTGACCGTCGAGCCGGGCCTGTACTTCCAGGCCGACGACCTGACCGTGCCGCAGGAGTACCGCGGCATCGGCGTCCGCATCGAGGACGACATCCTCGTCACCGAGGACGGCAACCGGAACCTCTCCGACTCGCTGCCGCGCCAGGCCGACGAGGTCGAGGCGTGGATGGCCGCCCTGAAGGGCTGACCTCTTCATCCGTACGAGAACGGCCCCCGTCGACGCGATCGGCGGGGGCCCTTCTCGTACGAACGTCACTCGTCACTCGTCACCGTCACAGGTCACAGCTCGCAGGTCTCAGGTCAGCGCGAGAGGGGCGTCGGCCCGCCATTTGACGATCTTGTCGAAGCTGACGAGCGCCCCGCCCCGGCCCGTACGGCCGAAGTGGACATGGTCGGCCAACTCCTCGATCAGCCGCAGCCCGCGGCCGTTCTCCGCATCCGGGGCGGCCGGAAGCGGCGAGCCGGAAAAGCCGGGACCCGAGTCCGCCACCTCGATCCGACAGGTCTCGCCGTCCAGATAGGCGGTGACCCGGTACGCCTCCGACGCCATGCCCGAACCGGTGTCACCACCGTGCTCGACGGCGTTCGCGCACGCCTCTGTCAGGGCGACCGACAACTCGTACGACACGTCCGGATCGACGCCCGCGGTCTCCATCGTGCCGAGAAGGAGTCGCCGGGCGAGCGGAACGCTCGCAGCCTCACGCCGCAGATGGAGAGACCACCAGATGCTCATGCTTCAGCCTCCTGGCTGCGGCTCGACATGCTGCGGCGCGACATACCGATACCTATTGCCGCCCTAAGGGGTCCGTAAGCCCCTGGGGAGCACAAGAGCCCTCATTCGGCGGATGTGGGCACGCCGTAGGCCGGTGTATGTCAGGCCCGAAGGCAACAAAGGGTGATCTTCCGGACCTGCCGTATGGCGGGCGCGGGCCTGGTGCGATGATGGGCCCGCCATGTCTGCCCCCGCGCTCGCACCACGCCTGCTGAGGGCCGCGGTGTTCACCGCGGTCTGCGTCGTGCTGTCCGGGCTCGGACACGCCCTCGCCGCGTGCGCGGGCATCGCACTGTGGACCGTGGTCGCCGGATTCCTCGGGATCTTCGGGATCACCGTGCTCTTCACCGGGCGCGAGCGCTCGCTGCCGGTCATCGTCACGGCGCTGGCCGGCGGACAGCTCGGACTGCACGTCCTGTTCGGCCTCGGACAGCGTCCGCTCACGGCCTCCGGCCTCGGCCCGGCCTCCGACGACGCGCTGATCCGCATGGCCGCCAAGCTCGTCTGCGGCGCGGGCGCCGCGGCGATCAGTCCCGCGGACGCGACCCGGATCATCACCGACGCCGGCCTCGACCCGGCCGACGCCGCCGCCCACGCGCACCCCACCCACGCCGCCCACCTGGCGACCGGGGCAGCGCAGAACGCCGGCCTCCTGCCCGACCTGCCGATGGTGCTCGGCCACCTGCTGGCCGCGCTCGCCACCGGCTGGCTGCTGCGCCGCGGCGACCTCGCCCTCGGCCGGCTCGTCCGACTCTCCGCCCAGGGGGCGACCGAGCTCGCGGAAGGCGCCCTCGTCCGCTCCCTGCGCGCCGCACTGGCTCTCGTACGGGCGCTGCTCGCCGGCCTTCCCGGGGTTCCGGCGGCCGGGCCGCGCCATGCCGCCCGTACCGCGGCCGACAACACTCCGCCGCCCGCCGCGGCGGCACTCCAGCACACGGTGATCCGGCGCGGCCCGCCGGCCGCCGCCTGCGTCCTCGCAGCCTGACGCGGACCGCTCACCGGGAGCGGGCCGCGGTGATCCGCGCGCGCCCGACCGATCGTCCTGCGGTCCGGCGTGCCCGCCTCTCCCTATCTCTCCCGAGCTGGAGTGTCTTCTGCCATGAACGTTTCCCGTATCGCCCTCGCCGGTGGCATCGCCCTCTCCTCCGTGGTCCTGCTCTCCGGCACCGCCTTCGCGCACGTCAGCGTGCAGCCGCAGGGCGAGGCCGCGAAGGGCGGCTACGCGACCGTCAACATCAAGGTCCCCAACGAGCGCGACAACGCCTCCACCGTCAAGGTCGAGGTCAACTTCCCCACCGACCACCCGCTCGCGTCCGTGATGCCGCAGCCGGTGCCGGGCTGGAAGGCCGAGGTCACCAAGGCCAAGCTGGCCAAGCCGCTTGAGCTGCACGGCAAGAAGATCAACGAGGCCGTCTCCAAGGTCACCTGGACCGCGGACGGTTCGAAGATCGGCCCCGGCCAGTTCCAGCAGTTCCCGCTCTCCCTCGGCCAGCTGCCGGAGGACACCGACCAGCTCGTCCTCAAGGCCATCCAGACCTACGACAACAACGAGGTCGTCCGCTGGATCGAGGAGTCGAAGGAGGGCGCGGACGAGCCGCAGAACCCGGCTCCCGTCCTGAAGCTGTCCGCCGCGACCGGTGACCACCACGGCGGCGGGGCCGCCAAGGCGGACGACAAGGCCGGCCACGACAAGGCCGGCCACGACGAGAAGTCCCACACCGAGGCCGCCGGCTCCCACGCCGACTCCGGCTCCAGCGACACCACCGCGCGGGTGCTCGGCATCGTCGGCATCCTCGTGGGCATCGCGGGTGTCGCCTTCGGTGTCCTCGCCGGCCGTCGCCGCTCGGCCTGACCCCCTTCCCGCAGAGAGAACGCCAGACATGTCAGTCCAGAAGTCGACCGACCCGAAGACCGATGAGCAGGGCCGGCCGAGCCGTCGCGCCCCGCTGATCGCCGCGGCCGTCGCGGTCGTCGCCGCCCTCGCGGTGACGGCCGTCGTCGGCCTCGGCGGAGGCGACGGCAAGGCGAAGGGCTCCGGCACCGGAGCGGTCGCCGAGGTCTCCACCGAGAGCGACAGCACCAAGGCGGCGACGGTCCTCGACCGGCCGTTCACCAAGCCCGACCTCGTCCTCACGGACACCAAGGGCCAGAAGTTCGACCTGCGCGAGCGGACCAAGGGCAAGCCGACGCTGATCTACTTCGGCTACACGCACTGCCCCGACGTCTGCCCGCTGACGATGAGCAACATCGCCATCGCCAAGAAGCAGCTCCCCAAGGCGGACCAGGACAAGCTCCAGGTCGTCTTCGTCACCACCGACCCCGAGCGGGACACCGCGGCCGAACTGGCCAAGTGGCTGCCGGCCGCCGGTGACCCCTCCTTCACCGGTCTCACCGGCGACTTCTCCACGATCCAGGCGGGCGCCCGCCAGATCGGCATCGGCATCGACCCGCCGAAGAAGGAGAAGGACGGCTCGGTCGTCTCCATGCACGGAGCCCAGGTGATCGCGTTCTCGCCCACGACCGACCAGGGCTACGTCCTGTACGGCGAGGACACGACCATCGACGACTACGCCAAGGACCTGCCGAAGATCATCAAGGGGGAGAACCCGTGAACCGCCGCACCACCCGCACCACCACCCTGATCGCCGCCATAGCTCTGACCGGGGGCCTGGCACTGACGGGGTGCTCGTCCGACAGCTCAGACGGCTCCGAAGGCTCCGACGGCAAGCCCGAACTGAAGGTCTCCGGCGCGTTCATGCCGCAGCCCGTGATGGACATGGCCGGCGGCTTCCTGACCATCAAGAACGACAGCACCACCGCGGACAAGCTCACCTCCGTCACCAGCCCGATCTCGGACGACGTCCAGATCCACGAGACGAAGAACCAGAAGATGCAGCAGGTGAAGTCCTTCGACATCCCTGCCAACGGTGAGCTGAAGCTCGAACGCGGCGGCAGCCACATCATGTTCATGGGGCTGAAGACCAAGCCGAAGCAGGGCGAGAAGGTCAGCATCGAGCTGCACTTCGAGAAGGCCGACCCCATCAAGGTCGACCTTCCCGTCGAGGCCGCCACCCACAACCCGAAGCAGCACTGAGCTACTTGAGGGACTGACACACTCATGCCAGCCACCGCCCCGCGCCTCGGAACCGCCCTGACCCGGCTGCTGCTCGTCGCGGCCGCGCTCCTCGGCACACTGCTCGCCGGCGCCGCCCCCGCGTCCGCGCATGCCGCGCTCACCGGCAGCGACCCGAAGGACGGGGCGGTGGTCGCCACCGCCCCCAAGGACGTCCACCTCACCTTCTCCGAACAGGTCGCCATGAGCGCCGACTCGATCCGGGTCCTCGACCCGGCGGGGAAGAGGGTCGACACCGGAGAGATCCGCGACCTGTGCAGCGGATCGATCGTCAAGTACGGAGTAGGGCTCCGCTCCGGTCTGCCGGAAGGCACCTACACCGTCGCCTGGCAGACCGTCTCCGCCGACAGCCACCCCATCGCGGGCGCCTTCACCTTCTCCATCGGCGCCCCCTCCCAGACCTCCGTGGCCCTGCCCGACCAGGAAGCCGGCGGCGGGCTCGTCGGCACGCTGTACGGCATCGCCCGCTACCTCTCCTACGCCGGCTTCGTCGTCCTCGTCGGCGGCGGGGCCTTCGTCCTCGCCTGCTGGCCGCGCGGCGCCGCCGTGCGTCCGGTGCAGCGGCTCGTGGTCAGGGGCTGGCTGACCCTCACCGCGGCCACCCTGGTCATGCTGCTGCTGCGCAACCCGTACACCGGCTCCGGCGAACTCGGCGACGCCTTCGACCTCGGCGGACTGAAGTCCGTCCTGGAGACGAAGACCGGCGCCGCGCTCATCTCCCGCCTGATGCTCCTGGGCGCGGCCGCGCTCTTCGTCGCCGTGCTGTTCGGTGCGTACACGAAGCGGACCGACGAGAAGGAGAAGAAGGACCTCACCTTCGGCCTCGCGATCGGCGGCACCGTGGTGGCCGCCGGCATCGCGGGCACCTGGGCCCTCGCCGAGCACGCCTCGACCGGCCTGCAGCCGGGGATCGCGATGCCCGTCGACATCCTGCATCTGCTGGCGGTGGCGGCCTGGCTCGGCGGTCTGACCGCCCTGCTCGTCTCGCTCTACCGGGCACCCGGCATCGAACGGGCGGCCGTCGAGCGCTTCTCGAAGGTCGCCTTCGGGTCGGTGGTCGTCCTGGCGGCGACCGGGATCTACCAGTCCTGGCGACAGGTCGGCTCCTGGTCGGCCCTGACCGGCACGGCCTACGGACAGCTGCTGCTGGTCAAGGTCGGACTCGTGGCCGTGCTCGTGGGCATCGCCTGGATCTCCCGCCGGTGGACCCAGCGGCTCGGCGCACCGGCCGAGACCGAGGCTTCCGCCGACGACGCCGTGAACACCGAGAACACAGAGAACGCGGAGAACACCGCGAACACCGCGAACACCGAAGACACCGAAGGCGCCGAGAACACCGAAGCCGAAGGCATCGACGAAGCCGACGACGAGGCCGTAGAGGCCACCGGCACCGGCACCTCCGCCGCCGAGGGGGCGGATGTCGACCCCGTGCGGGCCGCGCAGCTCGCCCGGCAGCGGGCCGCCGTCGCCACCGCCCGCAAGAAGCGCGACCGCGACGCCGACCCCGAGCGGACCGGCCTGCGCCGCTCGGTCCTGACCGAGGCCGTCGTCGCCGTCGTCCTGCTCGCCGTGACCACCGTCCTGACCTCGACCGAACCGGGTCGCACGGAGGAAGAGGCGGGGCGCTCCCAGTCCGCGTCCGGATCGACCGCCGTACCCGAGCGGCCCGTGGACATCCGGCTGCCCTTCGACACCGGGGGCGTGGACGGCAAGGGCACGGTACGGCTCAGCCTCGACCCCGGCCGTACCGGCGCCAACGCCCTGCACATCTATGTCGACCGGCCCAACGGCCGCCCGCTGGACGTCCCCGAGATCAAGGTCGCCTTCACCCTGAAGGAGAAGAACGTCGGCCCGCTGCCGGTCGTACCCGACCGGATCCAGACCGGACACTGGAGCGCGAACGGCGTCCAGATCCCGATGGCCGGCGAATGGCAGATCCAGGTGACGGTCCGTACCTCCGACATCGACCAGACCACCATCGACAAGAACGTGAAGATCGGCTGACCCACGTGAGCAACGACGACAACCTTGAGATCTCCCGGCGGCGGATGCTCGGCACGGTCGGCGCCGCGGGCGCGGCCGGAATCGCACTCGGTGCCGCCGGTGGCGCCGGGGTGTACGCGGCGGTCGCCGACTCCGGCCCCTCCGCCGGCGATGCGAAGGCGCTGACGACGGTCGGGGCGACGCAGGCGATGTTTCACGGGAAACATCAGGCGGGGATCACCACTCCGCTTCAGTCGCGGGGTCATCTGATCGCCTTCGACCTCACGCCGGGCGCCGGCCGGAAAGAGGCCGCCGCACTGCTGCGCCGCTGGTCGGCGACTGCCAAGGCGCTGATGGCGGGCAAGCCGTCGACCGACGACACCGGCATCGCCCTGGACGCGGGTCCCTCCTCCCTGACGGTCACCTTCGGCTTCGGTCACTCCTTCTTCTCCCGTACGGGACTCACCGCGCGCCGCCCGACGCAGCTCGACCCGCTGCCCGCCTTCTCGGCCGACGCGCTCGACCCGAAGAGGTCGGAGGGCGACCTGTGGGTGCAGATCGGTGCGGACGACGCGCTGGTCGCCTTCCACGCACTGCGCGCACTGCAGAAGGACGCGGGCTCGGCGGCCAGGGTCCGCTGGCAGATGAACGGCTTCAACCGGTCCGCCGGTGCCACCGCCAAGCCGATGACGGCCCGGAACCTGATGGGTCAGGTGGACGGCACCGGCAACCCGAAGCCCACCGATCCCGACTTCGACCGGCGGATCTTCGTCCCGGCCGGTGCCTCAGGAGCCTCTGGGGCCCAGGAGTGGATGGCCGGGGGCTCGTACGCCGTCGTACGCCGGATCCGCATGCTGCTCGACGACTGGGAGCAGCTCCCCCTCGACAAGCAGGAGAAGGTCATCGGTCGGCGGAAGTCGGACGGCGCGCCGCTGACCGGCGGGAGCGAGACGACCGAACTCGATCTGAACAAGGTCGGACCGGACGGGAAGCTGGTCATCCCGGACAACGCCCACTCCCGTATCTCCGCCCCCGAACAGAACGGCGGAGCGGCGATGCTCCGCAGGCCGTTCTCCTTCCACGACGGCATCGGACCGGACGGCACACCCGACGCGGGGCTGCTCTTCATCTGCTGGCAGGCCGATCCGCTGAGGGGCTTCGTCCCCGTGCAGCGCAAGCTCGACCGGGGCGACGCGCTGTCCGCGTTCATCCGCCACGAGGCCAGCGGCCTGTTCGCCGTACCGGGCGGGGCGGCCGAGGGCGAGTACGTGGGCCAGCGGCTGCTGGAGGCCTGAGGGGCCCGGCGCCTATTAGGGTGACCGTATGTCAGCCACCCGGTATACGTATCTCGGTCCCGAAGGCACTTTCACGGAGGCCGCGCTGCGTACGCTGCCCGAGGCCGCGACCAGGGAGCTCGTCCCGATGGTCTCCGTCCCGGCCGCGCTGGACGCCGTACGCAACGGGGAGGCCGCCGCCGCCCTCGTACCGATCGAGAACTCGGTGGAGGGCGGGGTCACCGCCACCCTGGACGAGCTGGCCTCCGGCGAGCCGCTGATGATCTACCGCGAGGTGGTCCTGCCGATCGCCTTCGCCCTGCTCGTCCGGCCGGGCACCAAGCTGTCCGAGGTCAAGACGGTCACCGGTCACCCGGTGGCCCAGCCGCAGGTACGGAACTGGCTGCGCGCCCACCTGCCCGACGCCCTGTGGGAGTCGGCCGCGTCGAACGCGGACGGGGCCCGGCTCGTGCAGGAGGGCCGTTTCGACGCGGCCTTCGCCGGCGAGTTCGCTGCGGCGACCTATGGCCTGGAGGCCCTGGTCACCGAGATCCACGACGCGGAGAACGCAGAGACCCGGTTCGTCCTGGTGGGTCGGCCGGCCCGGCCGGCGGCCCCGACGGGCGCGGACAAGACCTCGGTCGTGCTGTGGCTGGGTGATGACCATCCGGGTGCCCTCCTCGAGCTGCTCCAGGAATTCGCGGTGCGTGGGGTCAACCTGATGCTGATCCAGTCCCGCCCGACGGGCGCGGGCATCGGCAACTACTGCTTCGCCGTGGACGCCGAGGGCCATATCTCCGACCGGCGCGTGGGCGAGGCGCTCATGGGTCTGAAGCGCATCTGTCCGAAGGTGCGGTTCCTCGGGTCGTATCCGCGGGCGGGTGTCGCGGTGAAGGACGTGCGGGCGCTGCGGCGCGGGACGTCGGACGGGGAGTTCATGGCGGCCTCCGATTGGCTGGCGAGGGCCCAGGACGGTCGGGCCTGATCCGATCGTGGCCCATCGCCCCTTTTGCCGAGGCCGGTCGTCCACAGGTTTGAACCACTAGTCCTACCTGCATATTTTCCGTTCGGCCCCATAGTTATCCACAGGCGACCGGCTCGACCTGGGGACAAGTCGATATCGCGCTCGGGCAAGGTCGACAAATCGCCCCGGTCACCTTGCGTCCGCCCACAGGGTCGATGTCGACCCGCGTCACCCCAATTCCCTTGATCAACTCTATAGAGCGAGGAATTCCCACTCGGAAGAGTGGGCGAGGCGGGTTTGATCGCGATTGCCCCCAGGAATGCGTTCACGATCCACAGACCTTTCGCACAGGCTGTGGAAAACTCTCGGCGGCGCGCACCGCTGTGGAGAAGTCGAGGGAAGTCCCTTGATCCACTGGGCGGTTCGGTCAAGCCGTGGGTGTCGATCCGCCCCTTTTCGGGGGCTCGCGGCCGGTTTATTGACGAAAAGCGTAAGCATTGTTCAATCCCGGCAATTCGGGCAAAGCGACACGCAAGGCTATATCCGGTTGGGGTGTCACGAGCCCGCACCGGTAGCCTGGTGGGGTGATTGACCTTCGCCTGCTCCGTGAGGACCCCGACCGTGTTCGCGCCTCCCAGCGCGCCCGTGGAGAGGACGTCGCGCTCGTCGACGCCCTGCTCTCCGCCGATGAGCGGCGCAGGTCGTCCGGCGTCCGCTTCGACGAGCTCCGTTCCGAGCAGAAGGCGCTCGGCAAGCTGATCCCCAAGGCCACGCCCGAGGAGCGCGCCGAGCTCCTGCAGCGGGCCGAGCAGCTCAAGACCGACGTCAAGTCTGCCGAGGCCGAGCAGAACGAGGCCGACGAGACCGCCCGCGCGCTCCTGCTCCAACTCGGCAACATCGTCCACGCGGACGTGCCCGTGGGCGGCGAGGAGGACTTCGTCGTCCTCGAGACGCACGGCACCATCCGCGACTTCGCGGCCGAGGGCTTCGAGCCCAAGGACCACCTGGAGCTGGGCGAGGCGCTGGGCGCCATCGACGTCGAGCGGGGCGCCAAGGTCTCCGGCTCGCGCTTCTACTACCTGACGGGTGTCGGCGCCCTGCTGGAGCTGGCCCTCGTCAACGCGGCGATCGCCCAGGCGACCGAGGCCGGGTTCATCCCGATGCTGACGCCGGCGCTGGTCCGCCCGCGTGCCATGGAGGGCACCGGCTTCCTCGGCCAGGCCGCGGAGAACGTGTACCACCTGGAGCGGGACGACTACTACCTCGTCGGTACGTCCGAGGTCCCCCTCGCCGCGTACCACATGGACGAGATCATCGACGCCGACAAGCTCCCGCTGCGCTACGCCGGCTTCTCGCCGTGCTTCCGCCGCGAGGCCGGCACGTACGGCAAGGACACCCGGGGCATCTTCCGCGTCCACCAGTTCGACAAGGTCGAGATGTTCTCGTACGTCGCTCCGGAGGACGCCGAGAACGAGCACAAGCGGCTCCTCGACTGGGAGAAGCAGTGGCTGACCAGCCTCGAGCTGCCCTTCCAGGTCATCGACGTGGCCACCGGCGACCTCGGTGCCTCCGCCTCGCGCAAGTTCGACTGCGAGGCGTGGATCCCGACGCAGGGCAAGTACCGCGAGCTGACCTCGGCGTCGAACTGCGACGGCTTCCAGGCACGTCGCCTGTCCGTGCGGATGCGTGACGAGCGGAACGGCAAGAAGGTCGTGCAGCCGCTGGCGACGCTGAACGGCACGCTCTGCGCCGTACCGCGCACGATCGTGGCGATCCTGGAGAACCACCAGCTGCCGGACGGTTCGGTGCGGGTGCCCGAGGTGCTGCGGCCGTACCTGGGTGGCCGCGAGGTCCTGGAGCCGATCTCCAAGTGAGCCCGTTCCCGTACAAGCTCGTCGCGACGGACCTCGACGGCACGCTGCTGCGGGCCGACGAGTCGGTCTCGGAACGTACGCGAGACGCCCTCGCCGCCGTGGTGGCGGCGGGGGCGGCACACATCATCGTCACCGGCCGGTCCGTGCCCTGGACCCGGCACATCCTCGACGACCTCGGCTACGAGGGGCTCGCGGTGTGCGGTCAGGGCGCGCAGGTCTACCACGCGGGCGAGCACCGGCTGCTGACCTCGGTGACCCTGGACCGGCAGCTGGCCGGCCTGGCGCTGTCGAAGATCGAGGCCGAGGTCGGGCCGCTGGCAATCGCCGCCAGCCGCGACGGCCTGGACGGCGAAGTGCTGGTCAGCGCCGACTACCGGCTCCAGGAGGGGCCGCTGCCGGTGGTCCTCTTCAAGGACCCGACGGAGCTGTGGTCCGCCCCGCTGAACAAGCTCTACATCCAGCACCCCACGCTGTCGGACGACGAGCTGGCGGGTGCCGCCCGGCAGACCGTCGGCAGCCTGGTGGACGTGGTCATGGCCGGTGCCGGGATCGTGGAGATCCTTCCGCTGGGTCTGACCAAGGCCACGGGCCTGTCGCTCGCGGCGCGCAGGCTGGGTGTGAAGGCGGCGGAGACGATCGCCTTCGGCGACATGCCGAACGACATCCCGATGTTCGGCTGGGCGGCGCGGGGTGTGGCGATGGCCAACGCGCACGACGCCCTGAAGGCGGTCGCGGACGAGGTGACGGCGTCGAACGAGGAGGACGGCATCGCGGTCGTCCTGGAGCGTCTGCTCGCGGCGTAGGGGCGGGTTGCTGCTACGCGGGTGTTCCCGGTCTGCGGGTGTTCCCAGTCTGCGGGTGTTCCCAGTCTGCGGGTGTTCCCGGTCTGCGGGTGCTTGCGGTCTGCGGGTGTTCGCGGTCTGCGGAGGATGCGCGAATCGAACGCGCGCGGGGGTGACCCCGACCATGGCTTAGCAAGCCAGTGCCTTACCGCTCGGCCAATCCTCCGGGTGGGCGGCCCGCGCGGAGAACCCGCGCGCTCGAAGCGGCCGCCCCGGCGGCGCTAGGGGGCGCCGCCCTGCAGGGAGCTCGACGGACTCGAACTCCGGCTCGAACTGGTGTCGGTCATCGTCGTGCTCCTCCCCGGTCTCACGGCGGGCATCTCCCGCGCAACTAGTGTGCGTGCGGCGGAGGTTCGGCAGCCACCGGTTTTCCGCGCGGCACACCGCGCGTCAACGGCCAACATGCCAGCCCGATCGCCAGCGAGACCGCGTGCCCCAGATCCGTGTACGTATGGCTCGTACAGAGCGGTACGGCGACGAAGGCCACCGCCCCCGCCAGATAGAGCCACCGCCAGGGCCGTGGGATCCGGTACGTCAGGATCCCGACCGACGCCGCGAGCCCGTAGCTCACGCCGATGTCCACCACATGCGCCATGCTGCGCGGCACGTCATGGTCCTGGATCGCCTGCAGGACGACCTTCTGGCTGATGAGCGTCGCCGCGATGTGGGCCGTGGCGACCGTGAAGAGCCACTTCGGCATGCCGAGCCACCGCTCCACGGGCGCGTGGAAGACCTCGAACAGCACCGCGTACGGGACGAAGGTGGAGGGGTTCTCGATCCAGAACGCGCTGCCGACCAGGGCCTGGAGCGGGTGGTGGGAGAGCTGGTGCAGATTGCTGCTGTTGCGGTGCAGGAGGTAGTGCTCCAGGCCGGCGGAGGACAGCGCGATGACGATGCTGGTGATCGCGATGACGAGCAGCCAGACATGCGTACCGGGTGACGAACGCACCCACGACCTGATCGGTCGGGACGGTTCGCCACCCGGCGGGCAGGGTTCCAAGGTCGGCACTCTTCCGTGCCTACCACCCCGAGGTGGGAGAAACCTCAGAAATTGATCATGTGTCCGGCAAGGCCGTGGATCGCTTCCTTCACGGCCTCGCCCAGCGTCGGGTGCGCGTGGACGTTCCGCGCGACCTCGTGGACCGTCAGGTCCCACTGCTGCGCCAGCGTCAGCTCGGGCAGCAGCTCGGTGACGTCGGGACCGATCAGGTGGGCGCCGATGATCTCGCCGTACTTCCCGTCGCTGATGATCTTCACGAAGCCGGTGGAGTCGCCGAGGCCGTGCGCCTTGCCGTTGGCCGTGAAGGGGAACTTGGCGACCTTGACGTCGTACCCCTGCTCCCGCGCCTGCGCCTCGGTCCAGCCGAAGCTGGCGATCTGCGGCTGGCAGTAGGTGGCGCGCGGGATCATCGGGTAGTCGAGCTCCATGGTCTCGGTGTCCCCGATGGTCTCGGCGGCGACGACACCCATGGACTCGGCGGTGTGCGCGAGCATCAGCTTCGCGGTCACGTCGCCGATGGCGTAGATGTGCGGCACGGAGGTGCGGCAACGGCCGTCGACGTCGATGGCACCACGGTCGGTCAGCGCGACGCCGGTGTTCTCCAGGCCGTAGCCGGAGACGTTGGGGGCGAAGCCGATGGCCTGCAGGACCTTGTCGGCCTCCAGGACCTTCTGCGCGCCGTCCTTGCCGGTGACGGTGACGCGGACCTGCGGGCCCGACTCGTCGATCGTCTCGACACGGGTCGAGGTCAGGACGTCGATGCCGAGCTTGCGGTACTGCTTGGCCAGCTCCTTGGAGACGTCCGCGTCCTCCAGCGGAGCGATCCGGTCCAGGAACTCGACGACGGTGACCTTCACGCCGTAGTTGTGGAGCACGTACGCGAACTCGATGCCGATCGCGCCCGCGCCGGCGATGATGATCGACTGCGGAACGTCCTCGGCGAGGATCTGCTCCTCGAACGTCACGACGCGCTCGCTGCGGGCCGTGCCGGGCAGCAGGCGCGGGGTGGCGCCGGTGGCGATGATGCAGTTGTCGAACGTGATCGTCTGCGTGGTGCCGTCGGACTTGGCGACCTGCATCGTGTTCGCGTCGACGAAGGTGCCGCGGCCGTCGAACTCCGTGATGCCGTTCTTCTTCATCAGGAAGTGGACGCCCTTGACCCGGCCGTCCGCGACCGTGCGGCTGCGGCGGAACGCCTCGCCGTAGTCGAAGGAGACCGTGCCGTCGACCTTGATGCCGAAGGTCTTCGCCTCGTGGTTGAAGATGTGGGCGAGCTCCGCGTTGCGCAGCAGCGCCTTGGTGGGGATGCAGCCGACGTTCAGGCAGACACCGCCCCAGTACTTCTCTTCGACGACCGCGACCCGCTTGCCCAGCTGGGCGGCGCGGATGGCGGCGACGTAGCCGCCGGGGCCAGCTCCGAGTACGACGACGTCGAAGCGGTCTGACATGACTGACTCCCGAAGGTGGTGAGGGTGTTCGTGTCCGCGTACGGGCCCACAGTAGTCCGGTGCCTCTCGGCCCGTCAGTTGTAGGATGACCGGGCAACCGGGCGAATATCTCTTCGTGGAGTGGTGATGGCGCTGAAGGCGGCGGGGCGGACCTCCTTGGTGGACTCCGTGGTGGAGCAGCTGCGCGAGCAGCTCGCGGAGGGCGAGTGGGGTGTCGGGGACCGCATTCCGACCGAGCACGAGCTCGCCGAGCAGCTGGGCGTGGGGCGCAACACGGTCCGCGAGGCGGTACGGGTTCTGGTCCACGCGGGTCTCCTGGAGTCCCGCCAGGGCCACGGCACCTTTGTCAGGTCGACCGCCGATCCGGCAGCCGTCCTGCGCGGAGTGCGCCATGCGGGTGCACGGGACGTCACGGAGCTGCGGATGGCCCTGGAGGCGGAGGCGGCGCGCCTCGCGGCGGTACGGCGGGACACGCACGACCTGCTGCGGTTGCGGGCGGCGCTGACGACCCTCCGCGAGGAGGGCGACCGGGCCGCGGACGCGGACATGGCCTTCCACCTCGCCGTTGTCGAGGCCACGCACAACACGGCCCTCATCGAGGTGTACCGCTTCTTCTCCACGCAGGTGCACGAGGTGCTGGTGGAGGCGCTCGGCGACCGGGAGATGCCGCCGGTCGACATCGACGCCCACGAGACGCTGGTCGCGGCCATCGAGGCGGGGGACGCCGAGGCCGCTGAGGCGGGGGCGCGGGAGCTGCTGCGGGTGCCGCTGGAGACGATCACGGCGCTGACGGAAGAGGCGCCGGCGGACGGGAAGCCGACGGGCGAGGCCCCTGTGGGCGGGACACCGGCGGACGGGAAGCGGGCCGGTGAGGCGCGGGCGGGTGAGGCGTCGCCGGGTGAGGCGTCGGCGAGTGGAGCTCGGGCGGGCGAGGCGCGGACGGGTGAGGCCCGGTGAGGACCGAGTCCCGGCCACCGGTCCTCGACGCCGAGGCCGGTGTCCTCCCCTCGGCCCAGGGGGCGGCGGGGCGGCGGGCGCTGCTCGCCCACCCGGCCCTCCTGCTGGCCGGGATCGTGCTGGCCTCGCTCAACATGCGGGCCGCGCTGGCGAGCGTGTCACCGCTGGTGGGCGAGATCGCGGCGGCCTTCGGCCTGTCGTCGACGGCCAGTTCGCTGGTCACGTCCGTGCCGGTGCTCTTCCTGGGCGTCGGCGCGCTGGTGGCGCCATGGCTCGGGCGGCGCTTCGGCGCCGAACCGGTACTGCTCGCGGCGCTCGTCCTGCTCGGCGCCGGCATCCTGGTGCGCGTCCTGCCGTCCGTGTACGCCTTGTACGGCGGCGGCGTCCTGGTCGGCACGGCGATCGCCCTGCTCAACGTCCTGATGCCGGGCCTGATCAAGCGGGACTTCCCCGACCGGGCCGCGTCGATGACCTCGCTCTACACGGGCGCGATGATCGCAGGCGCGACGGTGGTCGCGGCGGCGTCGGTGCCGCTGGAGCAGGCCCTCGGCGGCGGCTGGGAGGCGTCCCTGGGGTTCTGGTCGCTGCTCGCGGCGCTCGCCGCGCTGGCCTGGCTGCCGCAGGTCCTGACAGCCCGGGGCCGTACGGGACATGAGGTACGGGCCGTCCCGGCGGCGCCCGCCAGGAGCGTCTGGCGCTCGGCGCTGGCGTGGCAGGTGACGCTGTTCATGGGGCTGCAGTCGCTCTGGTCGTACGTCCTGATCGCCTGGATGCCCACGATCTTCACGGACCATGGGATGAGCCGCTCGACGGCCGGCGTGATCTTCGCCTTCAACAACCTGATCCAGGTGGCGGGGGCGTTCGCGGTGCCGCTGCTCGCGGGCCGGATGCGGACGCAGCGCCCGTTGGTCGTCCTCGTCACGACGCTGGTCGCGGCGGGTTACGCGGGGCTGATGACCGCCCCGGTGCAGGGGGCCTGGCTGTGGTCCGCACTGCTCGGCGTCGGGCAGGGCGGGGCGGTGGGCCTCGCCCTGACCCTGATCGTGCTGCGGTCGGGCGACGCGGCCACCGCGTCCCGGCTCTCCGGCATGGCCCAGACCGTCGGCTATCTGCTCGCCGCGGCCGGGCCTCTGGCCGCCGGCGCGGTCCACCAGGCGACCGGCTCCTGGACGGTGCCGATCGTGCTGGTGCTGTGTGTCTGCGCGGCGGCCCTGGGGGTCGGACTGCTGGCGGCCAGGGACGCCAAGGTCTGAGCCTCATCGGCGAATCTCTTCGGCGCTGAACTCATCGGCACTGAGCCTCTTCGCGTCCCCGGCCCCGGGCCCCCGACCCCGGCGTCTGCTCGCCGGCGTCTGCTCGCCGGTTCCGCCCCTCGGTTTCTACTCCTCGCCCGCCAGCTTCAGCGTCCGCAGCTTCTGGCCCGCGTACCAGGTCGCCAGGACCGTCACACCGATCAGCAGCGCCACCGCCGTCGGCAGGGCGACGTCCGAGGTGACCAGGCCCTCGCCGCTGACCTTCTGGGCCACCGCGAGCGCCCACTGCTGCACGCTGAGCGTCTTCGCGCCGGCGATCAGGGAGCCGAACAGGGCCTCCCAGACCAGCGCATAGACCAGCCCGATGACCACCGCGTGGCGGCTGACCGTGCCGAGCAGCAGGAAGAGCGCGCTGTACGCGATGGAGGCGACCAGCGCCGCGACGGTGTACGCCACCGCCACCTGCTGGCCGTTGCCGTTGAGGATCAGGCCCGCGAGGAACGTGGGCACCGCCGAGAAGACCATGGTCACGGCGATCGCCACGATCAGCTTGGTGAAGATGATCGTGGGCCGCTTCACCGGCTTGGACAGCAGATAGACGATCGAACCGTCGTCGATCTCCGGGCCGATCGCGCCCGTTCCGGCGATGACACCGATCAGCGGCACCATCGTGGCGAGCGCGAAACCGCCGAGGACGTCGGCGGCGATCTGGTCGTCCGCGCCGTTGAACGCCCGTACCGCGGCGGCGATCACCAGCAGGAGCGCGGGCAGCGCGAAGAGGATCAGCGCCCGCCGGCGGCCGAGCAGGGCCCGGTAGGTGAGCCGGGCGACTGTGGGGTTGTACATCGGTCAGGCTCCTTTCAGGCCGCTACGAGGTACGAGAAGACCGATTCGAGGGACTCGTCCGACGGCGAGACCGTCAGCAGTCGGATCCCCTGCTCCCGGGCGACCCGGGGCAGCAGTTCCGTGAACCGTCCGAAGTCCACCGCCTGGATGCGCAGGGCGCCTTCGGCGAGGTCGACCTCGATGCCGGCCGTGGACGGGTCGGCGATGAGCGCGGCCGCGAGCGCCCGGTCGTCGCTGGACCGTACGAGATAGCGGTGCGGCCGGTCCGTCATGAGCCGGCGGATCTTGCGGAAGTCGCCGGAGGCGGCATGGCGCCCGGCCACGATCACCTCGATGTGCGAGGCGAGCTGCTCGACCTCCTCCAGGATGTGCGAGGAGAACAGCACCGTGCGGCCCACGGAGCCCATCCGGCGCAGCAGGTCCATCAACTGCATGCGCTGGCGCGGGTCCATGCCGTTGAACGGCTCGTCCAGCAGGAGCACGGACGGATCGTGGACGAGGGCCGAGGCCATCTTCACGCGCTGCCGCATGCCCTTGCTGTACGTGGCGATCTTGCGGTCCTGCGCGTACTCCATCTCGACCGTGGCGAGGGCCACTTGGGCCTCCTTGGCGCCGAGGCCGTGCAACTCGGCGTTGGCGACGACGAATTCGCGCCCGGTGAGGAAGTCGTACATCGCCTCACGCTCGGGGACGACGCCGATCTTCCGGTAGACGGACTCGTTGCGCCAGATCGCCTCGCCGTCGAGGGTGACCGTGCCGGTGGACGGGGCGAGGAAGCCGCCCATCATGTTGATGAGGGTCGACTTCCCGGCGCCGTTGGGGCCGAGGAGGCCGGTGACACCCGGGCCGATGGTCATGGTGACGTCGTTGACGGCCACGACGTTGCCGAACCACCGCGAGGCGTGGTCGATGTTGAGCGTAGTCACAGCCCGACCTTTCGGTAGCGGCGCATCAGGACTCCGTACGAGCCGGCGATGAGCGCGAGGACGACCAGCAGGTACACGACGCCGACTCCGGCGCCCGGTCCCGCTCCTTCCCCTCCGGGGAAGGAGGTGGTGGCGCCGAGGAAGGCGGTCTGCACCCCGTCGATGAGCGTGATCGGCGAGAACAGGCCCATCCACTGGATGGCGTCGATGTTGTCCGTGCCGTAGGCGATGCCCTGCAGCGTGGAGACCGCGCCGTAGGAGATCACCAGCGTGGCGATGACGGCGGCGACGCCGAAGCCGCGCCGCGGGGTGAGCGCGGCCATGACCAGGCCGATGCCACCGAACAGCAGCGAGAGCAGCGCCACGGAGACGAGCCCCTGGCCGAAGCCCGCCGCCTGGTCGGCGAAGTCCAGCTTCGCGAGCAGCGAGCCGATGAAGAGGATCAGCAGCGGCGCGGCGGTCAGGATGAAGAGCGCCGAGGCCATCGCGCCGTACTTGGCGAGGACGTAGTCGATCCGCTCGATCGGCCGCGAGAAGTACAGCGGCACCGTCCTGAACCGCAGGTCGCGGGAGACGGACTGGGGCGCCTGGGCGGCCAGGTAGATGCAGATCACGAGCTGGAGGTAGATCGCGTAGGCCGTGTAGTCGACCGGCAGCTTCGACGCCTTGGTGACGACCGCCACGGCCACGATGATCAGCGCGGGAACGCACATCACCGCGAAGAGGATCATCGGCAGCACCTTGGACTTGGCGCTGCGGCCCAGTCCGTACGCTCCGCGCAGCGACTGCGAGAACAGTGCCCGGCGCGCGTACGCGCGGCCGAGGCGCGGCCCGTCGTAGTTGCGGTAGCCGATGTTGTGGATCTGGGTGGTCTCGGGAGCCTGGGAGCTCATCGCGCCGGCACCTCCTCCTGCTGCTTCTGGGCGTCGGGGCGGAAGACCTCGGCGATGTGGTGCCGCCGCTGCTCCATCCGTACGAGACCGAGGCCGAGGTCGGCGACGGTGTCGCGGACGAGGTCGTACGTCTCCTCGCCCGCCGCCTCCAGCAGGAGGACGTGCCCGGCGCCCGGCAGTCCGTCCTCCACACCCTCGTGCAGGGTGACGCCCGCCGCGGCGAGCGCGCCGCGCAGGGCGTGGGCGCCGTCGGGGTGCGTGTCGGAGTCGGTGACCTCGACCGCGAGGGTCGTGGTGGTCTGGGTGAAGTCGCTGGTGGAGCTGGAGCGCAGCAGCCGTCCGCCGTCGATGACGACGACGTGGTCGCAGGTGCGCTCGAGCTCGCCGAGGAGGTGGGAGGTGACGAGGACCGAGATGCCGAAGTCCGTCCAGATGCGTCGGATCAGGCCGAGCATCTCGTCGCGGCCCACCGGGTCGAGGCCGTTGGTGGGCTCGTCGAGGAGGACCAGCTGCGGGTCGTGGACCAGCGCCTGGGCCAGCTTCACCCGTTGTTTCATGCCGGTCGAGTAGCCGCCGATGGGGCGGTACCGCTCCTCGTACAGACCGACATGGCGCAGGGTGTCGGCCGTCCGCTCACGGGCGGCGGTGGCGGGCAGGCCCGACATCCGCGCCATGTGGACGACGAGCTCGGTGGCCGAGACGTCCGGCGGGAGGCAGTCGTGCTCGGGCATGTACCCCACGCGTTCACGGATCTGGGCGCCGGAGGTGGCGACGTCCAGGCCGAGCACTTCGGCGCGGCCTTCCGTGGCGGGGGACAGGCCCAGCAGGATTTTGATCATCGTGGACTTGCCGGCTCCGTTGGCACCCACCAGTCCGGTCACACCGGGCCCGATGTCCAGGGAGAGCCGGTCGAGAGCGGTCACCCGGGGGAACCGCTTGCTGAGGCTTTCGGTGGCGATCACAGTCACGCTTCGACGGTAGTGGCGCACGCCACAGCAGTCGTCAGCCCAACGGCTCGTTCCGTATCCGACTCCAGGTGTACGAACCCGTAGGGGAGTCGAGACCAAAGTCGTTTTCCACAGGAACGCGCCTGCGCTTTTCCACAGGCTCGCGCACGACCCTTGACGCAGCCGCCGGGCATTGTCACATTCATCAGTGTCAAGTTACGGGCACGTAGCGCACACGGATGTTCACGGGACGGACGGGTGGGATGACCTCAGCGGTGACAAGCGAACTGACCGCGGAACTGCGCGGGTTCAGAGAAGTGCAGCGCCTGTCGTACGAGTGCGCGGAAGCCGTCGCGGCCCAGCTCAAGCCGGGGGTGACCGAGCGCGAGGCCGCGAAGATGCAGCGCGACTGGCTGTACGAGCGGGGCGTGCGGGACTGGTTCCACCGGCCCTTCGCCTGGTTCGGCGACCGCACGGCCTTCGTCGACTTCAAGATCCCGCTGCAGTTCTTCCCCACGAACCGGCGCCTCGAGGCGGGGATGCCGTTCATCCTCGACATGGCCCCGGTGCACAAGGGCTACACCTCGGACATCGGGTACTCCGGTTGCCTGGGCCTCAATCCGGTGCACGACAAGCTGCTCGCCGATCTGAAGGCGCACCGCGAGCTGATCCTGAGCGAGGTGCGCGAGCGCCGCTCCCTGCGCGAGATCTACGAGAACGTGGACCGGCTCATGGTCCGCCAGGGGTACGCCAACCGGCACCGCGCGTATCCCTTCGGTGTGATCGCGCACAAGATCGACCGGGTGAAGGAGCGCCGCTGGTCGCCCACGCTCTTCGGCTTCGGCACCCAGTCACTCAAGGGGCTGGCGAGCGATGCGATCCACGGCCACCGCGACGGCTGGTCGCCGCTCTGGTCGCCGTACAAGTTCTCCGACCATCCGCCCCGGCCGGGGCTGTGGGCGGTCGAGCCGCACCTCGGATTCCGGGGTACGGGCGGGAAGTTCGAGGAGATCCTGGTCGTCACCGACTCCAAGGACCCCGAGCAGAGCGCGTTCTGGCTGGACGACGACCTGCCGCACGTGCGGCGCTGGAACGAGAGGGACGTGTGATGGCCGGGCTGAAGGGGGCGCGGGAGCGCTGGGTCCGTACGGGCGGGATCGAGCTGTGCGTCGCCGAACTGGGCGACGAGAGCCGGCCGACCGTGCTGCTCGTGCACGGATATCCGGACTCGAAGGAGGTCTGGTCGGAGGTCGCGCACCGGCTCGCCGAGCGGTTCCACGTGGTGCTGTACGACGTCCGCGGCCACGGCCGATCCACGGCGCCGGCCCCGCTGCGCGGCGGGTTCACCCTGGAGAAGCTGACGGACGACTTCCTGGCCGTCGCAGACGCGGTCAGCCCGGACCGGCCCGTCCACCTGGTGGGCCACGACTGGGGTTCGGTGCAGTCCTGGGAGTTCGTGACCGTCCCGCGCACCGAGGGCCGGATCGCCTCCTTCACCTCGATGTCGGGCCCCTCCCTCGACCACTTCGGTCACTGGATCAAGCAGCGGATGTCCCGGCCCACCCCGCGCCGGGTCGGCCAGCTCCTCGGCCAGGGCGCCAAGTCCTGGTACGTGTACATGCTGCACACCCCCGTCCTGCCCGAGCTCGCCTGGCGCGGACCGCTGGGCAAGCAGTGGCCGAAGATCCTCCAGCGGGTCGAGAAGATCCCGGCGGGCACCTATCCGACGCCTTCCCTGCCCAACGACGCGGCGCACGGCGCCTGGCTCTACCGGGACAACGTCCGCGCTCGGCTGAGCCGTCCGCGAGCCGACGCGTACGCGCACACGCCGGTCCAGCTGATCACCCCGACCGGCGACGCCTTCCTGTCGGAGCGGCTCTACGACGACCTCGCCACGTGGGTGCCGGACCTGACCCGGCGCTCTCTGCCGGCCAAGCACTGGGTGCCCCGTACCCGCCCCCACCAGCTCGCCGCCTGGATCACCGAGTTCGTGGACAGGAACGAGGACCCGTCGCTGAAGGCGCCCGCGCCGGCCGCGAAGAGCCCGGCGAAGCCGGAGTACGCCGAGCGGTTCGGCGGCCAGCTGGTCCTGGTGACCGGCGCCGCCAGCGGTATCGGCCGGGCCACCGCCTTCGCCTTCGCCGAGGCGGGCGCGCGGATCGTCGCCGTCGACCGGGACGCCGAGGGCGCGGCGCGGACGGCGGAGATGTCGCGGCTGATCGGCGCGCCCGAGGCCTGGGGCGAGACCGCCGACGTCAGCGACGAGCAGGCCATGGAGAAGCTCGCCGCGAAGGTGGCGAGCGACTACGGAGTCGTCGACGTCCTCGTCAACAACGCCGGCATCGGTCTGTCCGGCTCCTTCTTCGAGACGACCACCGAGGAGTGGAAGAAGGTCCTGGACGTCAATCTCTGGGGCGTCATCCACGGCTGCCGGATCTTCGGCGGGCAGATGGCCGAGCGCGGCCAGGGCGGGCACATCGTGAACACCGCTTCCGCCGCGGCCTTCCAGCCCTCCCGGGCCCTGCCCGCGTACAGCACGTCCAAGGCGGCCGTGCTGATGCTGAGCGAGTGCCTGCGCGCCGAACTGGCCGGCCAGGGCATCGGGGTCTCGGCGATCTGCCCCGGCATCGTGAACACCAACATCACCGCGACGGCACGGTTCGCCGGAGCCGGCGAGGAGGAGCAGAAGCGCCGCCAGAAGGAGGCCTCCCGCCTCTACGGCCTGCGCAACTACCCGCCGGAGAAGGTCGCGGACGCGATCCTGCGCGCCGTGGTGCGGAACCAGGCCGTCGTCCCCGTCACCCCGGAGGCGCGCGGCGCCCACTTCATGTCCCGATTCGCCCCCAGGACCCTGCGGGCGATAGCCCGATGGGAGCCGCCGGCGTGAGCGTCATCGAGGGCATGGCCGTCACCGCACCCGTCGCCAAGGGGCCGCTGCCGAACCGGCGCGAGCTGGGCGCGGCCGTACCCCGCCACTTCCGGCGGTCGTACCATCCCTCGCAGGAGGGGTCCCTGCGCAAGGCCGTCGAATACCTCGCGTCCTCTCCCGCGGCCAGGGCCGCTGCGGGTGCGGTGGGTCGCGCCGCGATCGGGTAGCCGGAGCGAGTGGGTGGGAGCGGGTTTGTCGGAGCAGTCGACGGAGTACCGGATCGAGGATCTGGCCCACCACAGCGGAGCCACGGTCCGGACGATCCGCGCCTACCAGGACCGCGGCCTGCTGCCCCGGCCGGAGCGCCGGGGCAGGTCCAACGTGTACGGGGACACGCATCTGGCCCGGCTGCGGCAGATCGCGGACCTGTTGGACCGCGGCTACACCCTGGCCTCCATCAAGGAACTCCTGGAGGCCTGGGACGCGGGCCGCGGGCTGGGCGGTGTGCTGGGTCTGGTAGCCGAGGTCGACGGGCCGTGGACGGACGAGAAGGCCGACCGGATCTCCCGCGAGGAGCTCGACGCCACGTTCGGCGGCACGCCCGACGAGGACGCGATCCGGGAGGCGATCGAGCTCGGGGTCCTGGAGCGGGTCCCGGACCGGGACGACGAGTTCCTGGTTCCGAGCCCCCAAGAGCTGGCGGTCGCAGCCGAGTTGCACGAGGCCGGCGTGCCGCTCTCGGCAATCTCCGGCCATCTGCGGGAGCTTCGCGTCCAGGTCGAGCACATCGCCTCGCGTTTCCTGGAGTTCACCACCGAGCATGTCTTCGCACGCTATCTGGAGCATCGGCCGCCGACGGACGCCGATGCGGCCGCGGCGGCGACGATGGTGCGCCGGCTCCGGCCGCTCGCCCAGCAGACCGTCGACGCCGAACTCGCGCGTGCGATGCGGCTGTTCGCCACCCGCCATCTGCAGCACCATCTGTCGGTCGACCCTCCGCCGGTTCGGCAGGACGAGCCGCGGCCGGTGACACTGCCGTCCGGAACGATTCGGGCCGTTCAGCGGCTCGTTGGCGTGGAGAACGTGGCGGCGTTCATCACGGCCGCAGCAGAACGCGAGGTACAGACAAGGACATTGGACGCACTCGCGTCAAATGGTTTGGAAGGCAGTTGAATAGCGCAATACGCCTTATATCGTAGGGGTGTTATCCACAGAATCGCCAATTCGCCTGTGGATAAACCAAGTTGGTTGTGGATCAAACATCCGTACCGCAATTCAATGGTCCGCCGGGCCGCCCTCCGGCATCCTTGCGCCATGAACAGACCGATGGACGAGAGACGCACCGTGAAGGTGTCGAAGTACCTCTCGAAGCATCTGCGTCATCAGCCCGAACGCATCGGGCTGGTTCTCGATGCGAACGGCTGGACCGAGATCGACACGCTCCTGCGGGCGGCGGCCGCGCACGGCTTCCCGATCAGCCGCGCCGAGCTGGACCATGTCGTCGCCGCCAACGACAAGAAGCGCTTCGCGATCGAGGGCACACGGATCCGGGCCAGCCAGGGTCACACCGTCGCGGTGGACCTGGACCTTCCGCCGGCCGAGCCACCCGCGTACCTCTACCACGGTACGGTCGCCTCCCGCCTGGACGCCATCCGGGCCGAGGGCCTGCGGCCCATGGCCCGCCACCATGTCCACCTCTCGCCCGACCGCGAGACCGCGACCCGGGTCGGCGCACGTCGTGGCCGCCCGGTCGTCCTGAGCGTGGACGCCGGCGCGATGCACCGGGCCGGGTACGTCTTCCATGTCAGCGCCAACGGCGTCTGGCTGACCGACACCGTTCCCCCGGAGTTCCTCCGCTTCCCCGGCTGAGGCAGCCGGGCGCGTGCTTCGTACGGGACGAGGGTCCCGCGGGGCCGTCGTAGGCTCGAGTGCATGACCCTGCGCCTGAGCACCGTGATCCTTCCCGTCCACCGCTGGCACGACGGCGGCCGCGAGCGCTGGCGACGTGCCGAGGAGCTCGGCTTCCACGCCGGCTACACCTACGACCACCTGTCCTGGCGGACCTTCCGCGACGGCCCCTGGTTCGGCGCGCTGCCCACGCTCACCGCCGCCGCGACGGCCACCGAGCGGATGCGCCTCGGAACCCTGGTCACCTCGCCGAACTTCCGCCACCCCGTGACCCTCGCCAAGGAGCTCATCTCCCTGGACGACATCTCGGGCGGCAGGGTCACGCTCGGCATCGGCGCGGGCGGCAACGGCTTCGACGCCACGGTGCTCGGCCAGGAGGCGTGGACGCCGAAGGAGCGGGCGGACCGGTTCGGCGAGTTCCTGCCACTGCTCGACCGGCTGCTCACCGAGGATGCGGTGACCCAGCGGGGCGCCCACTACTCCGCGGACGAGGCCCGCAACATCCCCGGCTGCGTCCAGCGCCCGCGGCTGCCGTTCGCCGTGGCCGCCACCGGCCCGCGCGGCCTGAAGCTCGCCGCACGTCACGGGCAGGCATGGGTGACCACCGGCGACCCGAGGCTGTTCGAGGAGGGCACGCCGGAGCAGTCCGTCGAGGCGATCCGCGGGCAGGTCGAGAAGCTGGGCAAGGCGTGCGCGGACATCGGCCGCGACGTGTCCGAGCTGGACAAGGTGCTGCTCACCGGCTTCACCCCGGACCGCGGACGGCCGCTCGCGTCCCTGGACGCCTTCGTCGACTTCGCCGGCCGCCACCAGGAGCTCGGCTTCACCGAGATCGTGATCCACTGGCCCATCCCCGACTCGGACTTCGCCGCCGATCAGGCCGTCTTCGAGAAGATCGCGACCGAGGCCACCGCACAGCTCGGCTGACCACGGACACGGCCGGGGCGGCGAGGCGGGGCGAGACGGCAGGCGAGGCGGGGCGGCGAGCGAGCCGGGGCGCCAGGCGAGGGCGGGCAAACATCCCTCTCAGATGTGCGCCCTCTCGCACGCCCGTGCACGCGGTACGGAAGAATGGATCGGTGACCTCACCCCATTCCCCGCGCCCCGCCGCCCCGGCCCCCCGACTGATCGCCACCGACCTCGACGGCACCCTGCTGCGCGACGACAAGTCCGTCTCGGAGCGCACGGTCGCGGCGCTCGCCGCCGCCGAGCGGGCCGGCATCGAGGTCTTCTTCGTCACCGGCCGCCCGGCGCGCTGGATGGACGTCGTCAGCGACCACGTCCACGGCCACGGCCTCGCGATCTGCGCCAACGGCGCGGCCGTCGTCGACCTGCACGCGGGCGGAACGTTCCTGGAGGTACGCCCCCTGGAGCGGGACGTCGCGCTCGACGTCGTGCGGACGCTGCGCGCCGCCGCCCCGGGCACCTCGTTCGCGGTCGAGCTCACCACCGGCATCCACTACGAGCCGCAGTACCCGCCCTTCTTCCTGGACCCGGGCGCGACCGTCGCCACGGCCGAGAAGCTGCTCTTCGAGGAGGAGCCCGGCGCGGCCGCCCCGGTGCTCAAGCTGCTCGCCCAGCACCCGGAGCTCGACCCCGACGTCTTCCTGTCCACGGCCCGCGCGGCCGCCGGCGGGCTGGCCTCGTTCACCCGCTCCAGCCCGACCGCGCTCCTGGAGATCAGCGGCCTCGGCGTCTCCAAGGCGTCCACCCTGGCCCTCTGCTGCGCCGAGCGGGGCATCTCCGCCGACGAGGTCGTCGCCTTCGGCGACATGCCCAACGACATCGAGATGCTCGGCTGGGCCGGCCGCTCGTACGCGATGGGCAACGCCCACCCGGCCGTGATCGCCGCCGCCTCCGGCCGTACGGTCGCCAACAACGAGGACGGCGTGGCCGTCGTCATCGAACAGATCCTCGCGGGCACCATCGACGACGCCTGACGGGTCGCCGACGGAGTCACGGCGGGCCCGTGACGCGACCAGGGCCTACAGCGGGACCTGCCACACCACCGTCGTACCGCCGCCGTCCTCCCCGAGGCCCGGACCGCACCAGCTCGACCCGCCCAGGGATTCGGCGCGTCGCGTCAGGTTGCGCAGTCCGCTGCGCCGGCCGCCCTCGGGGATGCCGACGCCGTCGTCCGCGACCGAGAGCCGGACCCCGGCGGTGCCGTCGGGGAGTTCGGCACCCGCGTCGACGACAACCTCGATCCGGGTGGCCTCCGCGTGCCGGAAGGCGTTGGACAGGGCTTCGCGCAGGGCGGCGATGAGGTTCTTGCCGGTGAGTTCGCCGACCGTCGAGTCGATCGCGCCGAGGAAGCGGTGCGCGGGTTTGAAGCCCAGCGGCACGGCCGCCATGTTGATCTCCCGCAGCACGCGGGTGCGCAGTCCGGACGGGGCCTCGGCGGGTCCCTGCTGGAGCGCGAAGATCGCGGTACGGATCTCCTGGATGGTCACGTCCAGTTCGTCCACGGCCTTGCCGACGCCCTCGCGCACCGCCGGCACGATCGACTTGCGCTGGGCGCTCTCCAGCATCATCCCGGTGGCGAACAGCCGCTGGATGACGAGGTCGTGCAGGTCGCGGGCGATCCGGTCGCGATCCTCGTAGACGGCGAGCCGCTCCCGGTCGCGCTGCGCGTCGGCCATCATCAGCGCGAGCGCGGCCTGGGAGGCGAACTGGGTGGCCAGGGTCCGCTCCGCCTCCGTGAACTGCCGACCGCCCCGCGCGCGGGGCATGGCGAGCGCGCCGAGCACCTTGCCACCGCTGTGCAGGGGCAGCAGCATGGTCGGTCCGTACTGGGCCGCCAGTCGGCTGATCATGCGCGGATCGCCGGAGGCGTCGTCCACGAAGACCGCCTCGCCTTCCAGCAGCCGCCGCACCACGGTGCTCTCGGGCGGGATCACCACGCCCAGCGACGTGCTCGGCCGGTCGGCGGAGACGGCGACGATCTCCAGGCCGCCGTCCTGGGCGGGCAGCAGCACGATCCCCGCGGCCGCGTCGGCGAGTCTGCGGGCCTGCTCGGCGACCACCGCGAGGGCGTCGTCCGCGTCACCGCCGGAGAGCAGAGCGGTGGTGACCGCGACCGAGCCGTCGATCCAGCGCTCCCGCTGGCGGGCCGCCTCGTAGAGGCGGGCGTTGCCGATGGCGATCCCTGCCTCGGTGGCGAGCACCCGGACCATGTGGACGTCGTAGTCGCTGAACTCGCCGCCGCCGCTCTTCTCGGCGAGATAGAGGTTGCCGAAGATCTCCCCCTGGACCCTGATCGGGACACCGAGGAAGGTCCGCATCGGAGGGTGTCCGGGCGGGAACCCGGCGGCACGTGGGTCGGTGGACAGATCGTCCAGCCGGATCGTCTCGGGTTCGCGGATCAGCGCGCCGAGCAGCCCCGCGTGCCCGTCGGGCCGCCGCCCGATCCGGCGGGCGATCATCTCGTCGACACCGAAGGTGACGAAGTCGGAGAGCCCGTCGCCCTCGTCGTCGACGACGCCGATCGCGGCATAGCGGGCGTCGGCGAGCTCGGCCGCGGTCTCGCAGATCCGGTCGAGGGTCGAGTGGAGTTCGAGTCCCGTGCCGACGGAGCGCATGGCCTCGAGGAGCTGCGGCACCCGCGCCGTGAGCTCCGTCGAGAGGCCCTGGAGGCTGCGGGTGGCCAGGGTCGCGACTTCCAGGGGGTCGGGGACGTCGGGCACGGCGGCGGTCATGACCTTGAGCCTAGTAAGTCCTATTTGGCGAGAAAAGTCGGGCCTCCCGTCCTGCTCCCCGCGGCGAGCAGGAGATCGCTCTCCCGCTCCTGCTCCAGCATCCGGCGCAAGGGGCCTTCGGCCTGCGCGAGCTCGCCGTACGGCCCGCGCTGAACGGTCCGGCCCTCGTCCAGGACCACCACCTCGTCGACGGCGTCGAGGCCGCGCAACCGGTGGGTGATCAGGAGAGTGGTGCGGCCCTCGGTCGCCCGCAGCAGGTCGTCCGTGAGCGCGTCCGCCGTGGCCAGGTCGAGGTGTTCGGCCGGTTCGTCGAGGACGAGGACGGGGAAGTCGGCGAGGAGCGCCCGGGCGAGCGCGAGGCGCTGCCGCTGACCGCCGGAGATCCGTGAGCCGTGCTCGCCGACCTGTGTGTCGAGGCCGTCCGGCAGCCCGTCCACCCAGTCGAGGAGCCGGGCCCGGCCGAGGGCGGCCCGCAGTTCGTCGTCGTCGGCGCCGGTACGCGCCAGGCGCAGGTTCTCGCGGATGGTGCTGTCGAACGTGTGGGCGTCCTGGGCGCAGAGGCCGACGAAGCGACGGACGTCGTCGCCGTCGAGTTCCGCCGCGTCCACACCGCCGAGCCGGTACGAGCCGGCGTCGGCGTCCAGGAAGCGCAGCAGCACCTGGGCCAGGGTGGTCTTCCCCGATCCGGAGGCGCCGACGACGGCGACCCGGCGGCCGGCCTCCAGGGTGAGGGTGAAGTCACCGAGGGCATCCCGCTCCTGCCCCGCGTGGCGGGCGGAGAGGCCGGTGACCTCCAGGGGGAAGGGGCTCTGCGGAGGTGCGACCGGCGCCGCGGGCTCGTGTACGGGGACGGGGGCGTCGAGCACCTCGTACACCCGCTCGGCGCTGCGCTTGACGCGCTGGCGGTACTGGACGGCCAGCGGAAGTCCGGTGACGGCCTCGAAGGCGGCGAGTGGGGTGAGGACGACGACGGCGAGCGTGACGCCGTCGAGGCGCCCGTCGCGGACGGCCTGGACGCCGACGAACGCGGCGGCGGCGACCGTCACTCCGCAGGCGAGCGCGGACAGCCCGGCCCCGAGCGCGGTGGCGGCGGCCTGCCGGGAGGCGATGGAGGTGAGCGTACGGTCGGCAGTCCTGGCCCGCTCGATACGGTCCCTCAGCGCCCCGGCGACCGTCAGTTCGGCGCAGCCGCGCAGCAGGTCGAGGACCGTGACGGCGAGCGCGCCACGGGCGGGTGCGAGCCGTCGTTCGGCCCGGCGTGCCAGGGCGCCGCTCAGCAGCGGGACGGTCACTCCCGCGGCCAGCAGCCCGGCGGCGAGCACGGCGCCGGCCTCGGGCAGCAGCCAGGCGGTGAATCCGACGGAGCCGGCCCCCACGACGAGCGCGGCGGCCGCGGGCAGCAGCCAGCGCAGCCAGTAGTCCTGGAGGGCGTCGACGTCCTGGACGAGCCGGGAGAGCAGGTCGCCCCGGCGGGTGCTGCGCAGTCCGGCGGGGGCGATGCGCTCCAGGCGCCGGTAGACCGACACGCGCAGTTCGGCGAGCATCCGCAGCACGGCGTCGTGGGACACGATCCGCTCCGCGTACCGGAACACCGCCCGCCCGATGCCGAACGCCCGCGTGGCGGTGACGGCCACCATCAGATGGAGCACGGGCGGCTGTTCGGACGCCCGCGAGATGAGCCACCCGGACACCGCCATGAGCCCCACGGCGGACCCCAGCGCCAGACTCCCGAGCAGCAGGGCCAGGCCCATCCGGCCCCTGAGTTCTCCCGCCATGGCGCGGACACGCCCGAAGACCGAACGCCCGGCCCCTGCGGACTCCGTCTCCGTCCCGACCGTGCCGTGGACTGCGGTCGGGCCGTCGGGTGTGGACGGGACGGCGGACACCTGCGGGGCCGCGCCGGGCTCCGCCGCGTCGACGGCGGTGGTCCGCCGGAGCTCCACCACGCGGTCCGCGACCGCGAGCAGCGCCGGGCGGTGAACGACCAGAAGCACCGTGCGGCCGGCGGCGAGACGGCGGACCGCGTCGACCACGGCGGCTTCCGTCTCACCGTCCAGCGCGGCCGTGGGCTCGTCCAGGAGAAGCAGTGGCCGGTCGGCGAGGAACGCGCGGGCCAGGGCGAGACGTTGGCGCTGGCCCGCGGAGAGGCCCACCCCGTCCTCGCCCAGCGGCGTCTCGACGCCCTCCGGCAGGCCTGCCACGAACTCATCGGCCCCGGCGTCCCGAAGCGCCTCCCGTACCGCCTCGTCGGAGGCGTCCGGGCGGGCCAGGCGGACGTTCTCCGCGATGGTGCCCGCGAAGAGATACGGACGCTGCGGCACCCAGGCGATCCGTGACCGCCACTCTTCCACGTCCAGCGCACTGAGCTCCACACCGCCGACGCGGACCGAGCCGCCCGGCTCCGGCGCCGCGAACCCCAGCACCACATCGAGCAGCGTCGACTTGCCCACTCCGCTCGGGCCCACCAGGGCCACCGTCTCGCCCGGTTCCACGACGAGCGAGGCCGCGTCCAGCGAGGGTTCCGTGCGGCACGCGTGCCGCACGGTCACGTTCTCCAGCTCGATGCGCGGCGACGACGGCACGGCCTCCGCGCCACGCTCCGCTGCCGGGGCCTCGAGGACTTCGAAGATCTCCTCGGCGGCGGCCAACCCCTCCGCCGCCGCGTGGTACTGCGCCCCCACCTGCCGGATCGGGAGGTATGCCTCAGGTGCGAGCACCAGAATGACCAGACCGGTGTACAGGTCGAGGTCCCCGTGGACCAGCCGCATTCCGATGCCGACCGCGACCAGCGCCACCGACAGCGTCGACAGCAGCTCCAGGGCGAAGGACGACAGGAACGCGATGCGCAGCGTCTTCATCGTCGCCCGGCGGTACTCCGACGTGATGGCGCGGATCGACTCGGCCTGCGCCTTCGCCCGTCCGAACACCTTGAGTGTCGGCAGTCCGGCCACCACATCGAGGAAGTGTCCCGAAAGCCGGGAGAGCAGCTTCCACTGACGGTCCATCCGGGCCTGGGTGTACCAGCCGATGAGGATCATGAAGAGCGGGATGAGCGGCAGGGTCACGACGATGACGGCCGCCGAGATCCAGTCCTCGGTGACGATCCTCGCCAGGACCGCCACGGGCACCACCACCGCGAGCCCCAGCTGCGGGAGATACCGCGAGAAGTACTCGTCGAGCGCGTCCACTCCCCGAGTCGCCAGCGCGGCCAGCGAGCCGGCCTTCTGCCCGCTGAGCCAGCCCGGCCCCAGCGTGGCCGCCTGCGCAAGGAGCCGTCCACGGAGTTCCGACTTGACCGCCGCGCTCGCCCGGTGGGCGGCCAGCTCGGTCAGCCAGGAGACCAGCCCCCGCCCCACCGCGACTCCGGCGAGCAGCAGCAGCGGCGTGGTCAGGTCGGAAACCGACAGGCCCTTCTGGAAGGCCCCGACCACCACCTCGGCGATGAGCATCGCCTGGGCGACGACCAGCGCCGCCCCGGCCAGGCCGAGCACCACCACCGCCGTCAGGAAGAGACGGGTGGCCTGGGCGTACCGGAGCAGACGCGGATCGATCGGTTTCACGTGAAACATCCCCCACTAGTGAGCGGCGTCGGCGATGTGCTGCGTACCGATCCGCTTACGGAACACCCAGTAGGTCCAGCCCTGGTAGAGCAGCACCAGCGGCGTCGCGATCGCCGCACACCACGTCATGATCTTCAGCGTGTACGGGCTCGACGACGCGTTCGTCACCGTAAGGCTCCACTCGGGGTTGAGCGAAGACGGCATGACATTGGGGAAGAGCGTCAGGAAGAGCATCGCCACCGTCGCGGCGATCGTGATACCCGAGAGCGCGAACGACCAGCCCTCGCGCCCCGCCTTGATCGCTCCGATCGCACCGACCAGCGTCGCCACGGCGAGGATCATGGCGACCAGGCTGCCGCCGTCGCCCTTGTCCGTCTGGGTCCAGATCAGGAACCCGAGGGCGAGGACGGCGGTGACGAGACCCAGTTTCAGCGCGAGCGCCCGGGCGCGCACCCGGATGTCGCCGACCGTCTTGAGGGCCGCGAAGACCGTCCCGTGGAAGGTGAAGAGGGCGAGGGTGACCAGGCCGCCGAGGATCGCGTACGGGTTGAGCAGGTCCCCGAAGGTGCCGACGTACTCCTTCTCCGCGTCGATCTTCACTCCGCGCACGATGTTGCCGAAGGCGACGCCCCACAGCACGGCGGGGATCAGGGAGGTCCAGAAGATGGCCTCCTCCCAGTTGCGCTGCCAGTTCTCCTCGGGCCGCTTCACCCGGTACTCGAAGGCGACACCGCGCACGATCAGGCAGACCAGGATGATCAGCAGCGGCAGGTAGAAGCCGGAGAAGAGCGTCGCGTACCACTCGGGGAACGCGGCGAAGGTCGCGCCGCCGGCGGTCAGCAGCCACACCTCGTTGCCGTCCCAGACGGGACCGATGGTGTTGATCAGGACCCGCTTCTCGGGGCGGCCCCGGGCGAGCAGCTTGGTCAGGACGCCGACTCCGAAGTCGAACCCTTCGAGGAAGAAGTAGCCGGTCCAGAGGACGGCGATGAGTACGAACCAGACGTTGTGGAGTTCCATGCCTCGATCTCCTGAGCCTCAGTACGAGAAGGCCATGGGCCGGTCGGGGTCACGGTCGTCCCCGCCGATCTTGGTGGGCGGGTTGAGGTCGTCCTCGGTGAGCTCGGGAGGTCCGGCCTTGACGTACTTGACCAGCAGCTTGACCTCGATCACCGCGAGTACGGCGTAGAGCAGGGTGAAGACGGTCATCGAAGCCAGGACCTCGCCCTGCGAGACACCGGGGGAGACCGCGTCCCTGGTGCGCAGCACGCCGTAGACGACCCAGGGCTGGCGTCCCATCTCCGTGAAGATCCAGCCCCAGGAGTTGGCGATCAGCGGGAAGGCCATGGTCCAGAGGGCGACGATCCAGTACCACTTGGCCAGGCGGGGGCTCAGGGCCTTCCGCTTGAACAGGACCAGATTCGGCACCTCGTCCTCACCGGTCCGCAACCCCGGCGCCAGCATGAACTTCTTGCGGGTCAGCCAGAGCCCGACCATGCCGATGGTGAGCGAGGCCATGCCGAAGCCGATCATCCAGCGGAAGCCCCAGTAGGCGACGGGGATGTTGGGGCGGTAGTCGCCGGGTCCGAACTTCTCCTGCTCGGCCTTGTTGATGTCGTTGATACCCGGGACGTAGGAGCTGAAGTCGTCGTTCGCCAGGAACGACAGCAGTCCCGGGATCTCTATGGCCACCGAGTTGTGGCCCTTGTCGACGTCGCCGTAGGCGAAGACCGAGAAGGGCGCCGGGGCTTCGCCGTCCCAGAGGGCCTCGGCGGCGGCCATCTTCATCGGCTGCTGCTTGAACATGACCTTGCCGAGCAGGTCGCCGCTGATGGCCGTGCCGAGCCCGGCGATGATCAGCGTGATCAGGCCGAGCCGCAGGGAGGTCCGCATGACCGGGACGTGCCTCTTGCGCGCCAGGTGGAAGGCGGAGATGCCCACCATGAACGCGCCGCCGACCAGGAACGCGGCCGTCATGGTGTGGAAGAACTGGGTGAGCGCCGTGTTCTGCGTCAGCACCAGCCAGAAGTCGGTCAGCTCGGCCCGGCCCCGCTCCTCGTTGATGCGGTAGCCGACGGGGTGCTGCATCCAGGAGTTGGCCGCCAGGATGAAGTACGCGGAGAGGATGGTGCCTATCGACACCATCCACATGCAGGCCAGGTGGATCTTCTTGGGGAGCTTGTCCCAGCCGAAGATCCACAGGCCGATGAACGTGGACTCGAAGAAGAACGCGATCAGGGCCTCGAAGGCCAGCGGTGCACCGAAGACGTCACCGACGAAGCGGGAGTAGTCGGACCAGTTCATGCCGAACTGGAACTCCTGCACGATGCCGGTGACGACGCCCATCGCGATGTTGATCAGGAAGAGCTTGCCCCAGAACTTCGTCGCCTTGAGGTACTTCTCCTTCTCCGTGCGCACCCAGGCGGTCTGAAGGCCGGCGGTGAGAGCGGCGAGAGAGATCGTCAGTGGAACGAAGAGGAAGTGGTAGACGGTGGTGATGCCGAACTGCCATCGCGCCAGAGTCTCTGGCGCCAGAGCTAGGTCCACGTCGTCATTCTCCTTACATCGCCGTGGTCACAGGGGGCAGTTTGCCCCTTCATTCCCACCCATCTCGGGATGAACTGTGACACGCTTGTGAACGCGTTCACATTCACAAGCATTATGGCTCATACGAAATCCGTACGTAAGACCGGGGGTCCCCTACTCGAAGGTCACCCCTTCCCCAAGCCTTCAACATATTGTTGAATCGGGGGCATGACCCTTCGTATCCGCATCTCCTGGCCGGCCGGTCACACCACGGCCACCCTCGACGAAACCCCCACGAGCAAGGCGCTCGTGGGGGCTCTCCCGATCTCCTCCACCGCCCGGACCTGGGGCGAGGAGGTCTACTTCGACACTCCGGTCTCCACCGCGGTCGAGTCCGACGCGCAGCAGGTGGTGGAGCCGGGCACGGTCGCCTTCTGGACCGAGGGCGACGCGCTCGCGCTCCCCTACGGCCCCACCCCGATATCCCGGGGTTCCGAATGCCGGCTCGCGAGCCCGTGCAACCTCCTGGGCTCGCTCGACGGCGATGCGCGCGTCCTGGCCACCGTCAGGGACGGCGACCCGATCCGCGTCGAGCGCGTCGAGGACTGACCGGCCGCCCTCGACACACTCCCCCCGGGCCGATCGGCCCGACCGGCATGATCAGCTTTCCTTGCGGAAGCCCTCCGCCGTCTTCAGGAACAGGTCGTTCGCCTCGCACTCACCGATCGTGACGCGCACGCCCTCACCCGCGAACGGCCGCACCACCACGCCGTGCCGCTCGCACTCCGCCGCGAAGTCCATCGTCCGCTCACCGAGCCGCAGCCAGACGAAGTTCGCCTGGGTGTCCGGCACGGTCCAGCCCTGGGCCACGAGCCCGGCGTGGACCCGCTCGCGCTCGGCCACCAACGAGCCGACCCGCCCGAGCAGTTCGTCCTCGGCCTGCAGCGAGGCCACCGCCGCGTCCTGCGCCAGCTGGCTCACGCCGAACGGCACCGCCGTCTTGCGCAGCGCCGCCGCCACCGGCTCATGGGCGATCGCGAAACCGACCCGCAGCCCGGCCAGGCCGTACGCCTTGGAGAACGTCCGCAGCACGGCGACGTTCGGGCGGTCGCGGTAGAGCTCGATGCCGTCCGGGATGTCGGCGTCGCGGACGAACTCGCGGTACGCCTCGTCGATCACCACCAGAACGTCGGAGGGCACCCGGTCCAGGAACCGCTCCAGCTCGGCCCGGCGCACCGCCGTGCCGGTGGGGTTGTTCGGGTTGCAGACGAAGATCAGCCGGGTCCGGTCGGTGATCGCCTCGGCCATCGCGTCGAGGTCGTGCACCTCGCCCTCGGTCAGCGGCACCTGCACCGAGGTGGCCCCGCTGATCTGCGTGATGATCGGGTACGCCTCGAAGGACCGCCAGGCGTAGATGACCTCGTCACCCGGGCCCGAGGTCGCCTGGAGCAGCGACTGGGCGACGCCGACCGAGCCGGTGCCGGTGGCCAGGTGCGAGAGGGGGACGCCGAAGCGGTCGGCGAGCTCCGCCATCAGACCGGTGCAGGCCATGTCCGGGTACCGGTTGAAGTTCGAGGCCGCGGCCAGCGTGCGCTCCATCACGCCCGGCAGCGGCGGATACGGGTTCTCGTTGGAGGACAGCTTGAAGGCGACCGGACCGCCCGCGGCGGCCGGCTTGCCCGGCTTGTAGGTGGGGATGCCGTCCAGCACGGCGCGCAGCTTCGGGCTGCCCGCGCTCGTCCCGCCGGTCTCGCTCACTGAGCTCACTGTGGTCCTCCTCGACCGTCCGTACCACCAATACTCCTCACCTTATGAGGATTCGCCTCCGCTGCGAATGGGCTGTGGACAACGGGTGGGACACGCTGTGGACAACGAGGGGAGCGCGGGCTCGGGTGGCGCGCGCCGGTGGCGGGCGCCGTGGCGCGCATCCCCCGTAGAGGTGAGTTGAGACCTCTTCGAGACATCCTCTCCGTGGCAGGCCCATGCGTGTCGACAACCCTAGATCACACCCGAACCGCATTAACTCCCTTGATTTCCCAGGCAATTGAGCGCTCTTGATCATGCAGAAACGTGCCTGTCAACGAGTGAATATGCGACCGGCCCAACCACCCGCCCTCGCCCTACTATCGGCTCGCCATGACAGCAGCAGGGAAGCACCAGGTGAGCCGGGCACAGACCCGGGGAAGCCGGCAGGGCCGAGCGGGCATCCGGGACGTGGCCGCCGCCGCCGGGGTCTCCATCACGACTGTCTCCGACGCGCTCAACGGCAAGGGCCGGCTCCCGGACGCCACCCGCCGCCACGTCCGCGAGGTCGCAGACCGGCTGGGCTACCGCCCATCCGCGGCGGCCCGCACGCTCCGTACCGGCAAGTCGGGCCTCATCGGCCTGACCGTGACGACCTACGGGGATGAACCTTTCACCTTCACCGAATTCGCGTACTTCGCGGAGATGGCCAGAGCCGCCACATCGGCCGCACTCGCGCGCGGCTATGCCCTGGTCATCCTGCCCGCCACCTCCCGCCATGACGTCTGGTCGAACGTCGCCCTCGACGGCACCGTCGTCATCGACCCCTCCGACCACGACCCGGTGGTCACCGAACTCGTCCGCCAGGGCCTGCCCGTCGTCTCCGACGGACGCCCTGCCGGCACCCTCCCGGTGACCGCCTGGGTCGACAACGACCACGAAGCCGCCGTCCTCGACCTCCTCGACCACCTCGCCGACGCCGGCGCCCGCCGGATCGGCCTCCTCACCGGCACGACCACCGACACCTACACCCGCCTGTCCACCACCGCGTACCTCAACTGGTGCGAGCGGGTCGGACAGGACCCCGTCTACGAGGCCTATCCGGCGCACGATCCGTGCGCGGGCGCCGTCGCGGCCGACCGGCTGCTCGCCCGCCCGGACCGACCCGACGCCGTCTACGGACTCTTCGACCCCAACGGAACCGATCTGCTGGCGGCCGCCCGCCGCTACGGACTGCGCGTCCCGGAGGATCTGCTGCTGGTCTGCTGCAGCGAGTCGACCGTCTATGCCAACACCGAACCACCCATCACGACACTCTCGCTCAAGCCCCGACGGATCGGCACGGCCGTCGTCCAGCTCCTCATCGACGCCATCGAGGGGATCGACACCGACGGACCGGTCGAGCAGGTCATACCGACGGAACTCATCGTCCGGACGTCCTCCCAGAGGCGTTCGCCACGCACGACGGTCAGCCCGCCCCGGTCACCTTCGAAGGACTAGCGAACGACCAGTACGCGCCGGATGCCCGGCTCGGGCCGGGCACAAACCCGGCCCGACCCGGCTCCGGCCCTGGCCTAGACCTTCTCAATTCGGGCGAAACAACCGGTGAACCCGGAGTGGACCCGGATTCACCACCCCTGGTGCGTCACACAGGCGGACCCTCATTCCTATGATGGGCGCACGACACCGCGGACCACCCCGACCAGGCCGGTCCGCGATGTGCAGGGCATCGCGACGGTGGTGGAGGGGTCGATGACTCAGGGGGCCGGGCAGGAACCCGTGGTGCGCACGGCGACATTGCGTGACTTCCGCGTACCGCCGTACGCCCGGGTGCCCGTGCAGGGCCATGCCACCGAGCCGCCCTCCGAGGCGTCAGGTGGTCCGGTCGGCGCCCTCCCCGAGCCCGGCGCCCCGGTCGGGCCGCTCGACCCCACCCTCCACCTCCCTCTCGCAGGCGGCATGTCGTCCATCGTCGCCGTCGCGACCGGCCACCCGGGCAACGCCTTCCCCGACGAGGGGCTGCCCGAGGGCTACACCCCCACCGAGCGCGACCTCCCGGTCATCAACCGGGGAGACACGGTGCAGGTCCAGGTCGACCCGGTTCCGGCCCCCGCGCCCGTCCCCGCGGGCGAAGGTCCCGGCCCGCTCTACGTCGTCGGCGACGTCCACGGCTATCTCGACGAACTCCTCGCCGCCCTGCGCGAGCAGGGCCTCATCGACGAGAACGGCTCCTGGTCCGCCGGCAACGCCCGCCTCTGGTTCCTCGGCGACTTCACCGACCGCGGCCCCGACGGCATCGGCGTCATCGATCTCGTCATGCGGCTGTCCGCGGAGGCCGCGGCCGCCGGCGGCTACTGCAAGGCCCTGATGGGCAACCACGAGCTGCTCCTGATCGGCGCCAAACGTTTCGCCGACACCCCGGTCAACTCCGGTGCGGGCACCGCCACGTTCCAGGCCGCCTGGCTGCTCAACGGCGGCCAGAAGCACGACATGGACCGCCTCCAGGACGTCCACCTCCAGTGGATGTCCCGGCTCGACGCCGTGGTGGAGGAGGACGGGCACCTCCTGATGCACTCCGACACCACCGCCTACCTCGAGTACGGCGGCACCATCGAGGACGTCAACGAGACCGTCCACGAGATCATCAACCGGAACGACGCCGACGAGGTCTGGGACCTGTTCCGGAAGTTCACCAAGCGCTTCGCGTTCCGCGACGACGCCGGCCCCCAGGCCGTCCAGGAGCTGCTCGCCACCTACGGCGGCCGCCGGGTCGTGCACGGCCACAGCCCCATCCCGTACCTTCTCGGGCAGGTCGGAACCGAGGACGGCGAGGACGGTTCCGGTCCGGTCGTCGACGGTCCGCATGTGTACGCGGACGGCCTCGCGATCGCCATGGACGGCGGAGTGACCATGGCCGGAAAGCTGCTGGTCGTCCAACTCCCCCTGGATGGCTGACGCATAACCCTGTGCATCCGGGGAAGTCGATTTCGGGAAACCCCCTGTCACCCTGTGCCGTAACCGCAATACCATCGGATCATCCGTAGCAGGCTCTCCTCCGTTTCCGCCCAACTGCCCGTTTTCCACGGTCAATCCGGCCTTACGGAGCATCGGGGGATGCACATGAACGTGGCTCCGCACCTGCTGACCGAGGACCGCGCCGAGTACGAGCGCATCCTCGACGATGCACTGCGTCACGCGCACGACCGTCCGGATCTCGCCGAGATCGGGAAGCGGCTCACGCCCGAACAGCTGCGCACGATGGCGCTGAGCGCGACAGCGCTGATCACCGCCGCCGCCGCGGTGGAGTACGACCACTTCGTCAAGATCCGCGCGGAGGGCCGTTCATCGAGCGGTACGAGCGTGATGGACGCCGTCCTCGCGACGGACGGGGACGGGGCGGGCGGAGGCCCGGGCGCGGGCATCGTCGCGGTCGTCACCGTCCTCGCACCGGTGCTCTCGGGCACGGCCGCGGTGATCTTCCTGCTGGTCGGGGCTGTTCTGAAGGTGGTGGCCCCCACCCTCGTGTTCGCCGACACGCTGCTGACTGCGGCCGGGTTCTTCGGGGCCGTCGCCGCCGCGGGACTGCTCTGCGCGGCCGTCGGTCTCCTCCTGACGGCGCTGCGCAACCGCTCCACCGAAGTGGCCGCGGGCGCCGTGGCGTCCGGCGAGCAGGACGACGAACTCTCCCTGGCCCGCGATGCCTGGCGCCGCGCCCTGCTGGAACGGGGCATCCTGCCGTTCCTGCGGGACGCCCTGGCCGATCCCGCCTCGCCCCTGCCGCCGCAGCGCTCGGAGCGTACGGACCGCATGCCGAAGATCGGCTACAGCGGACCGGACTTCTCGAGCCCGAACGAGGGCGCCTCGGGCACCCGCCCGAGATTCAGCAGCCCGGACTTCACCAGCCCGGAGTTCGGCCCCCCGGAACACCGTCCCGAGTGATCCGGCCGAGCGCGGACGACCGGCGACTCCCCCGAGGGTCGCCGGTCGGTCGCGCTCACACCGGTCGGTCGCGCTCCCGCGCGTCAGTCCGCCAGCGGGAGGTACACGCGGTTGCCGGCGGCCGCGAACTCCTTGGACTTCTCGGCCATACCGGCCTCGATCTCGTCCGACTGCAGGTCGCCGCCGTGCTCACGCCGGATGTCCTGCGAGATCTTCATCGAGCAGAACTTCGGACCGCACATCGAGCAGAAGTGCGCGGTCTTCGCGGGCTCCGCCGGCAGCGTCTCGTCGTGGAACTCACGGGCCGTGTCCGGGTCGAGCGCCAGGTTGAACTGGTCCTCCCAGCGGAACTCGAACCGCGCGTCCGACAGGGCGTCGTCCCACTCCTGCGCCCCCGGGTGCCCCTTGGCCAGGTCGGCCGCGTGCGCCGCGATCTTGTAGGTGATGACGCCGGTCTTCACGTCGTCGCGGTTGGGCAGGCCCAGGTGCTCCTTGGGCGTGACGTAGCAGAGCATCGCCGTGCCCCACCAGGCGATCATCGCGGCGCCGATGCCCGAGGTGATGTGGTCGTACGCCGGAGCGACGTCCGTGGTCAGCGGGCCGAGGGTGTAGAACGGCGCCTCCTCGCAGATCTCCTGCTGAAGGTCGATGTTCTCCTTGATCTTGTGCATCGGGACGTGGCCCGGGCCCTCGATCATCGTCTGCACGTTGTGGCGCTTGGCGATCGTGTTCAGCTCACCGAGCGTCTTCAGCTCCGCGAACTGCGCCGCGTCGTTGGCGTCCGCGATCGAACCGGGGCGCAGACCGTCGCCCAGCGAGTACGTGACGTCGTACGTCGCGAGGATCTCGCAGAGCTCCTCGAAGTTCGTGTAGAGGAAGTTCTCCTTGTGGTGCGCCAGGCACCAGGCGGCCATGATCGAGCCGCCGCGCGAGACGATGCCGGTCTTGCGGCGGGCGGTCAGCGGCACGTACGGCAGCAGCACGCCGGCGTGCACCGTCATGTAGTCGACGCCCTGCTCGGCCTGCTCGATGACCGTGTCCTTGTAGATCTCCCAGGTCAGCTCCTCGGCCTTGCCGTCGACCTTCTCCAGGGCCTGGTAGAGCGGCACGGTGCCGATCGGCACGGGGGAGTTGCGCAGCACCCACTCGCGGGTGGTGTGGATGTTGCGACCGGTGGACAGGTCCATGACCGTGTCGGCGCCCCACTTGGTCGCCCACGTCATCTTCTCCACCTCCTCCTCGATCGAGGAGGTCACGGCGGAGTTGCCGATGTTGGCGTTGACCTTCACCAGGAACCGCTTGCCGATGATCATCGGCTCGATCTCCGGGTGGTTGACGTTCGCCGGGAGCACCGCGCGACCTGCGGCGATCTCCTCCCGTACGACCTCGGGGGAGACGTTCTCGCGGATCGCGACGTACTCCATCTCCGGGGTGATCTCGCCCCGGCGGGCGTACGCGAGCTGCGTCACCGCCGCCCCGTCGCGGCCCCGGCGGGGCTGGCGCGGGCGGCCGGGGAAGACGGCGTCGAGGTTCTTCAGGCCCCCGCGCGGCGAGGTGTGCTTGATGCCGTCGTCCTCGGGGCGGACCGGCCGGCCCGCGTACTCCTCGGTGTCCCCGCGGCCGATGATCCAGTTCTCGCGCAGCGGCGGAAGGCCCCGCCGTACGTCGGTGTCGATGGTGGGGTCGGTGTACGGACCGGACGTGTCGTACAGCGTCACGTCCTTGCCGTTGGTGAGGTGCACCTGTCGGACGGGCACTCGGAGGTCGGGGCGCGAGCCCTCGACATATCCCTTGTGCCAGCCCGGCTTGCGCTCGTCCTGGCTGGTGGCAGGCGTGCGTGCATCCTGAATGGTCATGAGACCGATCTCCCTACGCCGGCATTACCCGGTAACAGGTTCGGCGGTCGGCGCAGCCTCCTCCCGTACGTACGTCATGTACGCGCGTACGGTGATCAGCGCCCTCTCAGCCCGGTGCTCCGAGCTCCCGCGTGTGCAAAGGTGCCACCACGCTAGCGTCAATCCGGCCGTGCTGAACAGTGGGCCCCCACCGTTCTTGCGATGATCGGTCGGTGACTTCCTCGCAGCAGACCCCAGAACCCGACGGCCACGACGGACATGGTGACGCGGGCCACGGGCACGGCCATACCCACAGCCATGGGCCGGCCGCGCCTGTCTCGCGGCATCTGCGCAGGGTCATCGCCGCCGTCCTGATCCCGTTCGCCACGGCCGTGGTGGTCGGTCTCGTCGTCCTGTGGCCGGGGGGCGCCCCGGAACACGAGCGCACCGGCGTCGGCTTCGATCGGCAGACGTACCAGGGCGAGGTCGTCTCGGTCGAGCAGGTCGACTGCAAGGATGTGAACGCCGCCCAGGTCCCGCCGACCGGGGACACCTCCACCCCCGAGGGCCGCGAGGCCGTCGACGCCCAGCAGGGGCAGTGCGAGAAGGCGACGATCGAGGTCACCAGCGGCCCGGACAAGGGACGTACCTTCACGGAGATCGTGCAGCCGGACGCGCCGCGCCAACTGGACCAGGGGCAGGGCGTGGTGGTGGCGTACGCCCCCGACGCCCCGCGCGATCTGCAGTACTCGGTGACGGATGTGAACCGCAAGGTTCCGCTGACGGTCCTCGCTCTGATCTTCGCGGTCGTGGTCGTGCTCGTCGGCCGGATGCGCGGAGTGATGGCACTGATCTCGCTCGCCTTGAGCTTCCTGATCCTGACCTTCTTCATCCTCCCGGCGATTCTTCAGGGTTCGAATCCGCTGGTGGTCGCCGTGATCGGATCGAGCGCGATCATGCTGATCGCGCTCTACATGTGCCACGGCCTGTCGGCCCGCACCTCGGTCGCGGTGCTCGGAACGCTGATCTCGCTGCTTCTGATCGGACTGCTCGGCTCGCTCTTCATCGGCTGGGCCTCGCTGAGCGGCAACACGGACGACAACACCGGTCTGATCCACGGCCTCTACCCGGACATCGACATGTCCGGTCTGCTGCTCGCGGGCATCATCATCGGATCGCTCGGTGTCCTCGACGATGTGACGGTGACCCAGACCTCGGCGGTGTGGGAGCTGCACCAGGCCGACCCCCGGATGGGGCCCCGCGCGCTGTACCGGGCCGGGATCCGGATCGGTCGCGACCACATCGCGTCCGTGGTGAACACCCTGGTGCTCGCCTACGCCGGTGCGGCCCTGCCCCTGTTGCTGCTCTTCTCCATCGCGCAGAGCAGCGTGGGGACGGTGGCCAACAGCGAGCTGGTCGCGGAGGAGATCGTCCGGACGCTGGTGGGATCGATCGGTCTGGTCGCCTCGGTACCCGTCACCACCGCGCTCGCCGCCCTGGTGGTCTCCGCCGACCGGCCGGGCGACCGGGCTCCGGAGAAGCGTTCATCCAGGGGTGGACGCCGCCGCCGGGCCAAGTGATCTCCCCCGGTCCCCTCCTCGACGGGGTGCCTGGGGAGCCACTCAGCCCGCGTTCTCCTCTGCCAGAATCCGGCCGAGCGCGGCTTCCAGATTGTCCTCGAAGTCGCCCAGTGTCCGTTCCTGACCGAGAGGAACCAACCTGTCCGTACGGTCGAGGAAGGCGACGAGCGGCGGGGCGCTGGCACGGAACAGCGCCCGGTCACTGCCGACCTGGAGCCGGATGGAGACGTCCGACAGCACCTCGGCATCGGTCGGCGCGATGTGCACATCGCCGTCCCCGCTCGGTCGGTTGATCCCGTCCAGCAGCAGCTCTCTCCCGAACGCCCAGGTCACAGGCGCATCTCCGGGGAGATGGAAGGTCATTCGCACCGCGTAGGGATCCCGGGTCTCGTATCGGAGTTCCACCGGGATCCTGAAGGAGAGCTCCTCGGAGACGAGGAAGCTCATCAGGACCTCGGCCTGGACCGACTCTCGCATCATGTACCCCGCAGTGAAGGAAGCAGTTGTGTAAACACGGCTGCTGAAAGCTGTGATCAAAACGGCCAGGAATGATCCCCGATGGCCCTCTTGACGCAATCGTGCTGGAAGGGCTAGCAGATCACAAGGAGTGATTTTTCAGATACTGATAGAGAACGCGAAGGAACTGAAGAGCCTCCCGATCTCGTTGCGTAGCCGATCGACTGCGGGCAGCAACCGTTCTTCCTGGTGAAGGGGGAGGGAAATCGCCATGGCGGCCGCCGTCGACCCCGCGGTGATGGGGATCGCAGCGCAAACTGTGCCGAGCGCATATTCCTGACGCTCCACCAGGGGCTCCATTCGCCCCATACCGCCCAAACGCTCCAAAAGCACCCGCCGGTTACGCACCGTATACGGAGTGATGGCTTCCACCGGATGGCGGTCGAGGTGGTCTTGACGGCTCTTCAGATCGAGTTGACTGAGCAGACACTGACCGATCGCATGGGCGTGGCCCGTCTCGCGGAAGTCGGCCCACTCGTCCACGGCGGGAGCGGAGGGGGTGTCGGCGACGGCGACGAGCTCGATCTCGCCCTCGCGGTAGATGGCGAAGTAGACGGGAACGCCGATCTCGTCGCGCCAGTGCGCGAGGGAGTCTTCGATCTTGGTGCGACGATTCTGCAGATCTCCGCCGCCGGCGAGTCGACCCGCCGCGTCGCCGAACACGAACACACCCTTCTCGCGGCGCAGATAGCCCTCGTGCGTCAGGGTGCGGAGCAGGTGGTACGCGGTGGGAAGCGGGAGCCCCGCCTCGCGCGCGAGCTGTTTGGCGGGGGCACCGTCCTCATGGGAGCCCACGGCCTCCAGAAGTCTCAGCGCCCGCTGCACGGAGCCGATCAGGGTAGGGACGGCGGACTGCGAAGCCGTGGCCAAAGGTCACCCCCAGGCGTGTCGCCGGGTGCCGTGCACCCGCCCGCGGGGGCCGCCCCCGCGCGACCGCCGCGGCCTGGGAACCGGTGGGGTCCGGTGGCGGACCCGCCCGGGACTGGTGAAGAACCGCAGGTCAACGCGGATGTCTACGCCAGTTTTCCCCGGGGGCGGCAGTTGATTGCCACTCTAATGGCAGCCCCCAGGCGTGAACGCGGTTTCAACCGCCGCGTCCCTCGGCCGGGCTAACACCGGACAGCCGGTCCATACCGATGGGTAGCTTGTGCTACCAATCCTCGCGCGAGGTCGAGGAGGAGGTGAACTTCCGTACGACGTAGATCAGTCCACCGACGAGGGCGACGAAGACCAGCACCTTGAAGAGCAGACCGATCACGAACGTCGCGATGCTGGTGATCAGGCCACCGAAGACGAGCAGCGCGATGACGGGTATGGCCACCCACTTCACCCACCAGGGCATCCCCGCGAGAATCTCTCGTACCGCCATAGCGCTTACCTCATCTCCCGAAGACTCCGTTCCGCGCGCTCTGCGCCGAACACCTTCGATGCTAGGGGCGCCACGGGGGCCGGCGGGGCCCTCGCGGCCCTTGATCTCCCCTGATCCGACCCCTAGGGGAGTTCAGGACTCCGGCGGGGAGAAGACCACCATGACCCGCAGGTCCTCGGTGATGTGGTGGAACTTGTGGGCCACCCCGGCGGGCACGTAGACCACGCTGCCGCGCGCCACCTGCGTCGTCTCCATCCCGACCGTGATCGCCGCACGGCCGCTCACGACGAAGTACACCTCGTCCTGGTGGTGCGGCTGCTGCGGGTCGAGCGAGCCCGCGTCGAGCGCGTACAGGCCGACCGACATGTTCCGCTCCCGCAGGAACTGGAGGTACGCGCCGTCGTTGGCGGCGCGCTCCGCCTCCAGCTCGTCCAGTCGGAATGCCTTCATCGTGCGTCCGCCCCTGCCATTGGCCCGATCGTGTCTGCCACGATCAGACACATGAAGAATTTTGTAGTCAAGACGCTCGCGAACGCGGGCGCATTGGGAGTGGCCATCTGGCTGCTCCAGGACATCACCTTGACCGGTGACAGCACCGGCAAGAAGGCCTGGACGCTCATTCTTGTCGCTCTGGTTTTCGGGCTGGTGAACTTCTTGGTCAAGCCGATCGTGAAGCTGCTCACGCTTCCCGTGTTCATCCTCACGCTCGGCCTGATCACGCTCGTGGTCAACGCCCTGATGCTGCTGCTGACCTCCTGGCTGGCCGACCAGCTGAACCTCAGCTTCCACGTCGAGGGCTTCTGGACCGCGGTCCTCGGCGGCCTGATCATCTCCGTCGTGTCCTGGGCGCTCAACGTCGTTCTCCCCGACGGGGACTGAGTGCGTCCGATGACGTACCGCGTCTGTTTCGTCTGCACCGGCAACATCTGCCGCTCGCCGATGGCCGAGTCCGTCTTCCGCGCCCGCGTGGAGGAGGCCGGCCTGGCGCACGCGGTGGAGGTCGACAGCGCGGGGACCGGGGGCTGGTACGAGGGCTACCCCGCCGATCCGCGCACGGTCGCCGTCCTGGAGGATCACGGCTACGACCCCGACCACACGGCCCGCCGGTTCCGTGCCTCGTGGTTCCCGGCGCTCGATCTGGTGATCGCCCTCGACGAGGGACATCTGCGGGACCTCCGGGCGCTCGCCCCGACCCCGGCCGACGCGGCGAAGGTACGGCTGCTGCGCGCGTACGACCCGGCGGCCGACGCCCTCGACGTGCCCGACCCGTACTACGGCGGGACGGAAGACTTCGAGGAGTGCCTGGAGATGGTGGAGGCCGCGAGCGAGGGGCTGCTCGCCGCGGTACGCGAGAGTGTGGAGGAACGAGCGGTATGAGCACGGACGCGCGGGACAGCCGGCTGGACGACGACGGCGAGCCCGGCGAGGGTCGGGTCGGCGACGGGCCCGGCGAGGGTCGGGTCGGCGACGGGCCCGGCGAGGGTCGGGTCGGCGACGACCCCGGCGAGGGTCGGTCCGGCGACGGGCCCGGCGAGGGTCGGGTCGGCGACGGTCGGGCCGGCAAGGGTCGGGACGGTGGGCTCGGCGAGGGGACGCGGGCGGTGCGCGCCGGACTTCCCGAGCCGGTCAAGTACGAACCGACCCTGCCGGGGCCGGTGTTCGCCGCCCACTTCCACCTGCCGGGCGACCCCACCGGCCCCTATACGTACGGGCGGGACGAGAACCCCACCTGGACCCATCTGGAACGCGCCATCGGCGAACTGGAGGCACCGGGGGAGCCGGACGTCGAGACGCTCGTCTTCGCCTCGGGCATGGCCGCCATCTCCGCCGTCCTCTTCTCCCAGCTCAAGGCCGGCGACACGGTCGTCGTTCCGGACGACGGCTACCAGGCGCTGCCGCTGCTCCACGAGCAGCTCAGGGCGTACGGGATCGAGGTCCGCACCGCGCCGACCGGCGGCGACGCCCAGCTGTCCGTCCTGGACGGAGCGCGGCTGCTGTGGATCGAGACGCCCTCCAACCCCGGCCTCGACGTCTGCGACATCCGTCGTCTGGTGCGGGCGGCGCACGAGGGCGGAGCGCTCGTCGCCGTCGACAACACCCTGGCCACCCCGCTCGGCCAGCGGCCCCTGGAGCTCGGCGCGGACTTCTCCGTCGCGAGCGACACCAAGGGCATGACCGGGCACGGCGACATCCTGCTCGGCCATGTCAGCTGCCGTGATCCGCGGCGGGCCGCGGAGGTACGGCGCTGGCGCAAGATCGTGGGCGCGATCCCCGGCCCCATGGAGGCCTGGCTCGCGCACCGCTCCCTGGCCACGCTCCAGCTCCGCCTCGACCGGCAGTGCACCTCGGCCCTCGCCCTCGCGGAGGCCCTGGGCGGACGACCCGAGGTGGCCGGGCTGCGGTATCCGGGACTGCCCGGCGACCCCTCGTACGCGGTGGCGTCCCGGCAGATGCGGCGCTTCGGGCCCGTGGTGTCCTTCGTCCTTCCCGACCGGTCCTGGGCCGAGCGGTTCCTCGACGGGCTGCGCCTCGTGGACGACGCCACCAGCTTCGGAGGTGTGCGCTCCACGGCCGAGCGGCGCGGACGGTGGGGAGGCGACTCCGTCCCGGAGGGCTTCATCCGCTTCTCCGTCGGTGCGGAGGACCCGGAGGACCTGATCGCGGATGTGCTGCACGCGCTCGACGAGGCCCAGAAGGCCGCCGGCTGACCCAGGCCGCGCAGCCCACGGCACACGGAACGGGGCGCTCCGAGCCTCCCCCCTCATGGCTCGGAACGCCCCGGTTCCACGCGCGGAGAACCGCCTGACCAAGGCTAGTTGACTCTGCGTCAGTGTCCAATCACGGTAGCGACAGAGACCTATCGACTTATTTATAGTTGGACGGTCCTGAGGCGCCGTCAGCCGACCGCCTGAGTCGAACGGCCACGTGGCCGGGAGGGGGCGGACATGGATCTCGCCCTGCTGCGCACATTCGTCACGGTGCACCGGGCCGGCTCATTCACGCGCGCCGCTGCGCTCCTCGGGCTCTCTCAGCCCGCGGTCACCAGCCAGATCCGTACGCTGGAACGACAGCTGGGCCGCCCGCTCTTCCTCAGACAGGCCCGTGGTGTCACCCCCACCACCATCGGCGACGAACTCGCCCACCGAGCCGCCCCGCATCTGGACGCGCTCGTCGAGATCGCCGAGACCGGCCTGGACGAGGAGAGCGGCATTCGCACGCTCCATCTCGCCGGGCCCCCCGAGTTCACCTCGTTACGCGCCCTGCCCGCCCTCACGCCCCTCGTCGCCCAGGGACTCGCCGTACGGGCCGCCTTCCCGGGGAACACCGAGGAGATCCTCGACGGCCTCGCCGCGGGCCACCACGATCTGGCCATCGCCACCGCCCGTCCGCGCGGCGGCCTGCTCACGTCCACCCCGCTCTGCGACGAGGAGCATGTGCTCGTCGCCGCCCCGCGGTGGGCCGCTCGGCTCGTACCGGAGGTGCTGCTGCGCAAGGGCGCCGTCGTCCTGGAACAGCTACCGGTGGTGGAGGTCCACGAGTCGCTGCCGTTCGTCTCCCGCTACTGGGCGGCCGTCTTCGAGACCAAGCCGGCCGCCGCCGCCACCGTCATAGCGCCCGATCTGCGGGCGGTGCTGGAATCGGCGGCCTCCGGGGCCGGCCTTGCCGTGCTGCCCCGCTATCTGTGCGAGGACGCCCTGGAACAGGGGCGTCTCGTGGCACTGCTCGACCCGCCGGTTCCCCCACTGCGGACATACTTCCTCGTCGTCCGGGCCGGCACCCTCGCACTGCCGCACATCGCCCGGGCTCACGAGTGGCTCCTGCGCTCCTCCGGAGACTGGTGAGTTTCAGGACACCTTTGGCGGGCCATTTTCTTCCCATGACCGAACGTCCTGTGGTCAAGCGCACCGCACGCGCCATCCTGCTCGATGGAAACGACCTCATCCTCATCAAGCGCACAAAGCCGGGGATGGATCCCTACTGGCTGACGCCCGGCGGCGGGGTCGAGCCTTCGGACACCACCGTCGTGCAGGCCCTCCACCGCGAGGTGCACGAGGAGCTCGGGGCCAAGATCACCGATGTGGTCCCCTGCTTCGTCGACACCGTGGAGCACATCGTCGACGGCGGCGTCTCGGGGGTGAAGGTCCAGCACTTCTTCGTCTGCCGGCTCGAGTCGATGGACACCTCGTTGCGCCACGGACCCGAGATCGAGGAACCGGTCGGCGAGTACGAGATCGTCCGGGTGCCGTTCACGCGGGTCGGCATCGCGGCCGTCCATCTCGTACCGCTGTCCCTGCGTCACTACCTGGACGGCAACATCGAGGGCGTCCGCGCCATGCACGCCCCCGACCTGGGCTGATCCGGCCATAGCTGATCCCGGCCTGAGTCGATCCAGCCTGAGTCGATCCCGCCCGGGCCGGTCTCGGCCGGGGCTGCCCGTGGCTGTGGGCGGACTACGTGCCGCCCACGGCCACCAAGTCCTCCAGGGAATCGTGGCGGATCCTTTCGGCAGGGATCCCGATCCCCCGCAGAGTGTCGATCCCGCGGCGGATCATGCCGGGCGGCCCCGACAGATAGGCCTCGTACTCGTTCCACGGGCCGTACTGGCGAACGGCGTCCGGCAGCTGCGCCTGGTCCTCGGTGACCGGCCGCACCGACAGCCAGGGGAAGGTCTTCTGGAGCCGCATCATCGTGTCGATGTCGTAGAGGTCATGGCCGCTGCGTGCCCCGTAGAACACCTCCACCGGGCGCCGGTCCCCGTGTTCGGCGACGTCCTCGACCAGCGCCTTGATCGGGGCGATCCCGGTGCCGCCACCCAGGCAGAGGAGTCCGTTGTCCGTGGAGTGATCCACCGTCATCGACCCGGCCGGCGGGCCGAGGCGGAGGACGTCACCGGGGCGGGCGTGGTGGACCAGGGCGTTGGAGACCCAGCCGGCCGGGACCGCCTTGACGTGCAGGGAGAGCAGTCCGTCGGGGCGGGGCGCGGAGGCGAAGGAGTAGTGCCGCCATACGCGCGGCCACCACGGTGTCTCCAGCGTCGTGTACTGACCGGCGAGGAAGGAGTACGGCTGGTCGGGACGGAGCGTGATCACGGCGATGTCCGGGGTCCGCAGATCGTGCGAGACGACCTCGGCCTGCCACCAGGCGGGGGCGTGCCGCTCGTTCTCGTCCGCCGCGTCGATCATGATCTGGGAGATCGTGGTGTACGTCCGCACCCAGGCGGCCTCGGTCTCCTCGCCCCAGGTGACCGTGGCGTACCGGATCAACGCCCCGATCAGGGCCTCGCCGACGGCCGGGTAGTGGGCCGCCTGCGTGCCGTACTTGCGGTGCCCACGGCCCAGGTTCTGGAGGTACTCGGTGAGCACGGAGGCGTTGTCCATGTGCTCGGCCGCCGTCAGCAGAGCCTTGAGGAGCCGGTCCCGCTGGGTGTCCATGGCCGCGGGGAACATCTGGCGCAGCTCTGGGTGGCGTACGAAGAGCAGCGCGTAGAAGTACGAGGTCACCTTGTCGGCCACGGGGGCGATCTCCGCCAGTGTGCGGCGGATGAGGACCGCGTCGGGAGAAGGTTCCGAGGGTATTCGGGGTGGGGTCTCGTCCTCAGCGGCCGAATGGGGGGTCGGAGCGTCCATCGTGTGCCTCGCCTCGCGCAAGCGGCTCTTGTCGGCGCAGCTTGACAGGTTCGACGACCGGTTCGGACAGAAAGTGGAATTCTCGGGCATTAGCCCCGGTAGTACGGCTAGGCTGCACTCTTTCGGACAAGTTCATACGCCTCTCGCAGATCGCCGTTCGAGCAGGCGTGGCGGGAGAGTTCGGCCAGATGACGGTCGGCGCTAACGGCCACCGACACGGGACCGCGGCGACCTCACGGTTCCCGGGTCGTGTACGCCGAGGCTAGTACGTGGGGTTACTCCCCCCGTCAGACGCGGGACCACAGGGCCGGACGGCACGGTGTTTCACGTGAAACATCTCAAGCGTCCCGCTCGGCGGGCTCTCCTCGTCCTCCATGTCGCCGTCTCCGTGTCGTGGCTCGGGCTCAGCGTGGGACTGCTGACGCTCGGCATCACGGCCTGGACGACGGGCGACCCCTCCCTCACGGAAGCCTCCTACCGCGCGATGAAGGTATTCGCCGACTGGCTCCTGGCTCCGGTCGCCGTGGTGACCCTGGTGAGCGGCCTGGTGCTGTCGCTGGGCACACCCTGGGGTCTCGCCCAGCATCGCTGGGTCTGGATCAAGTTCTGGATCACCCTGGCCACCGCAGCCGCGACCGTCTTCGCGCTGCGCCCGGAGATCGAGCACGCGGCAGCGGCCGGGGTGGCGGATCCGAGCCTGGTGGCGGCGCCGACGGTGTCGACCACGGCCTATCTCTTCATGACGGCCATCTCGGTACTGAAGCCGTGGGGACTGACGCGCAGGGGTCGCCGCCTGCGGGCACGAACCAGTTCCCGTAAAGCGGTGGACGGACGATCAGTACGTCAGACAGCCTGAGCTCCATGCCGACCTCGCTCGCCCCGCTCGACCAGCTCCCCATCAGATGTCTCACGGCGGACGACCTCACCGCCTGCGCCGATCTTTCCGAGGACCGGGGCTGGCCCCGCGAGGAACACAAGTGGAGCCTGCTGCTCACCGCCGGGACCGGCTACGGCATCGACGATCCGGCCGGCAAGGGGCTGCTCGCGGCCTGTGTGGTCACGTCGTACGGGCCGGGGCTGGCCGCGATCGGCATGGTGCTGGTCGCCGAGCGGTATGCCCGCCAGGGCGTGGGGCGACGCCTGATGGTCCATGTGCTGGAGGAGGCCGGGGTCACCCCGCTGACGCTGCACGCCACACCGAACGGGCAGCCCCTGTACGAGCAGCTCGGCTTCATCGAGACGGGCCGCGCGGAGATGGTCATGGGCCGCTTCACTGCGACGGAACCGGCCCCGGACATCCCCACTCGCCCCGCCACCGCGGAGGACCTTCAGGCGATCCTGCGCCTGGACACCGAGATCTTCGGTCTCGATCGCACCCACATGATCACCCGCCTGCCCGCCTTCGCGGACCAGCTGCGCGTCACCGAGGCGGACGGAGAGATCACCGGCTTCGCGGCGGCCTGGCCGAACATGGACACCCATGTCATCGGCCCCCTGATCGCCCGCGACACGGCGACGGCACAGGCCCTCGTGGCCTCGCTGGCCACTGCCACGGACCGCCCCCTGCGCACGGACATCGATGTACGCCATGAGTCGCTGCTGCGCTGGCTCAAGGCGAACGGTCTCGCCCCGATCGCGTTCAACGCGGTCATGGTGCGCTCGCTTGCCGGGTTGCCGGGCGACTGGAGCCGCCGATTCGCCCCTCTCACAGTGGCGGCGGGATAAGCCCCAAGTAATTGCAAACGCGGGCTATTGCAGCCATCGTCTACTCTGGGAGGAGCAGCTCCGGACCGAGGAGAGACCATGACGGCGACCGACCCCGCACTCACCGCCCTCTCCCAAGGCTGGTGCGCCCTCTCGTTGCTGCACGGCAGGATCGAGTCCCACATCGAGCGCGCGTTGGAAGCCAAGCACGGCCTGAGCATGCGCGAGTACTCGCTGCTCGACGTGCTCAGCCGCCAGCACAATGGTCCCGGCGGGCATCTCCAGATGAAGCAGGTCGCGGACGCCGTCGTCCTCAGCCAGAGCGCCACCACACGACTGGTGACCCGACTGGAGGACCGCGGCCTGCTCACCCGCTACCTCTGCGCCACCGACCGACGCGGCATCTACACCGATGTCACCGAAGCCGGCATGGAGCTGCTCGAAGAGGCACGGCCCACCAATGACGGGGCACTGCGCGAGGCACTCGACGAGGCCGCGAAGAATCCGGAGCTGGCTCCCCTGGTTCGCGTCGTCGAGGGGCTGCGCGTTCCGGCCTAACCGGAACAGGTCTCGGGCGTAGTCTGCGCCCATGAGCGATCTTGAGATACGGCCCGCCACCGCCGAGGATCTCCCGGACATCGTCGCGATGTTGGCCGACGACCCCCTGGGCGCCCAGCGCGAGTCCCCCGACGACCTCACTCCGTACACCGCGGCCTTCGAACGACTGGCGCAGGACCCGAACCAGCATCTGGTCGTCGCCGTGCGTGGGAGCAAGGTCGTCGGCACCCTTCAGCTCACGATCATTCCCGGGCTCTCCCGACGCGGGTCCACGCGGTCGATCATCGAAGGCGTCCGCATCCACGCGGAGGAACGGGGCAGCGGCCTGGGCACCGAGCTCATCGAATGGGCCGTCGAGGAATCCCGGCGCCAGGACTGCCAGTTGGTGCAGCTGACCTCCGACGCCACCCGCACGGACGCCCATCGCTTCTACGAGCGGCTGGGGTTCGAGGCCTCGCATCTGGGCTTCAAGCTGAGCCTCTGAAGGTCCGCAGGGTCACCGCCACGATCGAACGAAGCGCAGGACGCCGAGGGCACGCACCCTCGGCGTCCTGTTTCACGTGCCCCCGGCGTCCTGTTTCACGTGAAACAGCCGGCTCAGAGGCCGCGCCAGCCCGCCTCGTCGACTCCGCCGGGGACCGCGTCACCCTGCTCGTACGGCTCACGGGTGAAGACGAAGGAAGCAAGATCGAGATGGCTCACCGAGCCGTCTTCCCGCCGGACCACGCGCAGCGTCTCCCCCGCGTAGTAGCCGTTGAGACCGATCCACCCGCCGTCGGGCAGCGCCCGGAAGGTCGCCTTCCGTCCTACGCCGCGCAGGGGTTCGAGAACCACACTCCGGTTGGAGGCCAGACGCAGCCCGAACGCGTACGTTCCCCAGTACCAGGGCCCGGTCAGCTCCAGCAGCTCCTGGTCCACCTCGGCCTCGGGCAGCGGCCGCCACGGCTCGGGGAACCTCGGCTCGGCATCTGCCACGATCCGCACGAGGTCCGCGGCCACCAGTGGAGTCAGCGGCCCCGAGGTGGCGTTGGCGAGCGCGACCGACGCCACCCCGTCCTCCACGCTCACCCAGAGACAGGCGACGAAACCGGGCAGCGAACCGGTGTGGCCGATCAGGGTCCGGCCGTCCTTGCGCAGCAGTTGGACACCGAGGCCGTAGCCGCCCTCCCACTCACCCGCTCCCGGCGGCGCCGCCGGCGTTCGCATCTCCGCGACGGAAGCCGCGCTCAGAACCCGGTCGTCGCCCTGAGCGAGGAATCCGGCGAAGCGGCAGAGGTCCTCGGCGGTCGACCAGAGCTGCCCGGCCGGCGCCATCACCCCCAGGTGCTCGGACGGTTCGGGCAGCATCACATCGGCCCAGGGGTGCACGGCCCAGCCACCGGCGTGGGGGGCCACCGGCTGCACGGTCGTACGGACCATCCCCAGCGGCTCCAGGATCTCGCCGCGCAGCGCCTCCTCCCAGGACACTCCACGGAGCTGCTCCACCAGCGAACCGAGCAGGGTATAGCCGGGGTTGGAGTAGTGATGCAGACGCCCCACAGGGTGGACGAGCGGCTCGTCGCCCAGCACATCGGCCAGATCCGGCCGGACGGTCCCGGGGGTCCGCTCCCACCACGGCCCCGGCGTCTCGGCCGCCAGCCCGGCGGTGTGCCCGAGGAGTTGGGCGATGGTCACGTCGCCCACACCCGTCCCCGAAAGATGCTTTTCCAAGGGGTCGTTGAGATCCAGCCGTCCCTCGTCCCGGAGCCGCATCACCAGCACGGCGGTGAACACCTTGGTGAGGGAACCGATCCGGTACTGCGTGTCGGCGTCCGGGGCGTGGCCGTCGACACAGCTGCGCGACCCGCTCCACACCATCGTCCCTTCGCGGGCCACCGCCCCGACGAAGGAGGGTGCCCTCCCTTCGGACTGGGCGACGGCGACGCGGTGAAGGAGGGCTCGTTCGGTACTGGGGAGCAGAACGTCGAAGGGTGAGGTCATGTACCGATCCAACGCCCTGACTTCGCCGGAGTCGACCGCGTTCACGCGGAGCGGACACCCCGGACGCCCCTCACCTCGTCAGGTCTGCGCCATGTCGACGAAGCGGGAGTAGTGACCCTGGAAGGCCACCGTGATCGTCGCCGTCGGGCCGTTTCGGTGCTTGCCCACGATGATGTCCGCCTCGCCCGCGCGCGGTGACTCCTTCTCGTAGGCGTCCTCGCGGTGCAGCAGGATCACCATGTCCGCGTCCTGCTCGATCGAGCCGGATTCACGCAGGTCGGAGACCATCGGCTTCTTGTCGGTGCGCTGCTCGGGGCCACGGTTCAGCTGCGAGAGCGCGATCACCGGCAGTTCGAGCTCCTTGGCCAGAAGCTTCAGGTTTCGCGACATGTCCGAGACCTCCTGCTGTCGGCTCTCGGCCCGCTTGGAGCCGCCCGACTGCATCAGTTGGAGGTAGTCGATGACCACGAGCTTGAGGCCGGCCCGCTGCTTGAGCCGGCGGCACTTGGCGCGGATCTCCATCATCGACAGGTTCGGGGAGTCGTCGATGTAGAGCGGTGCCTGCGAGACGTCCGGCATCCGGCGGGCCAGCCGGGTCCAGTCCTCGTCCGTCATGGTTCCGGAGCGCATGTGGTGCAGTGCGACCCGGGCTTCGGCCGAGAGGAGGCGCATCGCGATCTCGTTGCGGCCCATTTCGAGGGAGAAGATGACGCTCGGCAGGTTGTGCTTGATGGAGCAGGCCCGGGCGAAGTCCAGGGCCAGGGTCGACTTACCCATGGCGGGACGGGCCGCGATGATGATCATCTGGCCCGGGTGCAGTCCGTTGGTGAGCTGGTCGAGGTCGGTGAAGCCGGTCGGCACACCCGTCATCTCGCCGCTGCGGGAGCCGATCGCCTCGATCTCGTCGAGCGCGCCCTCCATGATGTCGCCGAGCGGCAGATAGTCCTCGGTGGTGCGCTGCTCGGTGACCGCGTAGATCTCGGCCTGGGCCGAGTTCACGATCTCGTCGACGTCTCCGTCGGCCGCGTATCCCATCTGCGTGATCTTGGTGCCGGCCTCCACGAGCCGCCGCAGCACGGCGCGCTCATGGACGATCTCCGCGTAGTACGCGGCGTTGGCCGCCGTCGGCACCGACTGGACGAGCGTGTGCAGATAGGAGGCACCGCCGACGCGGGTGATCTCGCCGCGCTTGGTGAGCTCGGCGCCGACCGTGATCGGGTCGGCGGGCTCGCCCTTGGCATACAGGTCGAGGATGGCCGCGTAGACCGTCTCATGGGCGGGCTTGTAGAAGTCATGGCCCTTGATGATCTCCACGACGTCCGCGATGGCGTCCTTGGAAAGCAACATGCCGCCGAGGACGGACTGCTCGGCGTCGAGGTCCTGCGGGGGCACCCGCTCGAAGCCGGAGAGCCCGCTGTCCCAGGGCCCGCTGTCGCTGCCGCGGTCGTGCTGATCATCACGGCCCCGACCGCGCCCACGACTCTCGCCGCGGGGTCGTGCGACGGGCAGCCGGTCACTCGGTCCGCTGTCGGCCCAGGGGTCGTCCAAAGGCTCGGGAATGCTCATCAAGCCACCTCCTCCCGTCCGCTCCGCGGACCTATCCGTGCCACTCTTTCTTACGCCACGGCTCGGACAAACAAGAGGCTTTGACTCCGCTTCTGGCGCGTCGGGCGCCGGACCACGGTAGGCCCGCGGGCACCGTCAGCCAATCTGGTTATCCACAGGGCCTGTGGGTGAACGACCAGATGCTGTGGAGAACCCCGCAGAACCTGTGCACGGACCGGGGGACAGCCATGTGGACAAACTCATACCCCCACCCCCTGCGCGCCTCTGACCTGGGCTTTTTCCATCCACGGGCTGTGGGGGAGAAAAACTTCTCGCTCCGGATCAAGATCAGAACAAACGGCGCACACCCGAAGGTCGGAGCGCCCCACTTGTAAGGACCCATGACCCATTGCATCTCTTACCTGTGGAAGATTAGATTGGCCCCATGACCCAGGCTCCCCCGGCCCCCAAGGCCACCCGTCGAGAGCACGACCGAGAGATCATCTCGCTCGCCGTCCCGGCCTTCGGAGCGCTCGTCGCCGAGCCGCTCTTCCTCATGGTCGACAGCGCCATTGTCGGCCACCTCGGCACCCCACAGCTCGCCGGTCTCGCCATCGCGGCGGCCCTGCTCGCCACCGCCGTCAGCGTCTTCGTCTTCCTCGCGTACGCCACGACGGCCGCGGTCGCCCGCCGCGTAGGAGCCGGCGACCTCCAGGCCGCCATCCGACAGGGCATGGACGGCATCTGGCTCGCGCTCCTCCTGGGTGGAGCCGTCGTCGCCCTCACGCTGCCGGCCGCCCCCTGGCTGGTCGACGTCTTCGGCGCCTCCGACACCGCCGCCCCGTACGCCATCACCTATCTGCGCATATCCAGCCTCGGCATCCCCGCGATGCTCGTCGTCCTGGCCGCCACCGGTGTCCTGCGCGGCCTCCAGGACACCCGTACACCGCTGTACGTGGCCATCGGCGGCTTCGCGGCCAACGCACTCCTCAACGTGGGCCTGGTGTACGGCGCAGGCATGGGCATCGCCGGCTCCGCGTGGGGCACGGTGATGGCCCAGTGCGGCATGGCCGCCGCCTACCTCGTCGTGGTCGTCCGGGGCGCCAGGCGCCACGGCGCCTCCCTGCGTCCGGACGCGGCCGGCATACGCGCCAGCGCCCAGGCGGGCGCCCCGCTCCTCGTCCGTACGCTCTCCCTGCGCGCGGTCCTGCTGATCGCCACGGCCGTCGCGGCCCGGCTCGGCGACGCCGAGGTCGCCGCCCACCAGATCATCCTGTCCCTGTGGAGCCTGATGGCCTTCGCCCTCGACGCGATCGCCATCGCGGGACAGGCCATCATCGGTCGCTACCTCGGCGCGGACGACGCCGAAGGGGCACGCCAGGTCTGCCGGCGGATGGTCCAGTGGGGAGTGGTCTCCGGCATCGTGCTGGGCGCCCTGATCGTGATCGCCCGCCCGCTCTTCATCCCGCTCTTCACCAGCGACACCACGGTCCAGGACACCCTGCTCCCGGCCCTTCTGGTCGTAGCGGTGTCCCAGCCGATCTCCGGAGTGGTCTTCGTCCTCGACGGCGTCCTCATGGGCGCGGGCGACGGCCCCTACCTGGCCTGGGCGATGCTCCTCACGTTGGCCGTCTTCGCCCCGGTCGCGCTCCTGGTACCCGCCCTCGGCGGTGGGCTGACGGCCCTGTGGTGGGCGATGACGCTCATGATGACCGTCCGGATGCTGACGCTCTGGCTGCGCTCCCGCTCCGGCCGGTGGATCGTCACAGGGGCCACACGGTGAGGTGTTTCACGTGAAACGGCGGAAGGGCCGCACCCCGAGGGGTGCGGCCCTTCCGTACTGCTGAGAGCAGCGTTACGCGGCGACGACCTCGACGCCGAGCTTCGCGGCAACCTCGGGGTGCAGACGCACGGACACCTGGTGCGAGCCCAGGGTCTTGATCGGCGAACCGAGCTCGACGCGACGCTTGTCGACGTCGGGGCCACCCGCGGACTTGATCGCCGTGGCGATGTCGGCCGGGGTCACGGAGCCGAAGAGGCGGCCGGCGTCGCCGGAGCGAACGGCCAGACGCACCTTCACGCCCTCGAGCTGGGCCTTGATCTCGTTGGCCTGCTCGATGGTCGCGATCTCGTGGATCTTGCGGGCGCGGCGGATCTGCGCCACGTCCTTCTCGCCACCCTTGGTCCAGCGGATCGCGAAACCACGCGGGACCAGGTAGTTGCGAGCGTAACCGTCCTTGACGTCGACGACATCGCCGGCGGCACCGAGGCCAGAGACCTCGTGGGTCAGGATGATCTTCATTTTTCGGTCACCCTTCCCTTATCGCGCGGTGGACGTGTAGGGCAGCAGCGCCATCTCACGGCTGTTCTTGACGGCCGTGGCGACGTCACGCTGGTGCTGCGTGCAGTTGCCGGTAACGCGGCGGGCACGGATCTTGCCGCGGTCGGAAATGAACTTCCGCAGCATGTTCGTGTCCTTGTAGTCCACGTACGCGGTCTTGTCCTTGCAGAACGCGCAGACCTTCTTCTTAGGCTTGCGCACAGGCGGCTTCGCCATGGTGTTTCTCCTGTGTGATCAAGAAGTTTGGGTACGAGCTGCCTTCGAGGGGAGTGCCCTAGAAGGGGGGCTCGTCCGAGTAGCCGCCGCTGGAGTTTCCACCCCAGCCGCCTCCGCCGCCCTGCTGCTGGCCGCCACCGGCCGGCGCGCTGGTCGCCCACGGGTCGTCGGCGGGAGCACCGCCGCCACCCTGCTGGCCACCACCGGAGCTTCCGCCCCAGCTGCCGCCGCCCTGCTGGCCGCCGCCGCCGCCGTAGCCACCCTGGCCACCGCGACCAGTGGTCTTCGTGACCTTGGCCGTGGCGTTCTTGAGGCTGGGGCCGACTTCCTCGACGTCCAGCTCGTAGACCGTGCGCTTGACGCCCTCGCGGTCCTCGTAGGACCGCTGCTTCAGCCGGCCCTGCACGACGACGCGCATGCCTCGCTGGAGCGACTCGGCGACGTTCTCCGCCGCCTGACGCCAGACCGAGCAGGTCAGGAACAGGCTCTCGCCGTCCTTCCACTCATTGGTCTGACGGTCGAAGGTGCGGGGGGTGGACGCGATACGGAACTTCGCGACCGCCGCACCGGACGGGGTGAAGCGCAGCTCGGGGTCGTCGACAAGATTGCCGACGACCGTGATGACGGTCTCGCCTGCCATTGGGTGAACCTCTCGGCGGGATTGCTTCTGGCTGCTTACTGCTACTCGAACCCGATGACCTCTGAGCTAGATGCTCAGTGGGTCTCGGGACGGAGGACCTTGGTCCGGAGGACCGACTCGTTCAGGTTCATCTGGCGGTCGAGCTCCTTGACGACCGCAGGCTCGGCCTGCAGGTCGATGACCGAGTAGATGCCCTCGGGCTTCTTCTTGATCTCGTAGGCGAGACGACGACGGCCCCAGGTGTCGACCTTCTCAACCTTTCCGTTGCCCTCACGGACGACGGAGAGGAAGTTCTCGATCAGCGGGGAGACAGCGCGCTCCTCGAGATCGGGGTCGAGGATGACCATCACCTCGTAGTGACGCATGTGGAACCCACCTCCTTTGGACTCAGCGGCCACGGTCGTTCCGTGGCAGGAGGGTCGTGATGCGTAAGCAACGGTATCGGCCGCCACTGACAATCCCCCTCGGCGAGCGAGGAGGCCGTCGGGGTCCTGGGTGGACCTGGGCAGACACCGGTGCAGACCGTACAGACTACCCGCACACCGGCTTCCGGTTGAAATCCGGTGGTGGGGGGACGCAATCTGTACACAACGGAAGTCGGCGGCGCTAAGATGCGCCGCCTTCCGGCAGGCACGCCAGGAGGTGCTCCATGGCACAGGCAATGCGACCCGACCCCGGACATTCCCTTCTCGCCACCGACGGCAAGGCCCACCCGCTCCAGGACACGCTGGTCGGGGTGACGCTCTTCCTCGGAGTCCTCTCGTTCATCACCGCGCAGTTCCACGACCTGCACGTGCTGGCTTCATGGGCCGGGCTGATCGGCATCATGGCGGGCGCGTTCGGACAGTTCATCTCGGTGACCACGAGGGAACGCTTCGCCTTGATCGTCGGACTCGGCGCCTCGGCGGTGGGGTTCTATCTCGGCATGTTCTACGGGGGCCTCGCCTGAGGCATCCGGGGTCGGCCGCCGGCCAAGGGACACACGACAATCGGGGCGCTCCCCGGTCGCAGTAGGCTTCGGCGCGAGAGCCGGAGCCCCTGTACCGATGGGGACACACCTGCCGAGGAGCGCCCCGCATGAGCCTGACCCTGAGGACCATCAGCCGTGAGCAGCATCTGGCATTCATCCAGAGCCAGCCTGCGGCGAGCCACTGCCAGGTCCCGGCGTGGGCGGATGTGAAGACCGAGTGGCGCTCGGAGAACCTGGGTTGGTTCGACAAGTCGGGCGAACTCGTCGGTACGGGCCTCGTGCTCTACCGCCAGCTTCCGAAGATCAAGCGCTACCTGGCCTATCTGCCCGAGGGCCCGGTCATCAACTGGTACGCCCCCAACCTCGACGACTGGCTGCAGCCGATGCTCGCGCATCTCAAGCAGCAGGGCGCCTTCTCCGTGAAGATGGGCCCGCCGGTCGTCATCCGGCGCTGGGACTCCGCCGCCATCAAGTCCGGTATCCAGGACCCGGACGTGAAGCGCCTGAAGGACGTCGAGGCGACGCACATCGAGCCGCGCGCCTTCGAAGTGGCCGACCGGCTGCGGAAGATGGGCTGGCAGCAGGGTGAGGACGGCGGCGCCGGCTTCGGCGACGTCCAGCCCCGCTACGTCTTCCAGGTGCCCCTCGCCAACCGCTCCCTCGACGACGTCCTCAAGGGCTTCAACCAGCTGTGGCGCCGCAACATCAAGAAGGCCGACAAGGCCGGCGTCGAGGTCGTCCAGGGCGGCTACGAGGACCTCGCCGAGTGGCAGCGGCTCTACGAGATCACGGCCGTCCGCGACCACTTCCGCCCGCGCCCGCTCTCGTACTTCCAGCGCATGTGGACCGTCCTCAACAACGAGGACCCCAACCGGATGCGGCTGTACTTCGCACGCCATGACGGGGTGAACCTGTCCGCGGCCACCATGCTCGTGGTCGGCGGCCACGTCTGGTACTCCTACGGAGCCTCGGACAACATCGGCCGCGAGGTCCGGCCCTCGAACGCGATGCAGTGGCGGATGCTGCGGGACGCCTACGCGATGGGCGCCACCGTCTACGACCTGCGGGGCATCTCGGACTCGCTCGACGAGACCGACCACCTCTTCGGCCTGATCCAGTTCAAGGTGGGCACGGGCGGCGAGGCGGTGGAGTACGTCGGCGAATGGGACTTCCCGCTCAACAAGCTCCTGCACAAGGCGCTCGACATCTACATGTCGCGCCGCTGACGGTTGCGGCGTCTCGCCCGTAACCTCGTACGTAATCTCGTAGGTCTCGTACATACCTTTGATACACCGCAGCCATCAGAAAGGTTCCGGGCCGGCCATGGCGCTCTCCCTCTACGTCGACACCGCTCGCTGGCGGGCGCACCAGAAGACCGTGATCGACCAGTTCCCCGGACTGATCCCGGTCTGCAAGGGCAACGGCTACGGCTTCGGCCATGAGCGGCTCGCCGACGAGGCGGCCCGCTTCGGCTCGGACATGCTCGCCGTCGGCACCACGTACGAGGCCGCGAAGATCAAGGACTGGTTCGGCGGCGACCTGCTCGTCCTGACCCCGTTCCGGCGGGGCGAGGAGCCGGTGCCGCTGCCGGACCGGGTGATCCGCTCCGTGTCCTCCGTGGACGGCGTGCACGCCCTCGTGGGCGCCCGCGTCGTCATCGAGTGCATGAGCTCGATGAAGCGCCACGGCATCCTCGAGGAGGACCTCGGCCGGCTGCACTCCGCCATCGAGGACGTGCGGCTGGAGGGCTTCGCCCTCCACCTGCCCCTGGACCGCACGGACGGCACCGACGCGGTCGAGGAGGTCATCGCCTGGATGGACCGGCTGCGGGCCGCCCGGCTGCCGCTCCACACCATGTTCGTGAGCCATCTGCGGGCCGAGGAGCAGGCCCGGCTCCAGCAGCAGTTCCCGCAGACCCGGTTCCGCGCCCGGATCGGCACCCGGCTCTGGCTGGGCGACCACGAGGCCACCGAGTACCGCGGCGCCGTGCTTGACGTCACCCGTGTCGCCAAGGGCGACCGCTTCGGCTACCGCCAGCAGAAGGCCGCCTCCGACGGCTGGCTGGTGGTCGTCGCCGGCGGCACGTCGCACGGGGTGGGCCTGGAGGCCCCCAAGGCGATGCACGGCGTGATGCCGCGTGCGAAGGGCGTGGCCCGCGCCGGCCTGGCGACCGTCAACCGGAACCTTTCGCCGTTCGTCTGGGCCGGCAAGCAGCGCTGGTTCGCCGAGCCGCCCCACATGCAGGTGTCGATCCTGTTCGTCCCCGCCGACGCCCAGGAGCCGAAGGTCGGCGACGAACTGGTGGCGCACCTGCGGCACACCACCACGCAGTTCGACCGCCTCGTCGAGCGCTGAGCCGCCGGGAGTCTCGCGCTACTCCCGCGGGACTCCCCAGTCCACCCGTGGCCCCTCCGCGGCGGCCATGGCCGCGTGCCGGGCCGGGTGCGCGGCCCTGCCCCGTACGAACACGTCCTCCGCGCCGTCCAGGACGCCCCCTGAGGGGTCGTCCGAGCCGTCCTGCCGCACCACGTCCCGTTCGGGCGCCAGGATGTCCCGCACGATCACGGCGCACAGGTACAGCGTGCCCAGCAGGTGCAGCACGACCACGAAGTGGTAGCCGTCCGTCGGAAGCCCCTGCTTGTTGCCGCTCATGGTGAAGGCCAGGTACATCCAGATGCCCAGGAAGTACATGACCTCGCAGGCCTGCCAGATCAGGAAGTCGCGCCACTTCGGCCGGGCCAGCGCGGCGAGGGGGATGAGCCACAGGACGTACTGCGGCGAGTACACCTTGTTGGTCAGCACGAACGCGGCCACGACCAGGAACGCGAGCTGGACGAAGCGGGGCCGGCGGGGCGCCGTGAGCGTCAGGAAACCGAGGCCCACGCAGGCGAGGAACATCAGCAGTATCGCGAAGGTGTTCGCCGTGTCCGGCGCGATCGGCTCGCCGGTGCGCTGGCTGATCAGCAGCCAGACCGAACCGAAGTCGATGTTCCGCTCGGTGCTGAAGGTGTAGAACTGCTTCCACCCCTCGGGCGCGAGCAGCATGATCGGCAGATTCACCACGAGCCAGGCGCCCGCCGCGCCGAGCAGCGCCGCCCCGTACTCCCGCCACCGCCCGGCCCGCCAGCACAGCAGCAGCAGCGGACCGAGGAGCAGGACCGGGTAGAGCTTGGCAGCGGTCGCCAGGCCGATCAGGATGCCGAACGCGAGCGGGCGGCTGCGCGACCACATCAGCACGGCGGCGGAGGTCAGCGCGACGGCCAGCAGATCCCAGTTCACGGTGGCGGTGAGCGCGAACGCGGGGGCCAGGGCGACGAGCAACCCGTCCCAGGGCCGGCGGCGGTGGGTGCGCGCGACACAGACGGCCATGACGGCGGCGCAGGCCAGCAGCATGGCCGCGTTGACCATCCAGTAGGTCTGCTCACGCTGCATCAGATCGCTGCCACCGGGCGTGAGCCACGCCGCGACCTGCATGAACAGACCGGTCAGGACCGGGTACTCCAGGAACTCTATGTCGCCGCTCAGGCGGTCGAAGTACGGCACCATGCCGTCGGCGAACCCGCGCCCGGCGAAGAGGTGCGGGATGTCGGAGTAGCAGGCGTGGGTGTACTGGGACGTGGTGCCCCGGAACCAGGCCCAGTCGTAGCACGGGATCTTCTGCACCATCCCGAGGGCAAACATCCCGATGGCCACCAGTGCGATCACCCCCACCGGGGTGAGGGGGCCGGTACCGAGCAGCGCCCGGCGGCCGATCGGCCCGCCGATCAGTTCGCTGCCCGCCGCGGCGACCTCGTCGCGGCGGGTGGGGCACACCACCGGCGGGTCCTGTGGCCGGTCCTGATGCGGACTCGTCTTGTGGAGGCTCGGCATGGGGGACATCCTGCCGTACGCCTCCCGGGAAACGGGGAGGGCCGCCGTACCCGGCGTCGTACGTGGGGTACGTGTCGGGTACGGCGGCCCTCGGGACCGTGCCAGGCGGAGCCCGGTGGGCGGGTCAGCCGCCGCTCAGCCAGCCTGTTCCACCGTTGGGTTTGCCCCCACCGCTGGCGTCGGTGGCTGTCGGCGTGGGTGTCGTCGGCGTCGAGGTCACACCGCCGTCGGAGGCCCCGCCGCTGTCGTTGCCCGAAGTGGCACCACCGTCCTGGCCACCGTCGGTGTTGCAGTTCCAGTCCCACACACCACAGGTCTTGCCCGGCTTGCCCGGCGTCCCGCTGGGCGTGGAGGAAGGCGTCGAAGAGGGGGTGGACGACGGGGTCGACGACGGCGTCTGCGTCGGCGTGGGAGTCGGGCTGGAGGCACCGCCGCCGAAGACGGCCTCGGCGTCCAGGTCCTCGGGCTCCGGGAAGGGAATGACCTTCGCACCGTCGAGGGCGGTGGTCATGTAGTCGTTCCAGATACGGGACGGGAACGACGAACCGTGGATCTTCGGCTGATCACCGGTGCCGTACATGGACTCGAACTTGCGGCTCGTGTTCTTCGCGTTGTCGTCGAAGCGGTACATGTCGATCGCGGTCGACAGCTGGGGGGTGTACCCCACGAACCACGCGGAGTTGTTGCCGTCGGTGGTACCCGTCTTGCCGGCCACCTCGCGGCCCTCGATGGCGGCCTTCCTACCGGTGCCCTTCGGGTGCTCGACCACGTCCCGGAGGACGTCCGTGACGTTGCTGGCGACGGCCGTGGAGAAGGCCCGCTTGGGCGCCGCCTCGTGCTTGTAGATCTCCACACCCTTCTCCACCACCTTGGTGACGGAGTACGGGTCGTTGCGCTCGCCGTTGTTGGCGAACGTCGCGTACGAGCCGGCCATGCGGATCGCGCTCGGGTCGGAGATACCGAGGGAGAACGACGGCACGTTCGACTTCACGAGCGAGCCGTCCAGCAGACCGGCGTCGATGGCAGCCTGCCGGACCTTGTCGATACCGACGTCCATGCCGAGCTGCACGTACGGCGAGTTGGCCGACCTGACCATCGCGTAGCGCAGGCTGATGGGGCCGTAGTCGGCGTCGTCGTCATTGACCTGCAGCCACTCCTCGCCCTTCTCGTTGCGCCAGATCGAGCCGTCGTAATTCTTGATCTTCAGCTCGTTCTTGCCGCTGTACCGGCTCTTGTCCGGATCGACGAGGGTGCGGGTGGAGGCGTCCTGGACGCTGTCCCCCTTGGGGTCGCGCACGCCGTCCCGCATCGCCGCGGCCAGCACGAAGGGCTTGAAGGTCGATCCGACCTGCGCACCGGTCTGGTCCGCGTTGTTGGTGAAGTGCTTGGTCGCGTCCGTGCCGCCGTAGATGGCGACGATCGCCCCGGTGCTCGGGTCCACCGAGGCACCGCCGAACTGGACATGGGTGTCCGTCTTCGGGCGCTTCTTCGGGTCGATGTATTCCTTGTAGATCTTCTGGACGGACTTCTCCAGAGCGTTGACCTTCTTCTTGTCGAAGGTCGTGTGGATCTCGAAGCCACCGCGGGCGAGATCCTCCGCGTCGTAGCCCTTGTCGTTGTTGTTGATGAAGTACGCCTTGGCGAGGCTCACCAGGTAGCCGGTCTGTCCCGACAGCGCCGCGTTCTTCTTGGGCTCCAACGGCATCGGGAACTTGTCGTACTTCGCCCGCTCGGCGGCGTCGAGGTGCTTCTGCTCGACCATCGCGTCGAGGATCGCGTTCCACCGGATCGTGGCCCGCCGGGTGTTCTCGGACGCGGTCGCCTTCGTGTCGATCTCGGGCGAGCCCGCGGGGTCGTAGTACGTCGCGCCCTTGAGGAGCGAGGCGAGGAAGGCGGACTCGCTGGCGTTGAGCTTGCCCGCGTCCTTGCCGTAGTACGTACGGGCCGCGGCCTGGATGCCGTAGGCGCCGCGGCCGTAGTACGCGGTGTTCAGGTAGCCCGCCATGATGTCGGGCTTGTCCATCTCGGCGCCGACCTTTATGGAGATGAAGAGTTCCTTCACCTTCCGGGTCAGCGTCTGCGACTGGTCGGCGAGGATGTTGTTCTTCACGTACTGCTGGGTGATGGTCGAGCCACCCTGGGTGTCCTCGCCCTTGGCCATGTTCCACACGGCTCGCGCGATACCCATCGGGTCGATGCCGGAGTCCTCGCGGAACGTCTTGTTCTCGGCCGCGATCACCGCGTTCTGCATGTCCATGGGGATCTGACCGATCCCGATGATCTGGCGGTTGACCTCACCACCGGTCGCGGCCATCTGCGTGCCGTCGGCCCAGTAGTAGACGTTGTTCTGCGCCTTGGCGGCCTCGTCCTCCTTGGGGATCGTCACCTGGGAGTACGCGATCGTCGCCGCGCCCATCAGGCTGCCGATGAAGGCGAGGAAGAGCCCGGTGACGAGCTTCCACGAGGGCACCCAGCGGCGCCAGCCGTACTTGCCGTACCGCGGGTAGTCGATGAGCCTCTTCTTGCCCGGCGGACGGCCACCACCGCGGCCGCGGCCGGGACCTCCCTGGCCGCCGCCACCGCCACCGCGCCGGCCGCCACCGGGGCCGCCGGGGCCGCCGCCTCCGTCAGGGGCTCGCCGACGGCTGCCGCCGCGCTGCGCCGCGCGACGGGCCTCGGCCCGACCTCCGTAGGGTCGCTCCTCTTCGTACCCGGACGAAGGGGATCCCGTACCGACATCCCGCGCCTGGGCCGACCTGCGGCCCATGGGCTGCTGGGCAGCGCGCCGGGCCGCCGCGCGACCGCCACTCGGCGGCTGCGACTGCGGCATCTTGCGACGGTGCTCGCTCATCGAACGACTACTCCTCGGGCAGGCGTGTACGCCTGGAAGCGGCAGTTGAGTTCCGGTCCCCCCGAAATGCGGACGGCCGAGCCTCATCGAAGACTCCTCCGTACCGCAGCCGGTCACCCGCAGCACTGACGCCCTGCGGCGTCGCTCGGTTCCCGGTGCTCTGCATGCCGCACAGACTACGCACGGTCAAAACCTGCCTAGGGGCGAACTTCACCCCAAATCAGGCAAGTCAATTGCTGTGAATTGACGATGTGACGCCGGTCACTGCAGCCCCACTTGTCGCAGGAGAGTGGCCGTTCTATCGTCATGATGTATCGAGTCGATACATCAGTGCGGCATAAGGGGCCCTGGAGACGGAGGAGGAGGCGGATGAGCAGACGCTCGGGAATCCTCGAGTTCGCCGTCCTCGGCCTGCTTCGTGAAGCCCCGATGCACGGGTACGAGCTGCGGAAGCGGCTCAATACCTCGCTGGGCATCTTCCGGGCTTTCAGCTACGGGACCCTCTATCCCTGCCTCAAGACGCTGGTCGCCAACGGCTGGTTGATCGAGGAGCCGGGAAGCGCCCCTGAGGACGCTCTCGCCGCTTCACTCGCAGGGCGCCGCGCCAAGATCGTCTACCGGTTGACGGCCGAAGGTAAGGAGCACTTCGAAGAGCTCCTCTCCCACACCGGCCCGGACACCTGGGAGGACGAACACTTCGCCGCCCGCTTCGCCTTCTTCGGTCAGACCGAGCGCGAGGTGCGGATGCGGGTACTGGAAGGCCGCCGCAGTCGGCTGGAGGAGCGCCTGGAGAAGATGCGCGCCTCTCTGGCCCGGACGCGCGAGCGCCTCGACGACTACACGCTTGAGCTGCAGCGCCACGGCATGGAGTCCGTGGAGCGCGAAGTGCGCTGGCTGAACGAGCTCATCGAGAGCGAGCGGGCGGGGCGGGATCAGCGATCCGGCCCCGACGCCCCTGAGGGCGCCGCTCGGCATGACAACGATTCTGGAGAAACGGGCGGCCTGCCCCGGCACGGGGGCAGTACCCGGCCGGATCCGTCCGACGACACCGCCAAGTGAAACCCTGCAGCCGCAGGGCTTCCACGATCACACAGGGAGCAACCGGAATGGGTTCGGTTCGCGTAGCCATCGTCGGCGTGGGCAACTGCGCCGCCTCGCTGGTGCAGGGCGTCGAGTACTACAAGGACGCCGACCCGGCGACCAAGGTGCCCGGCCTGATGCACGTCCAGTTCGGCGACTACCACGTCGGTGACGTCGAGTTCGTCGCCGCCTTCGACGTCGACGCGAAGAAGGTCGGCCTCGACCTCTCCGACGCCATCGGCGCCAGCGAGAACAACACCATCAAGATCTGCGACGTCCCGAACAAGGGCGTCACGGTCCAGCGCGGCCACACCCTCGACGGCCTCGGCAAGTACTACCGCATGACCATCGAGGAGTCCGCCGAGGCTCCCGTGGACGTCGTCCAGGTCCTCAAGGACAAGCAGGTCGACGTGCTCGTCTGCTACCTGCCCGTGGGCTCCGAGGACGCCGCGAAGTTCTACGCGCAGTGCGCCATCGACGCCAAGGTCGCGTTCGTCAACGCTCTCCCGGTCTTCATCGCCGGCACCAAGGAGTGGGCGGACAAGTTCACCGAGGCCGGGGTCCCGATCGTCGGTGACGACATCAAGTCCCAGGTCGGCGCGACCATCACGCACCGCGTGATGGCGAAGCTGTTCGAGGACCGCGGTGTCCGTCTTGAGCGCACCATGCAGCTCAACGTCGGCGGCAACATGGACTTCAAGAACATGCTCGAGCGCGACCGCCTCGAGTCGAAGAAGATCTCGAAGACGCAGGCCGTCACCTCGCAGATCCCGGACCGCGAGCTGGGCGAGAAGAACGTCCACATCGGTCCGTCGGACTACGTGGCCTGGCTGGACGACCGCAAGTGGGCGTACGTCCGCCTGGAGGGTCGCGCCTTCGGTGACGTTCCGCTGAACCTGGAGTACAAGCTCGAGGTGTGGGACTCCCCGAACTCGGCCGGTGTCATCATCGACGCCCTGCGCGCCGCGAAGATCGCCAAGGACCGCGGCATCGGTGGCCCGATCCTCTCCGCGTCCTCGTACTTCATGAAGTCCCCGCCGGTGCAGTACTTCGACGACGAGGCCCTCGCCAACGTCGAGAAGTTCATCAAGGGCGAGGTCGAGCGCTAAGCGCTGATCGAGTTCGTCGATCGAGGGTCCCCGGTCTTCCGCCCGGGGGCCCTCTTCGTATGTGAGTCTTGCTGCCATGCCTGTCGTACGTGATCTGCGCGTACTCCTGCGCCTGACGAACTTCCGCCGGCTCCTCGCCGTCCGCCTGCTCTCCCAGTGCGCCGACGGGGTCTACCAGGTGGCGCTGGCCACGTACGTCGTCTTCTCCCCCGAGAAGGAGACTTCCCCTGCCGCCATCGCCTCCGCCATGGCCGTGCTCCTGCTCCCGTACTCCCTCGTCGGCCCGTTCGCCGGGGTCCTCCTGGACCGCTGGCAGCGACGCCAGGTGTTCCTCTACGGGAATCTGCTGCGGACGCTCCTCGCCTGCGGCACGGCGGTGCTGATGCTGATCTCGGTGCCCGACTGGCTCTTTTACGCCTCCGCCCTCTCGGTGACCGCGGTCAACCGCTTCGTCCTCGCGGGCCTCTCGGCCGCGCTGCCCCGGGTCGTCGACGCCGACCGGCTGGTCGTGGCCAATTCCCTCTCGCCGACCGCCGGCACCGTGGCCGCGACGGTGGGCGGAGGACTGGCCTTCGGCGTGCGACTGATCTCCGAGGACTCCGACGCGGCGATCGTGGCGCTGGGCGCCCTCCTCTATCTTTGCTCCGCCCTCTCCTCCTTGCGGATGCCCCGAGAGCTCCTCGGCCCCGACCCGGACGTGATCCAGCCCCGGCTGCGCGCCGCACTGGCCTCGACGGCCCGCGGCCTCGTCAGCGGGCTGCGCCATCTGGCCGAGCGGCGGCCCGCGGTCCGCGCTCTGGCCGCGGTGAGCCTGATGCGCTTCTGCTACGGCGCGCTGACAGTGACCGTGCTGATGCTCTGCCGCTACGCCTGGAGCTCCACGGAGTCGGAAGGACTCGCGCTCCTGGGGCTGGCCGTCGGTATCTCCGGAGCGGGCTTCTTCACAGCCGCCGTCGTCTCCCCCTGGGCGATCGGGCGCTTCGGCGTCTTTGGCTGGATGGCCGTGTGCGCGGGTTCCGCCGCTGTCCTGGAGCTCGCCCTGGGGCTGCCCTTCGCACAGACCCCTCTCCTGATCGCGGCCTTCGTCCTGGGGCTCACCACCCAGGGAGTCAAGATCGCGACGGACACCGTCGTGCAGACGTCCGTGGACGATGCCTACCGCGGGCGGGTCTTCGCCCTCTACGACGTCCTCTTCAACGTGGCGTTCGTCGGCGCCGCCGCTGTCGCGGCGCTGATGCTCCCACCGGACGGCCGCTCCGCCCCGCTCGTCGTCCTGGTCGCCGTTCTCTACGCCTCGATCGCACTGATGCTGGTGCGCGGACGGAAGGAGGGGTGATGTTTCACGTGAAACATCACCCCTCTCGCTCTCCATGCCGTCGATGTTTCACGTGAAACATCGACGGATCCGGCTCAGCCCTGAGCCGCCCACCACTCCTTGAGCGCCGCGACAGCCGCCTCGTGCTCCATCGGGCCGTTCTCCAGGCGCAGCTCCAGCAGGAACTTGTACGCCTGCCCGACGGCCGGCCCCGGCCGGATGCCAAGGATCTCCTGGATCTGGTTGCCGTCCAGGTCGGGCCGGATCGCGTCCAGCTCCTCCTGCTCCTGGAGCTGCGCGATCCGCTCCTCCAGACCGTCATAGGCGCGCGAGAGAGCCCCGGCCTTGCGCTTGTTCCGCGTCGTGCAGTCCGAGCGGGTCAGCTTGTGCAGCCGCGAGAGCAGCGGGCCGGCATCGCGCACATAGCGGCGCACCGCCGAGTCGGTCCATTCGCCGGTCCCATATCCATGGAAGCGGAGATGCAGCTCCACCAGGCGCGAGACGTCCTTGATCATCTCGTTGGAGTACTTCAGCGCCGTCATGCGCTTCTTGGTCATCTTCGCGCCGACCACCTCGTGGTGGTGGAACGAGACCCGACCGTCCTTCTCGAAGCGGCGGGTCCGCGGCTTGCCGATGTCGTGCAGCAGGGCCGCCAGCCTCAGCACGAGATCGGGCCCGTTCTCCTCCAGGTCGATCGCCTGGTCCAGGACGGTCAGGGAGTGCTCGTAGACATCCTTGTGCCGATGGTGCTCGTCACTTTCGAGCCGCAGGGCCGGCAGCTCGGGCAGGACACGATCGGCAAGGCCGGTGCCGACCAGCAGACCGAGGCCCTTCCGGGGGTGGGCGGAGAGCAGCAGCTTGTTGAACTCCTCACGGACCCGCTCGGCGGAGACGATCTCCAGGCGGCCGGCCATGTCCGTCATCGCCGTGACGACCTCGGGGGCCACCTCGAAGTCGAGCTGGGCGGCGAAACGAGCGGCGCGCATCATGCGCAGCGGGTCGTCGGAGAAGGACTCCTCCGGCGTTCCGGGCGTCCGCAGCACCCGCTCGGCGAGGTCGTCGAGACCGCCGTGCGGGTCGATGAACTCCTTCTCCGGGAGGGCGACGGCCATGGCGTTGACCGTGAAGTCACGCCGGACGAGGTCCTCCTCGATGGAGTCGCCGTAGGACACCTCGGGCTTGCGTGAGGTCCGGTCGTACGCCTCGGAGCGGTACGTCGTCACCTCGATCTGGTAGCCGCTCTTCTGGCAACCGACCGTGCCGAAGGCGATCCCGACCTCCCAGACCGCGTCGGCCCACGGGCGGACGATCTTGAGTACGTCCTCGGGGCGGGCGTCGGTGGTGAAGTCGAGGTCGTTACCGAGCCGGCCGAGCAACGCGTCCCGTACCGAGCCGCCGACCAGCGCGAGGCTGAACCCTGCGTCCTGGAAACGGACGGCGAGGTCGTCGGCGACAGGGGATACGCGCAGTAGTTCACTGACCGCGCGGCGTTGCACCTGGCTCAGTGCAGTCGGGTTGTCTTCGTTGGCGTTCGGCACAACAGAAAAGGGTACGTGCCCGGGCCCACGGCAGCGTCCTCGTTTTCCCCAGGCCGGCCCACTCGCCCGATCAGCTGGAGCAGTCCCCGGCACTTGGCCACAGCGTGCCTCGTTACCATGCGTGGACACAGCAACGGGGAACCACCGACACCACTGATACGACGAGGACGGGCGAGCGCGTGGCCGAGGCGGCAGACATCCAGGGGACCCATCCCTCACCTGCCCGTCGTTGGCTGCGGCGCACGGCGTCCCTCCTCGCCGGGGCGCCCCTGCTCGCCGGCCTGCTGCACGGCGTCTCACCGACGGCGGCAGCGGCGGATACCGGCACCGGCTCCCGAACCGTCGATGTGTCTCTCGACACGCTCACCCCGAGCGCGCCGATGGAGGGTGACACGCTCACCGTCTCCGGAACGGTGACCAACCAGAGCAAGCAGACGGTCACCGATGCCACGGTGGACGTCAGGGTCGGCCCCCGGATGACGAGCCGGAGTCAGATCGACGCCGTCTCGGGCCGTACCGGCTTCCTCCCGGACAGCGACCCCGCGCCCCTGGGGGGCGGCTACAAGGTCGCGATCCCCCGGCTGGCAGCCGGACTGAGCACGGAGTTCAAGCTCTCCGTACCGGTGGACAAGCTCGGGCTCGAGGACGGGGGCGTCTACCAGCTGGGCGTCTCCCTCACGGGGCAGACCGCCCAGGCAGGGGAGCAGGTCCTCGGGATCGAACGGACCTTCCTGCCGTACCAGCCCGAGGCGACGGAGAAGAAGACACAGCTCACCTACCTCTGGCCGCTGATCTCCTCGGCCCATGTGTCGGCGGAGACCGGCACGGACGACCAGCAGACGCCTGTCTTCGAGAACGACGAGCTGGCCGCGGAGCTCGCTCCGGGCGGGCGCCTGGACCACATGGTCACGCTGGGCAGGGAGCTTCCCGTCACCTGGGTGATCGACCCGGACCTGCTGGCCACCGTCGACGCCATGACGAGGAGCTATCGAGTCAAGAGCGGGACGGACACCGTGCCCGGCAGGAACCAGGCCGTCGCCGAGCGGTGGCTGGGCGCGCTGGAGAAGGCGGTGGTGGGACGCAAGGTCGTCGCCCTGCCGTTCGCCGACCCGGACATCGCCTCGCTCGCCCACCGGGGCAAGGACGTCCCCGGCTCCCTGAGCCATCTTCAGCCCGCGACGGAACTGGCCGGGACGACCGTGGAGACCATCCTCCATGTGAAGCCGTCCACCGACTTCTCCTGGCCCGTCGACGGAGCCGTCGACCCCTCGATCATGGATGTCGCGACCTCGGCCGGTGCCCGCAAGGTCATCGCCCGATCGGACAGCTTCCAGGACGACCTTCCGTACACCCCGACGGCGGCGCGGCCCATCGGCGGCGGCACCACCGCCGTCGTCAGCGACGCGTATCTGTCGACGGCGTTCGAGGGCGACATGCTCCCCGCCGGGAACTCGACGCTCGCCATCCAGGAGTTCCTGGCCCAGTCGCTCGCGGTGACCCTGGAACAGCCCGACCAGCAGCGCAGCATCGTGGTCGCGCCGCAGCGGATGCCGACCACGGCCCAGGCGCAGACCATGGCCGTCGCGCTGCGCGGCCTGTCGGCCCAGCGGTGGACGCAGTCCCTGGACCTGATCGCGGCCTCCGCGGTGAAGCCGGACCCGGACGCGAGCACCAAGGTGCCCAGCGCCTCCCGCTACCCCCAGAAGCTGCGCAAGCAGGAACTGCCGGTGCAGGCCTTCCGTGACATGCAGGACACCCGTGGGGAGCTGGACGACTTCAAGGTCATCCTGACCCAGCCGGACCGCGTGGTGACCCCGTTCGGCAACGCGATCAGCCGCGAGATGTCCACGTCCTGGCGCGGGCAGGCGCCCGCGGCGTCGCTCTACCGGATCACGGTGCAGCAGTACCTGAAGAGCCTCTCCAAGGGGGTTCAGCTGATCGACAAGTCGGATCTCACGCTCTCCGGCCGCAGCGCCACCATTCCGGTGACCGTCCAGAACAAGCTGCTGCAGGGCGTGGACCACTTGGTTCTGCGGCTGACCTCCGGCAACAAGACCCGGCTGAAGCTCAACGGCGGTGATGCCGTCGCCGAACTGCCGGTCAGGATCGACGGCGGGCACAGCCAGTCGGTGAAGTTCACCGCCTCGGCCAACGCCAACGGCCCGGTACCGATGACGGCCCAGCTGTTCACCGAGGACGGCACGCCGTACGGACAGCCGATGACCTTCACGGTGAAGGTCTCCGAGATCACTCCGACCGTGATGCTCGTCATCGCCGGCGGTGTCCTGCTCCTGGTCCTTGCGGGAGCGCGGATGTACACCCAGCGCAAGCGCGCGGCGGCCAGGAACGCCGAAGCGGAGGCCGCGGAGGACGACGATCCCGAGCAGCCGAGTGACCCGACGCCGGACACCGGTCCCGAAAGCGGCGACCCGTCGGGCGCGGGTGAGAAAGTGGACCGTTGAGCGATGTCGTGGCCGGTCGGCCGGGGACGATGAGGTGGGGTAACCATGAACGCGCCGTACGACGGTGACCGCGGCCAGGGCGCGGGCGGCACCGAGCCGTCCGGTGGCACGCCCGCGGCGACCCCGGGACCCGGACAGGGGCCGGTTCCGTCACCGCAGCAGCCCGCCCCTGACCCCTACGCCCAGAACCAGTACGCCCAGGACCCCTATGTCGAGGACGCGTACACCCACGATCCCTACCGTGCTCAGGATCTGTCGGCACAGGACCCGGTGAACGAGGCGCTGTACGACCGCGCCGCCCACCCTCCGCCCCCTCCGGGTACCTACCAGGAGCCTCAGCCGCTCTACCAGCAGCCGGCCGCTCCTCAGCATGCCCCGGACCCCCGGGTCTGGGCCCAGACCCCGGCGCCCGAGCCGGACGGCCCCTCGCGTCATCTGCCGTACGGCGACGACGCCCGCACGGTCCAGTTCACCGGCGTGGACGACCTGGTGACCCGGGCCGGCGACGAGAAGCCCGAGCCGGACGCCTTCGCGCACCTCTACCGGGACCAGCAGACCCCCGGTCAGGTGCCCCCGCCCGCTCCGGAGCCGAATCCGATGCCCGCCCCCGCCCCGAAGAAGCCCGGTCGTGCCGCCGGACTGCTGAAGTCGAGCGCCGTGATGGCGGCCGGCACGCTGGTCTCCCGTCTCACCGGCTTCGTCCGCAGCCTGGTGATCACCGGCGCGCTGGGCGCCGCACTGCTCGGTGACACCTTCACCGTCGCGTACACCCTGCCGACGATGATCTACATCCTGACGGTCGGTGGCGGTCTCAACTCGGTCTTCGTGCCGCAGCTGGTCCGCTCGATGAAGAACGACGAGGACGGCGGCGAGGCCTACGCAAACCGGCTGCTGACGCTGGTCATGGTGGCGCTCGGCGCGATCGTGGTCGTCGCCGTCTTCGCGGCCCCGCTGTTGATCCGGCTGATGTCGAACACCATCGCCGACGACGCGGCGGCCAACAGCGTCGCCGTCACCTTCGCCCGCTACTGCCTGCCCACGATCTTCTTCATGGGCGTGCATGTGGTGATGGGTCAGATCCTGAACGCCCGCGGCAAGTTCGGCGCGATGATGTGGACCCCGGTCCTCAACAACATCGTCATGATCGTCACGTTCGGCCTGTTCATCTGGGTGTACGGCACGTCCGGCGAGTCCCACATGGGCGTCCAGACCATCCCGGACGACGGCATCCGGCTGCTCGGCATCGGCACCCTGCTCGGCCTCGTCGTCCAGGCGCTGGCGATGATTCCCTACCTCCGCGAGACGGGCTTCCGCTTCCGCCCGCGCTTCGACTGGAAGGGCCACGGCCTCGGCAAGACCGTCAAACTGGCCAAGTGGACCGTGCTGTTCGTGCTGGCCAACCAGGCCGGTGTGCTGGTCGTGACCCAGCTCGCCACCGCCGCCGGCGAGGAGTCCGGCAGGGACGGTGCCGGCTTCCTCGCGTACTCCAACGCCCAGCTGATCTGGGGCATGCCGCAGGCCATCATCACCGTCTCGGTCATGGCGGCACTGCTGCCGCGTATCTCCCGCGCGGCCCACGACGACGACCCCGGCGCCGTGCGCGACGACATCTCGCAGGGCCTGCGCAACTCCGCCGTCGCGATCGTCCCGGTCGCCTTCGCGTTCCTCGCTCTGGGCGTCCCGATGAGCACCCTGCTCTACGCCTCCAGCGGCATCCAGGCGGCTCAGGGCATGGGCTTCATCCTGATGGCCTTCGGACTCGGCCTCATCCCGTACTCGGTCCAGTACGTCGTCCTGCGCGGCTTCTACGCCTACGAGGACACCCGGACGCCGTTCTACAACACGGTCATCGTCGCCGCCGTCAACGCGGCTGCCTCGGCGGCCTGTTACTTCGTGCTTCCCGCCCGATGGGCCGTCGTCGGCATGGCGGCCTCGTACGGCCTGGCCTACGCGGTCGGCGTCGGCGTCGCCTGGCGTCGCCTGCGCAACCGGCTGGGCGGCGACCTGGACGGCGCCCACGTCATGCGCACCTACGCCCGTCTCTGCCTGGCCTCGCTGCCCGCAGCGATCGTGGCCGGCGCGGTGGGCTTCGGTCTCCTGAAGCTCGTCGGGGACGGCGCTCTCGGCTCCCTCGTGGCCCTGCTCGTCGGCGGCGTGGTACTGCTCGGCATCTTCTTCGTGGCGGCCAAGCGGATGCGGATCGCGGAGCTGAACTCCCTGGTCGGTATGGTCCGTGGGCGCCTGGGACGATAACGAAACCGGTCCCGCACAACCATCGTCGGCCGCCGCGTGTCGTGCAGAGCGGCCGACTGTGGGCACAATTGGCATGGCTGTTGGATGTGGCGCAACGGATGGGGAGGCAGGAACGACGGTGGCGGAACGTAGCACGGCTGCCGTCGACGTGGCCGACAACAGCGGTGACGACCCGCTGACCGCCAAGGCGGAGGCCGCGACCGACGGGGTGGCGGAAGCGCAGGACACGGCGGAGAAGTCCGCCGAGGTCGCAGAGGACAAGGCCGGTAACCGGCAGAACGGCGAACAGCCCTCCATCGAGACACCCGAACTGCACAGCGGGCACAAATTGGCCAGGCGTTACCGCCTGGAGGAGTGCGTCACTCGTCTGGACGGTTTCAGCAGTTGGCGCGCCGTCGACGAGAAACTGCGACGTGCCGTCGGAGTCCATCTGCTGCCGGCCGACCACCCCCGGGCGCGTTCGGTCCTGGCCGCGGCCCGTTCCTCGGCGCTGCTCGGCGACCCCCGGTTCATCCAGGTCCTCGACGCCGTCGAGGAGAACGACCTCGTGTACGTCGTGCACGAGTGGCTTCCCGACTCCACCGAGCTGACGACGCTGCTCGCCGCGGGCCCGCTGGAGCCGCACGACGCCTATCAGCTCGTCAGCCAGGTCTCTCAGGCGATGGCAGCCGCCCACCGTGAGGGCCTCGCTCACCTGCGTCTCACCCCGAGCGCCGTGCTGCGCAGTTCCACCGGCCAGTACCGGATCCGCGGCCTCGCCGTGAACGCCGCGCTGCGCGGCATCAGCGCCGAGCGCCCCCAGCGCACCGACACCGAGGCGATCGGCGCCCTGCTGTACGCGGCGCTGACCCAGCGCTGGCCGTACGACAGCGATGCCTATGGCCTCTCCGGGCTCCCCAAGGGCGTGGGGCTGCTCCCTCCCGACCAGGTGAGGGCCGGCGTCCACCGCGGCCTCTCCGAGATCGCCATGCGCGCCCTGGCCAACGACGGCGCCACCGCCTCGCGCCAGGAGCCGCCCTGCACCACCCCGGACGAGCTCGCCAAGGCCGTGGCGGCGATGCCCCGCATCCGCCCGCCGGAGCCCGAGTTCCCCACCCCGCCCGAGTACCAGCGCACCACCTACCAGCAGGGCACCTACGGCCGTCCGCAGCAGCGGCCGGGCGTCGGGGTCACCCAGCCCGTGATGGCACCTCCGGCCCCGCTGGAGAGCCGTACCGGCAGGGCCCTGAAGTGGGCCGTGTCGGCGCTCCTCATCGCCGCCCTGGGCCTGGGCAGCTGGCAGATCGCCGACCGGCTGCTCGACCAGGACAAGACCACCGAGACCCCGCGGACCACCCAGCCGCAGGACACCGAGGACAAGAAGCAGCCGACAACGGGCAAGCCCGTCGCGATCGTCGGCGCTCACGACTTCGACCCGGAGGGCGACGGCGCCGAGACTCCCTCGGAGATAGGGAATGCCTACGACGGCAACCCCTCCACCTCGTGGCAGACGTCCATCTACTACGGGTACTCGAACTTCGGCAGGCTGAAGGAGGGCGTGGGTCTCGTTCTGGACCTCGGCTCGGTCCAGCAGGTCTCCAAGGTCGAGGTCACCTTCCAGGGCACCACCTCGGTGCAGCTGCGGACGGCGCCCGAGAGTGCCTCGTCCCAGCCCGCATCGGCCGGCGCCTACACCACCCTGGCCTCGGGCTCCGGTACGCAGGTCGCACTCACGGCCGACAAGCCCGTGAAGACGCGCTACGTTCTCGTCTGGCTGACCGACCTGCCCAGCAGCGGGGGCGGTTACCGCGGCAAGGTCACGGACATCAAGATCACCAGCTGACGGCATGGGGGAGGGGGCTCACCGTTGGACGAAGCCATAGGTAGCGGCATCAGCGACCAGGATCTCCTGGCGCGCCATGTCGCCGGCGATCCCGACGCCTTCGGTGAGCTTGTGCGGCGTCACCGCGATCGGCTGTGGGCGGTGGCCCTGCGGACGCTGGGAGACCGCGAGGAGGCCGCTGACGCCGTCCAGGACGCCCTCGTCTCGGCGTTCCGGGCCGCGCATACCTTCCGCGGTCAGTCGGCGGTCACGACCTGGCTCCACCGCATCACGGTGAACGCCTGTCTCGACCGCGCCCGCAAGACCGCCTCCCGCAAGACCTCGCCCATGGACGACCCGGCGCGCTTCGAGCAGCTCCTCGAACCCGCCGAGTCCGCCGAGGCCCCCGTCGAGCGCCAGGACCTCCACCGTGAGCTGCTGGCAGCCCTCGCCAAGCTCCCCGAGGACCAGCGGGCCGCCCTCGTGCTGGTCGACATGCAGGGCTACCCCGTGGCGGAGGCCGCCCGCATCCTGGATGTCCCCACCGGAACGGTGAAGAGCCGCTGTGCACGCGGGCGGGCCCGGCTGCTGCCGATGCTCATCCATCTGCGCGCCGATACAGGGGGTAACGAAGCCCCTGACCGGGGAAGGAACCGGACGCCGGGGACATCCGTCCCACCGGTGTCGGGGCCAACGGATAACGGATCGAATGGTCCGGCTGCTGTGAAGGGCGGAGGTGGGCGCGCGTGACTTCCACGACCGGCAGGGCCGACACAACCCAGCACCCGGACGTCTCGGAGATCTCCGACCTCACCGAGGGGCTGCTCTCACCCTCCCGCACCGCAGCCCTCCGCCGGCACCTCGACGGCTGCTCGTTGTGCGCGGACGTACGGACCTCTCTGGAGGAGATCCGGGGGCTCCTCGGCACCCTTCCCGGGCCGCCGCGGATGCCGGCCGAGATCGCCGGCCGCATCGACGCCGCCCTGGCTGCCGAAGCGCTCCTGAACGCCACCACGCTGGACGTCGACGCGCATGTTTCACGTGAAACAGCGAGCGCCCACCCTGATACCCACCCCAGCGCGACACCTGTCGCCGCCGACCGTCCTGCCGGCCGTCCTCGCGCCGCCACCGGTCCGGGCCGCCCCAAGACCCGGCGCCGCCGGATCGCTGCCCTCGGCGCGGTGTTCGGTGCCGCAGCGCTGGGCATGAGCCTGTTCTTCGTCCAGGGCGGCGTACAGACGCTCGGTGGCGAGTCGGGTGACAAGAAGACCGACAGCGCCGCCAGTGGAATGGTCGGGGGTGAATTCGACGGCCGGCCGGTCGAAGACCAGGTCCAAGAGCTCCTGCAGGGTGACAGCCTCAAGACTCCCAAGGGCACCCAGCCGGAATCGCTGTCTACCGAAGGTGACACCCCGAAGCGAGGCGTGGCCGAGTCCCTCCCCAGCTGCGTCAAGGCCGGAACGGGCCGGACCGATACGGTCCTCGCCTTCCAGAGGGGTAACTACCAGGGCACTCCTGCCTATCTCGTCGTCCTGCCCCAGGGAACCGACGGCACCCGTGTGCAGGCCTTTGTGCTGGACGCCTCCTGCGCCGAGGGCGGCGGACAGGCCGAAGCCGAGGTTCTGATGACACAGGCCTACCCCCTCTCCTGAACACGACGCCGTGCCGCGCGGCGGTCTCGGGAATGCTCGCCCCGTAGGATCCGTTGGGTGGGGTGAGAGTCACCGACCGACCGCCCCCGTAGGCAGTAGGCAGTCTGCAGAGACGAGGAAGAAACCCGTGAGCGACGTCCGTAACGTGATCATCATCGGCTCCGGGCCCGCGGGTTACACCGCTGCGCTCTACACGGCGCGCGCGTCGCTGAAGCCGCTGGTCTTCGAGGGGGCTGTCACCGCTGGTGGCGCCCTGATGAACACGACCGACGTGGAGAACTTCCCCGGCTTCCGTGACGGCATCATGGGCCCGGACCTGATGGACAACATGCGCGCCCAGGCCGAGCGCTTCGGCGCCGAGCTGGTCCCCGACGATGTCGTCGCCGTGGACCTGACCGGCGAGATCAAGACCGTCACCGACACCGCCGGCACCGTGCACCGCGCGAAGGCCGTCATCGTCACGACCGGCTCCCAGCACCGCAAGCTCGGTCTGCCCAAGGAGGACGAGCTCTCCGGCCGCGGCGTCTCCTGGTGCGCCACCTGCGACGGGTTCTTCTTCAAGGACCAGGACATCGCCGTCGTCGGCGGCGGCGACACCGCGATGGAGGAGGCCACCTTCCTCTCGCGCTTCGCCAAGTCCGTCACGATCGTCCACCGCCGGGACTCGCTGCGCGCCTCCAAGGCGATGCAGGAGCGCGCCTTCGCCGACCCGAAGATCAAGTTCGCCTGGGACAGCGAGGTCGCCGAGATCCACGGTGACCAGAAGCTCTCCGGTCTGACCCTGCGCAACACCAAGACGGGCGAGACCAGCGAGCTGCCGGTGACCGGCCTCTTCATCGCCGTGGGCCACGACCCGCGTACCGAGCTCTTCAAGGGCCAGCTGGAGCTGGACGAGGAGGGCTACCTCAAGGTCGACGCCCCGTCGACGCGCACGAACCTCTCCGGTGTCTTCGGCGCCGGTGACGTCGTCGACCACACCTACCGCCAGGCGATCACCGCCGCCGGCACCGGCTGCTCCTCCGCCCTCGACGCCGAGCGCTTCCTGGCCGCCCTTGCCGACAGCGAGAAGGTCGCCGAGCCGGCGACGACCCCTGTGGTCTGACCCACCCGGCTTTCCCCACCCCACACCCCGCGAAGTTAAGGAGGTCGCCGTGGCCGGCGCCCTGAAGAACGTGACCGACGCTTCCTTCGAGGACGACGTCCTCAAGAGCGACAAGCCCGTCCTGGTGGACTTCTGGGCCGCCTGGTGCGGTCCGTGCCGCCAGATCGCCCCGTCGCTGGAGGCCATCGCCGCCGAGCACGGCGAGATCGAGGTTGTGAAGCTCAACATCGACGAGAACCCGGCCACGGCTGCCAAGTACGGCGTCATGTCCATCCCGACGCTGAACGTCTACCAGAACGGCGAGGTCGTGAAGACCATCGTCGGCGCCAAGCCGAAGGCCGCGATCCTCCGCGACCTCGAGGGCTTCGTCGAGGCCAACGCCTGACGCCTCTGTTTCACGTGAAACGTGAAACACCTACGGCCCGCCTCCGGATGGAGGCGGGCCGTCGTCGTCTCAAGGTGTCAGAGCGGCCGCAGCGCCGGCTCCTTCTGGACGGCGCCCAGGAGCCGGTCAAGTGCCAGCTCGACGTCTTCCTTCCACGAAAGTGTCGTCCGGAGCTCCAGCCTCAGCCGTGGGTATGTGGGGTGCGGGCGTACGGTCTTGAAGCCCACCGCCGTGAGATGGTCTGCCGGCAGTACACAGGCCGGCTCCTTCCACCGGGCATCACCGAACGCCTCGATCGCCTTGAAGCCGCGCCGCAACAGATCCTTGGCGACGGTCTGCACCACCGTCCGACCGAGTCCCTGCCCCTGATAACCGGGCATGATCCAGGCCGTCATCAGCTGCACCGCGTCCGCGGAGACCGGGCTCGTGGGGAAGGCCATGGAGCGCGGCACATACGCCGGGGGTGCGTAGAGCACGTAGCCGACGGGGACTTCGTCCACATAGACCACCCGACCGCAGGACCCCCACTCCAGCAGCACCGCGGAGATCCATGCCTCCTTCTCCAGCTCCGGCCTTCCGGCTTTCACCGCGGCCTCCCCACTCACGGGGTCGAGCTCCCAGAAGACGCAGGAGCGACACCGCTTGGGGAGGTCCGGAAGATTGTCCAGAGTGAGCGGTACGAGCCGACGCCCCACGGCTGTTCCTCGCTTCCCACGACCCTCGCAGTACGGATACGCCCTCACAGAATCGTATCCATGGGGCGATCAGGGCGATACCGCGCGCAGGCAAAGGGCGGGCCGTGTTCCGGAGTTCACCGGAACACGGCCCGCCCTTCGGCACGGAGGAACCTCACGAGAGCTCAGCTCTCGGCGTCGTCCTCGCTCTGCTCGGAGTGTGCCTGGTCCATGACCCGGCCCTCACCGGGAGCGAGAGTCGAGAGAATCCGGTCCAGATCCTCTATCGAGGCGAACTCGACGACGATCTTGCCCTTCTTCTGCCCCAGGTCGACCTTCACCCGGGTCTCGAAGCGATCGGAGAGACGGGAAGCCAGATCGGTCAGAGCCGGGGAGACACGCGCCCCCGCCCTCGGACCCTTCGGCTTCGTCGTGGCGCTGGGCTCCGAGGCCATCAGCGTCACGATCTCTTCGACAGCACGCACCGAGAGACCCTCGGCCACGATCCGGTACGCCAGCTTGTCCTGAGTCTCCGGGTCCTCCACGGAGAGCAGGGCGCGGGCATGGCCGGCCGACAGGACACCGGCCGCGACCCGTCGCTGGACCGGAGGCGACAGCCGCAGCAGACGCAGCGTGTTGGAGACCTGCGGGCGCGAGCGCCCGATGCGGTCGGCCAGCTGGTCGTGGGTGCAGTTGAAGTCCTTGAGCAGCTGGTCGTAGGCGGCGGCCTCTTCCAGCGGGTTCAGCTGCGCCCGGTGAAGGTTCTCCAGGAGGGCATCCAGGAGAAGCTTCTCGTCCTCCGTGGCGCGAACGATCGCGGGGATCCGCTCCAGGCCGGCCTCACGGCACGCCCTCCAGCGACGCTCACCCATGATCAGCTCGTAGCGCTCGGCGCCCAGCTGCCGTACGACGACCGGCTGCAGCAGACCGACCTCCTTGATGGAGGTGACCAGCTCTGCCAGAGCGTCCTCGTCGAAGACCTCACGCGGCTGCTTCGGGTTGGGCGTGATGAAGTCGAGCGGCAGCTCGGCGAAGTGCGCCCCTGCGGGGGACTCCGGCTCCACGACCAGCGCGGCCTCGAGCACCGGACCCGTCGACGTCACCACGTCCGGGGACTGCGGGCTCTGCGGCAGGGTCGCCACCTTCGCGGCAGCCACACCTCGCTCCGAGGCCATGGCCGGAACAGCTCCGGTGGGGGCGGAGCCCGCCCCCGCACCGACAGCCGGCGCCTGCCGCTCCTGGGGAGCAGCGGGGATCAGCGCACCGAGCCCACGCCCCAACCCCCTACGTCGCTCACTCACTGGATCCCCTCCGACATGCTTCGCTGGCTGTTCTGGTGGCCCACATGGGCGTGCTGCGGGTCGTAGTTGATACCGACGCCCCGCAACGCGATCTCACGGGCCGCCTCGAGATACGACAGCGAACCACTGGAGCCCGGGTCGTACGTGAGGACGGTCTGTCCGTAGCTCGGCGCCTCCGAGATACGCACGGACCTCGGAATGCTGGTCCGCAGCACCTCCTCGCCGAAGTGGCTGCGCACCTCGTCGGCGACCTGCGAGGCGAGCCTCGTCCGGCCGTCGTACATGGTGAGCAGGATCGTCGAGACATGAAGCGTGGGGTTGAGATGCCCACGCACCAGGTCCACGTTCCGCAGGAGCTGGCCCAGACCCTCCAGTGCGTAGTACTCGCACTGGATCGGGATGAGCACCTCGGCCCCCGCCACCAGGGCGTTGACCGTCAGCAGTCCGAGCGAGGGCGGGCAGTCGATCAGGATGTAGTCCAGCGGCTGCTCATATGCCTGGATCGCTCGCTGCAGTCGACTCTCCCGCGCCACCAGCGACACCAGCTCGATCTCCGCACCGGCGAGATCGATGGTGGCGGGGGCGCAGAAGAGACCTTCGACATCCTGGACGGGCTGCACCACGTCGGAGAGCGGCTTGCTCTCCACCAGGACGTCATAGATCGAGGGAACTTCGGCGTGGTGGTCGATGCCCAGTGCCGTCGAGGCATTGCCCTGCGGGTCGAGGTCGATGACCAGGACGCGGGCGCCGTGCAGCGCCAGGGAGGCGGCAAGGTTGACGGTCGTGGTCGTCTTGCCCACGCCGCCCTTCTGGTTGGCGACCACCATCACGCGTGTCTGGGCAGGCCGGGGAAGACCCTCGCCGGCACGCCCCAGCGCCTCTACTGCCAGTTGGGCAGCACGACCAATGGGGGTGTCGTCCATCGGGGGCGGTGTTTCACGTGAAACATCCTCCCCCACCGATTCGGTTCGGGGACCGGGGACCGGATCGGTCATCGGTCCCGCGATGTTGGCGTCGGACCGCAAGGATTCACTCTCCTCGGCTTCAGGCTCGCGATGAACAGAGCCTGCCATGCTTTCGGGGTCGTGAACCAGCGAGGCCCGTGGTTCTGTGGATGAATCCACCTCTGTGGACAATCCCGTACCCCTCGCGAGGGGCTTCGCGAGGGGTTTCCGGTCGCGGGGCGTGGCAGCCGCGCGGCCGCGGCTGATGATCCCCTGCAGCAGTGAGCGACGTTTCACGTGAAACACGATGCACGCGCCGCCCACTCAGGACTGCTCGACACTCCGAAATACGTACGTATGGCAGCTTGTACGGATCAGTTGCGGCGCGTTGACGGCTCACTCGCGCCGTGTTGACGGCTCAGCGACGACGCCGTGTCCTGCTGGGACGGGCGGCCTTGGCCCGCTTTGCGGCGAACCTCACACCACCGGGGCTCTCGCCGACTTCCACCCGTACGACGGTCGACAAGGGGTCCACGATGCCCTCGCCGACCTGAAGCACCGAAGTCTCCACCACACCGAGCTTGGAGAGCGCGGCGCGGGCACCGTCGAGCTCCTCCTCCGCCGTGTCGCCCTTGAGCGCCAGCATCTCTCCGTACGGACGCAGCAGCGGGACACCCCAGCCGGCCAGTCGGTCCAGCGGCGCCACGGCGCGGGCGGTCACGACGTGCACGGGCGGGAGCTTGCCGAGCATCTCCTCGGCACGGCCGCGGACCACGGTGACATGGTCCAGGCCCAGCAGCTCCACGACCTCCTGGAGGAAGTTCGTACGACGGAGCAGCGGCTCCAGGAGCGTGATCTTCAGGTCCGGCCGTACCAGCGCCAGCGGGATTCCGGGCAGCCCGGCGCCCGAGCCGACGTCGCACACGGTGACGCCCTCGGGCACCACCTCGGAGAGCACCGCGCAGTTCAGCAGGTGCCTCTCCCACAGCCGGGGGACCTCACGCGGGCCGATCAGCCCGCGCTTGACGCCCGCGTCCGCGAGGAGCTCCGCGTATCGGACGGCCTCCGGGAAGTACTCGCCGAATACCGTCCGCGCCTGTTCGGGCGCAGGGGGGAGCTCCGCTGCCTCCGTCACGGGAACCGTCCTTCCGCACCGCACACAAAGGTGCGAGCGCACTGTGGTGGCTGACTATCAGGCTGACAAGATCGGCCCCGCCTGCGAGCAGACGGGGCCGACACTGCGAGAGGGGTCAGGCAGGGAGAACGACGACGAAGCGCTGCGGCTCCTCGCCCTCGGACTCGCTGCGCAGACCGGCCGCGGCGACCGCGTCGTGCACGACCTTGCGCTCGAACGGCGTCATCGGGTCCAGCTTGACCGGCTCACCGGTCGACTTCACCTCGGACGCGGCCTTGGCACCGATCTCGGCGAGCTCCGCGCGCTTCTTGGCGCGGAACCCGGCGATGTCGAGCATCAGCCGGCTGCGGTCACCGGTCTCCCGGTGCACGGCCAGGCGGGTCAGCTCCTGGAGCGCCTCCAGCACCTCGCCGTCGCGACCCACGAGCTTCTGCAGGTCACGGCTGCTCGAGTCGCTGACGATCGAGACCGCGGCCCGGTCCGCCTCGACGTCCATGTCGATGTCGCCGTCGAGGTCGGCGATGTCGAGCAGACCCTCGAGGTAGTCGGCCGCGATCTCACCCTCCTGCTCCAGGCGGGTCAGGGTGTCGCCCCCCTCGGCGGCGGCGGGGATGGTGCCTTCCGTCACGGATGGACTCCTTCTACTTCTTGGACGACGGGTGCTTCGGGCGCTGCTGGCCCTTGCGCTGACCGGACTTGGCCTGACGGGAACCCCCGGAGTTGGCCCGGCTCGGACGCGAGGGCTTGTCGCCCTGCGTCGAGTCCTTGGCCTCGTCCTGCGGCTTCTTCTCCAGCGAGGTGGTGGGCTTCTCGCCGGACGTGTCGGAGACCGCGTCCTCGGCCTTCGCCGTGGAGTGCTGGGCCGCGGCCTGCCGCTTCGCCTTGGTCTGGCGCTTGGGCTGCTGGCGCTTGGCCGCGGCAGCGCCCTCGGCCTCGGCGGCGACGGTGTCGCCCTTGATCACGGTGCCGTCGGCCTGGGCGGCGAAGCCGGCCTTGGCCAGGCCCGAGAAGAAGCGACGCTCGTTCTCGTTGCGGTCGGTGCCCTTGGCGACGATGGCCTTGACCACGTTCTTCCGGCGACGGCCGCGGACCTCACCGTGCGCATCGACGCTCTTCAGCAGGCGCTGGAGGTAGGCGTCCTGGGCCTTGCTTCCCGGGGTGGGGTTCTGGCTGATCACGTACATCTGCTGGCCCATGGTCCACACGTTCGTGGTCAGCCAGTAGACGAGGACACCGACGGGGAAGTTGATACCCATGACGGCGAAGATCACCGGGAAGATGTACATGAGCATCTTCTGCTGCTGCATGTACGGGGTCTTCACCGAGAGGTCGACGTTCTTCATCATCAGCTGGCGCTGCGTGTAGAACTGCGAGGCCGACATCAGGACGATCATGACCGCGGTGACGATGCGGACCGAGGTCAGCGACGCGTCGAGAGCGGCGACATCGGCGGCGCTGTCCGTGAACGTCGACGCCAGCGGGGCGCCGAAGATGTGCGCCTGACGAGCGCTGTCGAGCAGCGACTGGTTGATGACACCGATCGTCTTGCCCTCGGCGATGTGGGAGAGCACCGCGTACAGAGCGAAGAAGAACGGCGACTGCGCCAGGATGGGAAGGCACGAGGAGAGCGGGTTGGTGCCCGTCTCCTTGTACAGCTTCATCATCTCTTCGGACTGACGCTGCTTGTCGCTCTTGTAGCGCTCCTGGATCGCCTTCATCTTCGGCTGGAGCGCCTGCATGTTCCGCGTCGACTTGATCTGCTTCACGAAGAGCGGGATCAGACAGATACGGATCAGCACCACGAGGGACACGATCGAGAGGCCCCAGGCCCAGCCCGTGTCAGGGCCGAAGATCGCCCCGTACAGCTTGTGGAACTGGACGATCACCCATGAGACAGGTGTGGTGATGAAGCTGAAAAAATTGGCAATCGTGTCCACTAATCAGGCTCCTTGAGCATTGGGCGAGGTCTCTGTGGCCGGGCTCGTCTCGGCGGTGGACCCGCCCTTGTCGCCACGCAGCGCGTTCCGCAGCAGTTCGTGCCAGCGAGGACGCTTGCGCGGAGGCACGTGGTCCACGCCGCCGGGCGACCACGGATTGCACCGCAGAATGCGCCAGGCGGTCAGGGCAGTGCCCTTGATCGCGCCATGCCGGTCGATGGCCGTGAATCCATAGTGGGAACACGACGGGTAGTACCGGCAGACGGGCCCGAGAAGCGGGCTGATCGTCCACTGGTACAGCTTGATGAGAGCCAGCAGCGGGTACTTCATCGCGTGCCCCCTCCCAGGAGCCGCTGAAGAGCGGTGTCCAGGTCTCGGGCCAGCTGTGCGTGATCGGCGTCGCCGGCTCCGGGCAACGCCCGTACGACCACCAGGCTACCGGGGGGCAGCTCGGACAGCCGTTCGCGGACGAGATGGCGCAGTCGACGCTTCACCTGGTTGCGTACGACCGCACCGCCCACGGCCTTGCTCACGACGAAACCCGCACGCGTCGGGGAAGCGCTCTCCCCAGGCGCGTGCGGGTCCGTTGCACCGCTGCGTAGGTGGACGACGAGGAGCGGGCGACCGGCCCGGCGCCCTCGGCGTACCGCGGTTGCGAAGTCCTCGCGCCGCCTCAGCCGATTCTCGGTAGGCAGCACGTCATGACCTGTTTAGGCGGATCAGGCGGACAGGCTCGCGCGACCCTTGGAACGGCGGTTCGCCAGGATGGCGCGACCGGCACGCGTACGCATCCGCAGGCGGAAGCCGTGGGTCTTGGCGCGACGACGGTTGTTCGGCTGGAAGGTGCGCTTGCTCACTCGGGGGCTCCAGAAATGATTCGTTGGTGGCGGGACATCGCCTGGCTGTCACCGTGCGCCCACGAGTAGCTCGCAATACGCCCGAGTGCACCGCTTCACGATCACAGACCGTGATCTTTGCCCATCGGAGGCAGGCGGCAGCAGCCATCGACAACTCGACCTGGTTACGGTACGCGCGGCTACGCCATCCGGTCAAACCGACCGATCACCGGGGTCCATTGTGCACAGGCTGTGGACAACAACTTGAACGAGGTCAGCCGCCGCGACTACCGTGGCTGGACTCCTCAATCTTTTTCCGTTCTGTCCTTACCTGTCCTAGACGGACCTTCGACACCCCCGTCCCGAGAACCACACATTCGTGGGACCTGCGAGAAAGCGTGCCCTGTGGCTGACGTACCTGCCGATCTTGCCGCAGTGTGGCCACGCGTGCTCGAGCAGCTCCTCGGAGAAGGCCAGCAGGGCATCGAGCCCAAGGACAAGCAGTGGATCGAGCGCTGCCAGCCTCTCGCACTGGTGGCCGACACCGCACTGCTCGCCGTCCCCAATGAATGGGGCAAGCGGGTCCTCGAAGGCCGGCTGGCACCGCTGATCAGCGAGACCCTGAGCCGCGAGTGCGGCCGCCCGATCCGGATCGCGATCACGGTCGACGACTCCGTCGGCGAACCGACCCCCCTCGCACCCCCGGTCCAGCAGCAGCCGCCGCGCTACGACGAGCGGCCGCCGGCGGAGTCCTACGACACGTACGACGGCTACGGTCACCGGCCCATGCCGGACGACGGGCTGCCCACCGCGCGCCCCGCCTACCCGGACTACCAGCAGCCGCGGCCCGACCCGGGCTCCTGGCCGCGCACCCAGGAGGACCTCTCCTGGCAGCAGCCGCGGCTCGGCTCCTATCAGGAGCGCGACCCGTACGCGGGTCCGCGGCCTCAGCAGTCCCAGCAGCCCCGGTACGACGAGCGGCCGTCCGCCTACGACCAGCCGCAGCGGCCGGAGCGGGCCGACCTGCCCGACGCGCAGCGGCCCGACGCCGGCCCGGGTCTCCGGCCGGGCGGACCGGTGCCGGGTCCCGTGGGTGGCGGCGCCGTCTCCTCCACCGGGCAGGCTTCCGCGGCCGGCGCACCCGGCGAGCAGCACGCACGGCTGAACCCCCGATACCTCTTCGACACCTTCGTCATCGGTTCCTCGAACCGGTTCGCGCACGCCGCCGCGGTCGCGGTGGCCGAGGCGCCGGCGAAGGCGTACAACCCGCTCTTCATCTACGGCGAGTCGGGTCTCGGCAAGACCCACCTGCTGCACGCGATCGGGCACTACGCGCGCAGCCTCTACCCGGGCACGCGCGTGCGGTACGTGAGCTCCGAGGAGTTCACCAACGAGTTCATCAACTCGATCCGCGACGGCAAGGGCGACACCTTCCGCAAGCGCTACCGCGACGTGGACATCCTCCTGGTCGACGACATCCAGTTCCTCGCGAGCAAGGAGTCGACGCAGGAGGAGTTCTTCCACACCTTCAACACGCTCCACAACGCGAACAAGCAGATCGTGCTCTCCTCCGACCGGCCGCCCCGGCAGCTGGTGACCCTGGAGGACCGGCTCCGCAACCGCTTCGAGTGGGGCCTCACCACCGACGTGCAGCCGCCGGAGCTGGAGACGCGGATCGCGATCCTCCGCAAGAAGGCGGTGCAGGAGCAGCTCAACGCCCCGCCGGAGGTACTGGAGTTCATCGCGTCCCGCATCTCGCGGAACATCCGTGAGCTGGAGGGCGCGCTGATCCGGGTGACGGCCTTCGCGTCGCTCAACCGGCAGCCGGTGGACCTGGGGCTGACCGAGATCGTCCTCAAGGATCTGATCCCGGGCGGCGAGGACTCGGCGCCGGAGATCACCGCCCCCGCGATCATGGCGTCCACGGCCGACTACTTCGGGCTCACGGTGGAGGACCTCTGCGGGTCCTCGCGCAGCCGGGTCCTGGTGACGGCCCGCCAGATCGCCATGTACCTGTGCCGGGAGCTCACGGATCTGTCGCTGCCGAAGATCGGCGCGCAGTTCGGCGGCCGCGACCACACGACGGTGATGCACGCGGACCGGAAGATCCGCGCGCTGATGGCCGAGCGGCGCTCGATCTACAACCAGGTCACCGAGCTGACCAACCGCATCAAGAACGGCTGAGCGGAGCCGGCCGAGAGCCGCTCCGCACCCTCCGAAGGGCGCCCCGGGAGACCTCCTGGGGCGCCCTTCGGCGTTCCCGGGTCCCTCGGCGCGGCCCTTCCACACGCCTGTGCACGGCGGCGCTGTTCGAATACGAGGAGCGGGTGGTCAGTTCTCCACAGATTGGGGGATGATCTTCCATCCACAGGGTGGGGACTGCCGAGTTATCCGGATCGCATCCACAGGCCGGGCAGCTGAAGGCCCATCACTCCAGGTCAGGCGGGTGTGGATTTGTTGGCAACCTTGATCCACAGGTTGTGGACGAAATCCTCGTCCACAGGAGGGCTCCTTCGTTGTCCACCGGCAACCCACAGGGTGCCGTCGGTTGCCCACAGCTTCTCCACACCGCTGTCCACTGTTCGGCAACGAAACGCCCGGGCTCACCGCGTCGAGTGAAAGCGGTCACACCAAGGGAGACGATTGGGCTGTGGGGAACGTGGGTAAAGCTGGGGACAGCACTGGGGAGAACTCCCCATGGCCTGTGTACCGGGTGTGCAGAACTTTCGGGTGTCCACAGAACACCCCGGTTGTCCACTGGGTCCACCCACAGGGTCGGTGGACAAAAAACCTGTGTTGACCTGCGCATACGGCGTTATCCACGGTTTCCACAGGCCCTACTACTACTCCCACATAGAGTTAGCCCGGAATCCGCTTCGAAGTGGGACCTGTGCACAACTCGGCGCCGGAGCCTCGGCGGCCTCTTGTCGCGACTTGACCCCGAGCCGCACCGAGTGTCGGTGGCGTACGTCAGACTGGTTCCCGCAGTCGACGAAGAGCCAGCAACAGCAGGAGGCGGTTCCGGTGAAGATCCGGGTGGAGCGCGATGTACTCGCGGAGGCGGTGGCCTGGGTGGCCCGCAGCCTCCCGGCCCGTCCGCCGGCGCCCGTACTCGCGGGCCTTCTGCTGAAGGCCGAGGACGGCGCGCTGAGCTTCTCGAGCTTCGACTACGAGGTCTCGGCCCGGGTGTCCGTCGAGGCGGAGGTCGAGGAGGACGGGACCGTCCTGGTCTCCGGCCGCCTGCTCGCCGACATCTGCCGCGCCCTGCCCAACCGCCCGGTGGAGATTTCCACAGACGGTGTACGGGCGACCGTGGTCTGCGGCTCCTCCCGCTTCACCCTCCACACCCTGCCTGTGGAGGAGTACCCGGCGCTGCCGGAGATGCCCACCGCGACCGGCACCGTGCCCGGTGAGGTCTTCGCCTCCGCCGCCGCCCAGGTCGCCATCGCGGCCGGCCGCGACGACACGCTGCCCGTCCTCACCGGTGTGCGCATCGAGATCGAGGGCGACACGGTCACCCTGGCCTCCACCGACCGCTACCGCTTCGCGGTCCGCGAGTTCCTGTGGAAGCCGGAGTCCCCGGACGCCTCCGCGGTCGCCCTGGTGCCCGCCAAGACCCTCCTGGACACCGCCAAGGCACTGACCAGTGGCGACACGGTCACCCTGGCGCTCTCGGGCTCCGGCAAGGGCGAGGGCCTGATCGGCTTCGAGGGCGCGGGCCGCCGCACCACCACCCGGCTGCTCGAAGGCGACCTGCCGAAGTACCGCACGCTCTTCCCCACCGAGTTCAACTCGGTCGCGGTGATCGAGACCGCCCCGTTCGTCGAGGCCGTCAAGCGTGTGGCCCTGGTGGCCGAGCGCAACACCCCGGTCCGGCTCAGCTTCGAGCAGGGCGTGCTGATCCTCGAGGCCGGCTCCAGCGACGATGCACAGGCTGTGGAGCGTGTGGACGCGCAGCTCGAGGGCGACGACATCTCGATCGCCTTCAACCCGACCTTCCTGCTGGACGGCCTGAGCGCGATCGACTCCCCGGTCGCCCAGCTCTCGTTCACCACGTCCACCAAGCCGGCTCTGCTGAGCGGCAAGCCGGCCCTGGATGCCGAGGCGGACGAGGCGTACAAGTACCTGATCATGCCGGTCCGCCTGAGCGGCTGACCGCTCATGGGAGGCCGTCGACTGAGCGGCTGACCCCACAGGTGTGCACCCGGGTCCGGGCGTAGGCTCGGACCCGGGTAAACCGCACACGACGCTTAAGGAATCTCTGATGGAGCTCGGTCTCGTCGGTCTCGGCAAGATGGGCGGCAACATGCGTGAGCGCATCCGCCGCGCAGGCCACACCGTCATCGGATACGACCGCAACCCGGACCTCGCCGATGTCCACAGCCTGGAAGAGCTTGTGGGCAAGCTCAAGGGTCCGCGCGTCGTGTGGGTCATGGTCCCGGCGGGCGCCGCGACCCAGTCCACCATCGACGAGCTGGCGGACCTGCTCGCTCCCGGCGACATCGTCGTGGACGGCGGAAACTCCCGCTGGACCGACGACGAGAAGCACGCCGAGGAGCTCGCCGCCAAGGGCATCGGCTTCGTCGACTGTGGCGTCTCCGGCGGTGTCTGGGGCCTGGAGAACGGCTACGCGCTGATGTACGGCGGCGACGCCGAGCACGTGGCGCGGGTCCAGCCGATCTTCGACGCGCTCAAGCCCGAGGGCGAGTTCGGCTCGGTCCACGCGGGCAAGGTCGGCGCGGGCCACTTCGCGAAGATGGTCCACAACGGCATCGAGTACGCGATGATGCAGGCGTACGCCGAGGGCTGGGAGCTCCTGGAGAAGGTCGACTCCGTCACCGACGTGCGCGAGGTCTTCCGCTCCTGGCAGGAGGGCACGGTCATCCGCTCCTGGCTGCTCGACCTGGCGGTCAACGCCCTGGACGAGGACGAGCACCTGGAGAAGCTCCGCGGTTACGCACAGGACTCCGGCGAGGGCCGCTGGACCGTGGAAGCCGCCATCGACAACGCGGTGCCGCTGCCCGCGATCACCGCGTCGCTGTTCGCGCGGTTCGCGTCCCGTCAGGACGACTCCCCGCAGATGAAGATGATCGCCGCGCTGCGCAACCAGTTCGGTGGCCACGCGGTCGAGTCCAAGAAGTAATCCACAGGCTGTGCACCCTTCGGTGCACAGCAGCCGGGGGAAGGTCGGCGCACACCATGCATGTCACGCATCTGTCGCTGGCCGACTTCCGCTCCTACGCCCGGGTCGAGGTCCCGCTCGATCCGGGCGTCACCGCTTTCGTGGGCGCGAACGGCCAGGGCAAGACCAATCTGGTCGAGGCCGTCGGCTACCTCGCGACCCTCGGCAGCCATCGCGTCGCCTCGGACGCCCCCCTCGTACGGATGGGGGCGGACCGGGCGATCATCCGTGCCGCGGTCACCCAGGGCGAGCGTTCCCAGCTCGTCGAGCTCGAGCTCAACCCGGGCCGCGCCAATCGCGCCCGTATCAACAGGTCCTCGCAGGTCAAACCACGTGACGTGCTGGGGATCGTACGGACCGTGCTGTTCGCGCCGGAGGATCTGGCCCTGGTCAAGGGCGATCCCGGGGAGCGCCGGCGCTTCCTCGACGAGCTGATCACGGCGCGCGCGCCGCGCATGGCGGGCGTGCGCTCCGACTACGAGCGCGTGCTGAAGCAGCGCAACACCCTGCTGAAGTCCGCCGCCATGGCCAGGCGGCACGGCGGTCGTGGCATGGACCTGTCGACCCTGGACGTGTGGGACCAGCATCTGGCGAGGGCGGGCGCCGAACTGCTGGCGCAGCGGCTGGATCTGATCGCCGTACTGCAGCCGCTGGCCGACAAGGCGTACGAGCAGCTGGCCCCGGGCGGCGGACCGATCCTGCTGGAGTACCGGCCGTCCGCGCCGGGTCCCGGGCACACGCGCGAGGAGCTGTACGAGCAGCTGATCGCCGCGCTCGCGGAGGTGCGCAAGCAGGAGATCGAGCGCGGTGTGACGCTGGTCGGCCCGCACCGGGACGAGCTGCTGCTCAAGCTCGGTGACCTGCCGGCGAAGGGGTACGCGAGCCACGGGGAGTCCTGGTCGTACGCGCTGGCGCTGCGGCTGGCCTCGTACGACCTGCTGCGGGCGGAGGGGAACGAGCCCGTGCTGGTCCTCGACGACGTCTTCGCCGAGCTGGACGCGCGGCGCCGGGAGCGGCTCGCGGAGCTGGTGGCCCCGGGCGAGCAGGTGCTGGTGACGGCGGCGGTGGACGACGACGTGCCAGGGGTGCTCGCCGGGGTCCGGTACGGGGTCGCGGGCGGTTCGGTGGAGAGGCTGTGAGGTCGTGAGCGAGAACGAGACGCCCGACGCCGGCGCGAAGATCCCCGAGCCGTCGGGTGTGGATCTCGCGCGGGTCGCGCTGCGCGCGGCCAAGGAGCAGGCGAAGGCCCGGGGCGCCGCGGCCCAGCAGAAGAAGCAGGCCCGGCGGGGCGGCGGGCTGCGCTCGGGCGCCCACGCCGACGGACGTGACCCGGTCGGGCTCGGCGCCGCGATCAACCGGCTCATCACCGAGCGCGGCTGGGAGACGCCGGCGGCGGTGGGCGGGGTCATGGGGCGCTGGCCGCAGATCGTGGGCGAGGACCTGGCGAAGCACTGCGTACCGCTGAAGTACGAGGAGGACCCGGAGTCGCGGGTGCTGACGGTGCAGTGCGACTCGACGGCATGGGCGACGCAGCTGCGGCTGCTCGCGCCGAGGCTGGTGGCGCGGCTGAACGAGGATCTGGGGCACGGGACGGTACGGGTGATCAAGGTGCTGGGGCCGTCCGCCGGGCCGCGGCGGGGGTACGGGCCGCTTCGGGCGCCCGGGTCCGTCGGGCCTGGGGACACGTACGGCTGACGGTGCCGTGGACGCCGGGCGCCTGTGGTGCGGGTCCGGGCAAGGGTGCCGATCTTGTGCGTCGTGCCCACCCGTTCCGCCCCGGCGGAGCGATTGCCCACAACGCCGGGTCGTGGGCGCGGAGCGATTGCCCACAGCTGGTAACAGCCCGAAGCGCTGGGTGGCCGTCAGAGCCCTTTGGAGCCCCTGTCTGGATATGGGGAGTCGTCTCGCTCCCGCTCAGGGCGGCACATGCGGACTCAGGTACCGGCAAACCCCCATTCGTGTCGGCGCTACCGGTAGACTGGTAGACAATCCCGCCACCCTGCGGAACATGTCGAACGACGCAGCCGCTCCCGTATGCCCGGAGAACGGCCTGTGCTGTGCCAGAAAGGGCGCTTCGTGGCCGATTCCGGCAACCCCAACGAGAACATTCCGTCCGCCACCGCTGCGTCGTACGACGCCAGCGCGATCACCGTCCTCGAGGGTCTGGACGCGGTCCGCAAGCGACCCGGCATGTACATCGGCTCGACCGGTGAACGGGGACTGCACCACATGGTGCAGGAGGTCGTCGACAACTCTGTCGACGAGGCCCTGGCCGGCCACGCGGACACCATCGACGTGACGATCCTGGCCGACGGCGGCGTGCGCGTCGTCGACAACGGGCGTGGTATCCCCGTCGGCATCGTCCCGTCCGAGGGCAAGCCGGCCGTCGAGGTCGTGCTGACGGTGCTCCACGCGGGCGGCAAGTTCGGCGGCGGCGGCTACGCGGTCTCCGGCGGTCTGCACGGCGTCGGCGTCTCCGTCGTCAACGCCCTCTCCACCAAGGTCTCGGTGGAGATCAAGACGGACGGCCACCGCTGGACCCAGGACTACAAGCTGGGCGTCCCCACCGCGCCCCTCGCGAAGCACGAGGAGACCGACGAGACCGGCACCTCGGTCACGTTCTGGTCGGACCCGGACATTTTCGAGACGACCGAGTACTCCTTCGAGACGCTCTCGCGCCGCTTCCAGGAGATGGCCTTCCTCAACAAGGGCCTCACCATCGCCCTGACCGACGAGCGTGAGTCCGCGAAGGCGACCGTCGGCGCCGACGACCCGGACGCCGAGGCGGCGGCCGAGCCCACGGCGCGCACGGTGAAGTACCACTACGAGGGCGGCATCGTCGACTTCGTGAAGTACCTCAACTCGCGCAAGGGCGAGCTGATCCACCCGACCGTCATCGACGTCGAGGCCGAGGACAAGGAGCGCACGCTCTCGGTCGAGATCGCGATGCAGTGGAACTCGCAGTACAGCGAGGGTGTGTACTCCTTCGCGAACACGATCCACACGCATGAGGGCGGTACGCACGAGGAGGGCTTCCGGGCCGCGCTGACGGGTCTGGTGAACCGCTACGCGCGGGACAAGAAGCTGCTGCGCGAGAAGGACGACAACCTCACGGGTGAGGACATCCGCGAGGGTCTGACGGCGATCATCTCGGTCAAGCTGGGCGAGCCGCAGTTCGAGGGCCAGACGAAGACGAAGCTGGGCAACACGGAGGCCAAGACCTTCGTCCAGAAGATCGTCCACGAGCACCTCAGCGACTGGTTCGACCGCAACCCGGTCGAGGCCGCGGACATCATCCGTAAGTCGATCCAGGCGGCCACCGCGCGCGTGGCGGCCCGCAAGGCGCGCGACCTGACCCGCCGCAAGGGCCTGCTGGAGAGCGCCTCGCTGCCGGGCAAGCTGTCGGACTGCCAGTCCAACGACCCGACCAAGTGCGAGATCTTCATCGTCGAGGGTGACTCCGCCGGCGGCTCGGCGAAGTCCGGCCGTAACCCGATGTACCAGGCCATCCTGCCGATCCGCGGCAAGATCCTGAACGTCGAGAAGGCCCGGATCGACAAGATCCTGCAGAACACCGAGGTCCAGGCGCTGATCTCGGCCTTCGGCACCGGAGTCCATGAGGACTTCGACATCGAGAAGCTCCGCTATCACAAGATCATTCTGATGGCGGACGCCGACGTCGACGGCCAGCACATCAACACCCTGCTGCTGACCTTCCTCTTCCGCTTCATGCGTCCGCTGGTCGAGGCCGGTCACGTCTACCTCTCCCGTCCGCCGCTCTACAAGATCAAGTGGGGTCGGGACGACTTCGAGTACGCGTACTCGGACCGTGAGCGCGACGCCCTGGTCGAGCTGGGCAAGCGGAACGGCAAGCGGATCAAGGAAGACTCGATCCAGCGCTTCAAGGGTCTGGGCGAGATGAACGCCGAGGAGCTGCGCGTCACCACCATGGACGTGGACCACCGTGTCCTCGGCCAGGTGACCCTGGACGACGCGGCCCAGGCGGACGACCTGTTCTCGGTGCTGATGGGTGAGGACGTCGAGGCCCGGCGCTCCTTCATCCAGCGCAACGCCAAGGACGTTCGCTTCCTCGACATCTGAGTCGGTCTCAGCTGACCGTACGAAAGGACTGACGACCAGCAATGGCCGACGAGAACCCCCCCGTGACGACCGAAGAAGAAGAGCCGGTGCTGCGGATCGAGCCCGTCGGGCTCGAGACCGAGATGCAGCGGTCCTACCTCGACTACGCGATGTCCGTCATCGTGTCGCGTGCGCTGCCCGACGTGCGGGACGGCCTGAAGCCCGTCCACCGCCGTGTGCTGTACGCGATGTACGACGGCGGCTACCGGCCCGAGAAGGGCTTCTACAAGTGCGCCCGCGTCGTCGGCGACGTCATGGGTACGTACCACCCGCACGGCGACTCCTCGATCTACGACGCCCTGGTCCGCCTGGCCCAGCCGTGGTCGATGCGGCTGCCGCTGGTGGACTCCAACGGCAACTTCGGTTCCCCGGGCAACGACCCGGCCGCCGCCATGCGGTACACCGAGTGCAAGATGATGCCGCTGGCCATGGAGATGCTCCGGGACATCGACGAGGAGACCGTCGACTTCCAGGACAACTACGACGGCCGGAACCAGGAGCCGACGGTTCTGCCGGCGCGCTTCCCGAACCTGCTGGTCAACGGCTCGGCCGGTATCGCGGTCGGTATGGCGACCAACATCCCGCCGCACAACCTGCGCGAGGTCGCGGCCGGTGCCCAGTGGGCGCTGGAGCACCCCGAGGCCACGCACGAGGAGCTGCTCGACGCGCTCATCGAGCGGATCAAGGGCCCGGACTTCCCGACCGGCGCGCTGGTCGTGGGCCGCAAGGGCATCGAGGAGGCGTACCGCACCGGCCGTGGCTCCATCACGATGCGCGCGGTCGTCGAGGTCGAGGAGATCCAGAACCGCCAGTGCCTGGTGGTCACGGAGCTGCCGTACCAGACCAACCCGGACAACCTCGCGCAGAAGATCGCCGACCTGGTGAAGGACGGCAAGATCGGCGGCATCGCCGACGTCCGCGACGAGACCTCGTCCCGTACCGGCCAGCGCCTCGTCATCGTGCTCAAGCGCGACGCCGTCGCCAAGGTCGTCCTCAACAACCTGTACAAGCACACCGACCTGCAGACGAACTTCGGCGCGAACATGCTGGCGCTCGTCGACGGTGTGCCGCGCACGCTCTCCCTGGACGCGTTCATCCGTCACTGGGTGACGCACCAGATCGAGGTCATCGTCCGCCGGACCCGCTTCCGGCTGCGCAAGGCCGAGGAGCGCGCCCACATCCTGCGCGGTCTGCTGAAGGCGCTGGACGCGATCGACGAGGTCATCGCGCTCATCCGCCGCAGCGACACGGTCGAGGTCGCGCGCGAGGGCCTGATGGGCCTGCTGCAGATCGACGAGATCCAGGCCAACGCCATCCTCGAGATGCAGCTGCGCCGGCTCGCCGCCCTGGAGCGCCAGAAGATCGTCGCCGAGCACGACGAGCTCCAGGCGAAGATCAACGAGTACAACGCGATCCTCGCCTCCGAGGAGCGTCAGCGCGCCATCGTCAGCGAGGAGCTGGCGCTGCTCGTCGAGAAGTTCGGCGACGACCGCCGCTCCAAGCTGGTGCCCTTCGACGGTGACATGTCCATCGAGGACCTGATCGCCGAGGAGGACATCGTCGTCACCATCACGCGTGGCGGCTATGTGAAGCGGACGAAGACCGAGGACTACCGCTCGCAGAAGCGCGGCGGCAAGGGCGTGCGCGGCACGAAGCTGAAGCAGGACGACATCGTCGACCACTTCTTCGTGTCAACCACCCACCACTGGCTGCTCTTCTTCACCAACAAGGGCCGGGTCTACCGGGCCAAGGCGTACGAGCTCCCGGACGCCGGGCGGGACGCGCGCGGCCAGCACGTCGCCAACCTGCTGGCATTCCAGCCGGACGAGCAGATCGCCGAGATCCTGGCGATCCGCGACTACGAGGCCGCGCCGTACCTGGTGCTCGCCACGAAGGCCGGTCTGGTGAAGAAGACCGCGCTGAAGGACTACGACTCGCCGCGATCGGGCGGTGTCATCGCGATCAACCTCCGGGAGACCGAGGACGGCAGCGACGACGAGCTGATCGGCGCCGAGCTGGTCTCGGCGGAGGACGATCTGCTGCTCATCAGCAAGAAGGCGCAGTCGATCCGGTTCACCGCGACGGACGACGCGCTGCGCCCGATGGGACGGGCGACGTCCGGCGTCAAGGGGATGAGTTTCCGCGAAGGCGACGAACTGCTCTCGATGAATGTCGTCCGGCCGGGTACGTTCGTCTTCACCGCCACCGACGGTGGGTACGCGAAGCGGACCAACGTCGACGAGTACCGCGTCCAGGGTCGCGGTGGCCTCGGTATCAAGGCCGCCAAGATCGTGGAGGACCGGGGTTCGCTCGTGGGCGCGCTGGTGGTCGAGGAGACGGACGAGATCCTCGCCATCACGCTGTCCGGCGGTGTGATTCGTACGCGAGTCAACGAAGTCAGGGAGACCGGCCGTGACACCATGGGCGTCCAGCTGATCAACCTGGGCAAGCGGGATGCCGTCGTCGGTATCGCACGGAACGCCGAGGCGGGCAGCGAGGCCGAGGAGGTCGCGGATGCCGAGTACGCCGACGGTGCGACCGGTGTCGAGGGCACGGAAGGCGTCGAGGCCGCGACCGCGGTCGAAGCAGCCGAGGGCACCCAGCCCTCGGCCGGGGAGCACGAGGAGTAGAGCGTGAGTGGAGCCACGGGCGCCGGTTCGGCGGCTGCCGGAGCTTCTGCTGGTGCTGGAGCGAACGGTGCCCGTGGTTCCGCCACGGACTCCCAGGGGGTTGCGGTGACGGACACCCGAGGGCAGAAGCCCTCGTACGAGACGTACAACGGGCCGCTGCCCGGCGAGCGCGCGGGAGCGCAGCAGCCGAGCGGGCCGTACCACCCACCGCAGGCGTACGGCGCTCAGGCGCCGGCCGCCGGGGTGGCGGGCGGTATGGGCGGCCAGAACACGGGCGCCGTGCGCCGCCCGCGTACCGGGGCCCGCACCACGCCCCGTACGCGCAAGGCGCGGCTGCGGGTGGCCAAGGCCGACCCGTGGTCGGTGATGAAGGTGAGCTTCCTGCTCTCCATCGCGCTGGGCATCTGCACGGTCGTGGCTGCGTCGGTGCTGTGGATGGTCATGGACGCCATGGGCGTCTTCTCGACCGTCGGCGGCACGATCAGCGAGGCGACGGGCTCGAACGAGTCCAACGGCTTCGATCTGCAGTCGTTCCTCTCGCTGCCGCGGGTGCTCATGTTCACCTCGGTGATCGCCGTGATCGACGTGGTCCTGATGACCGCGCTGGCGACCCTGGGGGCGTTCATCTACAACCTGTCGGCCGGTTTCGTGGGCGGTGTGGAGCTCACGCTGGCGGAGGACGAATGAGCTGCGTGGGGGCCTGAAGGAACCGATTTTGGGACTGGCCCCCACGTGCGCTAATCTTCAGGAGTCAGCGCGCGGGACACCCCGCAAAGCGCGGCGGGGCTATAGCTCAGTTGGTTAGAGCGCATCCCTGATAAGGATGAGGCCACAGGTTCAAATCCTGTTAGCCCCACAGTGCAGATCGGCCCGGACGGTTCTCCGTCCGGGCCGATTGCTTTGTACGGGGGACGGCGGCCCGGGTAGGTCACCGATCGGTATCGGTCGGTGTGTAGAGTGGGCGTCAGAAGTCTCCTACGTCAACGAAAGACGAGGTCGCGCGGTGAAGAAGCTTCTCCTGGTCGCACTGGCCGCCATCGGCGGGCTCCTCGTGTACCGCCAGATCCAGGCGGATCGCGCCGAGCAGGATCTGTGGACGGAGGCGACCGACTCCGTGCCCGCAGGTTCGGGTGTCTGAGACGCAGCACGTCTGAGCGTGAAGCCCCGGCCGCGATCGAGCGGCCGGGGCTTCACGCTGTTTCAGGACCGTGACACCACTCCTCTTGAGTTCACCTCCGCAAATCATTAAGTTGCGAGAGCAAAGTTGAGTGATCGCGGTCAAGGGGGACGGTGCATGAGAACACGACGGACAACGGGGGCGGTCGTGGCAGCGGGGGCGTTGCTCGCGCTGCTGCTCACGCCGGCGCAGACAGCCCAGGCGGCCGTCGCGGCCGATCAGGAGGGAACGGCCACCGGCAGCCTGGTGATGGTGCTCGACTCGTCCGGCTCCATGGGCGACGACGACGGCTCGGGGCGTACGAGGATGGAAGCGGCCCGCACGGCCGTCGGCACCGTCGTCGACGGCCTGCCCGACGGTCACCCCACCGGCCTGCGGGTCTACGGCGCCGACCGGCCCAAGGGATGCACCGACACCCGGCTCGTCCGGCCGGTCGCCCCGCTGGACCGGGCCGGGCTCAAGGCCGCCGTCGCGGCGCTGAGGCCCACGGGAGACACCCCCATCGGGCTCTCCCTCCAGAAGGCCGCGCAGGACCTTCCCGAGCCCTCCGGCGGGACCATCGGGACGCGCACGATCCTGCTGATCTCCGACGGAGAGGACAATTGCGGCAGCCCCAAGCCCTGCGAGGTCGCCGCCCAGCTCGCCAAGGACGGCATCGGACTGCGGATCGACACCGTCGGCTTCCAGGTGAAGGGCGCGGCGCGGGAGCAGTTGGAGTGCATCGCCGAGGCGGGCAACGGGCGTTACTACGACGCGCCCGACGCCGACGCGCTCGCCCGGCAGCTGCAGCGGGCCTCCCGGCTCTCCGCGGACGGCTACCGGCTGCGCGGCAAGCAGATCACGGGCACACCGACGAGCGACCGGGCGCCGGGACTCGTACCGGGGCAGTACCTGGACACCATCGGGCCCGGTGAGAAGCGGTACTACGCGGCCGATCTGGACGACGTCTCCACGGTGAACCTCTCGGCGACGGCCGTGCCGCAGCCCGGAGCGGCCGTGGACACCGTCGACAAGCTGAGCACCAGCCTGGTCTACGCCCACGCCGGCGGCGAGGGCACCTGCGCCACCAACAGCGAGATCTTCCACCAGGACGAGGGGGCGGTCCCGCTGACCTCGGCCGTCGCCCGCATCCCGACCGAGAAGCGGTACTCGACCTGCGACGACGCCGACCGCTACTGGTTCGTCGTCGAGCGCACCAGCAAGCCCGCGTCCGACGCGGCCCGTTGGCCGCTGGAGCTGGTCCTCGGCGTCGAGACACCTCTGCGGCCCGGCGTCACCCCGGCGCAGTCCCAGCCGGAGTATGGGGCCGGCGGCAAGGACGTCGTCCTGCCCACCGGTGACCCGAAGGACGTCCGCGGCGGCACCGGCTTCAACGACGCCCGGGAGCTCGGACGCGGCGTGTGGCGCGACCGGATCCTGCCCTCCCAGACCCTCTGGTACAAGGTGCCGGTCGGCTGGGGGCAGCAGCTGCGCTACGACGTCGAGTTCGCCAACGAGCCGACCGTCGACGGCTCTTCGTCGGTGACGTCGTACGGCGGCACGCAGGTCTACACCCCCGCCCGCCACCCCGTCGGCGGCGGAACGGGCGAGTTCGGCTCCGAGACCAGCTACACCGGGCGTCCCACCGCACTGAGCATGGGCACGGTGCCCGTCGCCTGGACCAACCGGTACGAGAGCAACCCCAACGTCGTCCCGGTGCACACCACCGGTGGCTTCTACATCGCGGTCACGCTCGGCGCCGAGACCGCCGAGATCGCCCGGAACCCGCAGATCGCCGTGGTCCTGCGCGTAGCGGTCCTCGGCAAGGAGCTCGCCGGGCCGGAGCACGGTGCGGCGCCGGTGGCCGGAAAGGCCGACAAGCAGGGCGAATCGTCCGCGCGCGCAGACAGCAGCGGGACGGGCGGGGCAGGATGGACCGTCACCGGGGCCGCAGGGGCGGGCGGCGGAGCCGTCGTACTGATCGCGGCGGCGGTGTTCGCCGTGAAGCGGGTACGGCGCGGGACGGCTACGGACACGAGGAGAGGCGCGTGAAGACGCAGCGCGTGAAGACGCGGCACGGGAGGACGCGGGCGGCCGGGTCCCTGGTCGCGGCGGCGGGTGCGGCGGCGGTGTTCACGGCCGCGGTGCTGCCGGGCGTGGCATGGGCGGCCGGGGAGAGCCCGTTCACCTTCGACACCGCGGCCACGCCGGTCGAGGGAGCCGCATCCAGCCTGGACGCCCAGCAGTTGAAGGCCGGTCAGAGCTACCGCGACAGCATCAAGAAGGACGGCAAGCTCTACTACCGGGTCGATCTCGACGCGAAGCAGAACGCGTACGTGTCGGTGGTCGCCGTGCCGAAGCCCGGCGGCAAGACGGAGTACGGCGACGGCATCAAGGTCAGCCTGCAGGACGGCTCCGGCTCGCAATGCGGCTACCAGGACGCGGCGTTCGAGTCCGCCGGGTTCACCCGGCCCATCACCGCGTACGCCCACCGCACCATCGAGACCGACAGCTCGACCTGCCAGCGGGCCGGCGCGTACTACGTGCTGGTCGAGCGGACCTCCAAGGCCGTCTCCACGCCCGACGACTGGGAGCTGGAGATCCGGTACCTCGCCGAGCCGGGGGTGAAGCAGACCGGCCCCACCGAGCTGCCCGAGAACTGGCCCTCCTCCTCGCCCCAGCCGCCCGCCGGCGGCCCGCAGAAGCGCCAGGGCGGCGCGGGGTTCCACGACGCCACCTCGCTGAAGCAGGGCGAGTGGCGCGCCGACATCAAGCCCGGTCAGACGCTCTTCTACCGGGTGCCCGTCGACTGGGGACAGCAGATCTTCGCCACCGCGGAGCTCGGCAGCAGCCCCTCGGGCGGCACCGAGTACGTGAGCAACGCGCTGGTGCTGTCGCTCGACAACCCGGCCCGCGGCCATGTCGACCAGGACACCGTCAGCTACGACGGCAAGCCGGCGACGCTGGCGCTCGATCCGCACCGGCCGGTCGCCTTCGAGAACCGTTACTCCTCCAACAGCTACACGAACGCCCTGCGGTTCGCGGGCTGGTACTACCTGTCGGCCACGCTCAGTCCGGAGGTCGCCAAGGAGTACGGGGACAAGCCGGTGCCGCTCACCCTGCGGGTGAACGTCACAGGCACGGCCAAGGCGGGTCCCGCGTACGACGGGGACGCCGGGGTCTTCAAGGTCACCGACGACGACCGGGACGCGGCGGCCAGCGGTGCGAGCGGGCCGCAGGCGCAGAAGAGCGACAGCATGGCCCTGGTCGCGGCGGCCGGGATCGGCGCCGGAACCGTCCTGATCGTCGGGCTCGGCCTGTGGATGCTCGCCGGGCGGCGCCGGGCGGCGCGGGAGGCGGCGCAGGGCGGGCCGCCGCAGTTCGGACCGCCGACGGCCTGGTAGGCCGACGGCCGGGCCAGGCGGCCCGATCAGGCGGGGCGAGCGGTCGACCAGGTCGAGCGGGCCGGTCGGGCCGAGCGGTCAGGTCTGGGTGAGCGCCCAGATGCCGACCGCGAAGCAGAGCAGCGCGACGACCAGGACCGGGATCGCCACCTTCGGGGGCGGTCCCGGTCGCTTTGCCGGGGCCTGGGCGGACTGTGCCGCGGGGGCGGTCGGCGACGCGTGGGCGGGAACCTGTTCGGCGTGAGCGGTGTATTGACGAGTAGAGGCTTGTTGGTACGACACCGCGGCCGTCGGGGCCTGGGCGAAGTCCGGCGCGGCGGCGGGATGGGGGGAGGCCGTATGCGCGGACGAAGCGGGGACCGGGGGCTGCGTGGGGGCGGCGGCCGGCTGAGGGGGCGGGGGCAGGTGGAAGCTGCCCGTCTCGGAGGGGCTCGGCACCGGCTGCTGCGCCTGTGCCTGAGTCTGTGTGTGTGGCTGTACGGGTGCGGGGGCGGCCGAGGTCTGCGGCGCGGGGGCCGGGGCCTGGGGGGCCTGGGCCGGGGCCTCGGGGCCGTTCGGGCCGAAACCGGCGGGCAGCGGGCCGATCTGGTCGAAGACCTCGACCGGCTCCTCGTCCGGGCGGGCCTCGGGCAGCATCTCGACCGCCGAGGTCAGCGCCTTGCGCACGCCCGTCGCCGTCTTGAAACGGGCCTGCGGGTCAGGCTGGAGCAGGCCCGCGAGGACCTGCCACAGCGGCTCCGGAATGCCCTCAGGGGCACCCGGGGTCCCGTGCGCCATGAAGTACTCGATCAGGGCGCGGGAGTCGGGCTTCTGGCCCTGGAGCAGATAGAGCGCCACCAGGCCGACCGCGAAGAGGTCGGCCGGGAAGTCCGGTTCCGCGCCCAACATCTGCTCGGGCGCGAAGTAACCGGGCGTCCCCACCACGTAGTTGGTCTCCGTGAGGCGGGGCTCCCCCTTGCGCATCGAGATGCCGAAATCGGACAGCCGCAGATGCGGCCGCCCGGTTCCGGTGACGTCGAGCAGGATGTTCGCCGGCTTGATGTCGCGATGCACGACCCCCTCCGCGTGCACCGCGGCCAATCCGGCGAGCAGCTGGTCCAGCAGGGTGCATACGAAACGCGGCGGCAGCGGGCCGTAGTCGCCGATGACGTGCGCAAGAGACCCGCCGGCCACCAGATCCATGGTGAACAGCACCTTGTCGTCGTCGGCGGCCCAGCTGGCCGGGGCGAGGACATGGGGGTGGTCGATCCGGAGCGCCTGCTCCCGGACGAAGCGGAGCAGCGTGTGGGCGTCGCTCTGCTGGAGCACCTTGGCCGCCACATAGCGGCGGCGCCGGTGGTCCCAGGCACGCCACACCGCGCCGACGCCACCGCGTCCGATCGGGTCGATCAGCTCGTACCGACCAGCGAAGACCTCACCCATTGCGCTGTGCCCGCTCCCCGTCGTCCGGGTCCGTACTGCCGGACCGGCTGCTGCTCTGCGTCAGTTCTGGTGCGACTCGTAGTGCGCGACCGCGTCGGCGGTGCGCCCGGCGCCGTACACCCGGAGGAACTCTGCCAGTTCCGGGTGGGCCGGGGCGAGGGAGTCCGCCGCATCGATGATGTCGCCGGCGGCCGCGACCGAGCGCAGCAGCGACTGGATCTCCCGGACCACGCGGCGCACGGTCGGCGCGCCCGAGCTGGTCGTGGTCTGGGTGGTGCCGGTCAGCACGGAGCCGCCCTGCGACTTCTTGATCTCGTCCATGCGGTCCGTGGCCTCGGCCGCGCTGACGCTGCCGTCCGCGACCTGTCCGGCGAGCTCCTGGAGGGCCTGGACACGCTGGACGACGGCCGGGTTGCCGATCTTGGCCCGCTGGCCGCTCATCAGCTGGGAGAGCATGGGTGCCGAGAGACCGAGCACGGCCGCCAGCCTGGCCTGATTCAGCCCGAGATCGTCGATCAGTCGACGGAAGAGCGCCCCCAACGGCTCTCCGTACCAACTGCGCTGAAGCTCTCTGGCTCTTGCCGTGGCTTCCTGCTGCGCTGCGTCCATTGCTTCTCCCCATCCCTGCGGTTCGCCACTGCGAACCTCGATCAGCATCTTACGGAGCGTGGTCGCCGACCGGGAGTCCCAATCCTTTTGCGGGAAAGAGGGTGTGACCCGGTACTCTGTTCTCGTTCCGGGGCCTTAGCTCAGTTGGTAGAGCGCTGTCTTTGCATGGCAGATGTCAGGGGTTCGACTCCCCTAGGCTCCACCGGACAAGCCCCTCTGACCTGCGGAAACGCAGTTCAGAGGGGCTTTTTGCGGTTCCGTGCCCCGCCGGCAGGACCCAGCGGACCGGGAGGGTGCGCGGGCGAGGGTGCGGGCAGGGCGTGCGGGCGGTGGGCCGCCGACCAGGCGAGGGGGCCTGGCGCGCCTCAAGTGGCCCGGTCTCGCGGCCACTTAATGGATGTCTCACTCCTGGTGACCTGGGGCATGCCCGGCCGGCTCGTTCTCGGGGCGATTTTCCTGGTGGCCGCCGCGGTGACGAAGCCCGCAGTCCGGTGGGCCGAGAGCACGCGCGCGCAGGCGCCGGTCACCGACGGAGTCACGGGACTCGTCGGCGCTCACTGAGCCGTACGAGTGGTGTTCATCGGAAGAACTGCGCGGTGGCGGCGTCGCTCCGAGGAATCCCGGCGCTCGTCCACATCATGAGGAAGGTACGAAAAGCGCGCAATTCGAAATGAACCATCCGAGAACGTCACGAAAGCGAGGGGCCATGGCCACCGCCAAGGTCAAGCAGTTCTGGACCGCCTTCATCTCCGTCTTCTTCGCCCTGCTCGCCTCCGTCGGTCTGGCGAGCACCGCCACCGCCGCGCAGGCTCCCGCCGTTCAGCAGCCGGAGGAGCCGGCCTCCACCGCCACCACGGGTGCGCGCACCCTGGCTGCCGTACCGGCGCAGCGAACGGCGTATCAGTGGCCCGCGGTGCGCGACCGCGCCCTGCCGCCCACGATCAAGCAGCGCATCCGCGCCGAGGCGCACAACTCCTCGCCGTCCGTCCGCCACCTGCGCGCCGACTCCCCGGTCGAGACCGCTCTCGCGGACCAGACGGAGCTGTCCGGCCGCGCGCTCGCCGCGACGGCGTAGGGCGCAGGGAGTCGACATGCTCCCCGCGCCCCATTGCACGACCGGCCCACCGCACGACGCGGAGGCAGCCCACGGTCAGCGACGCTCGTCGCGCCCCGTATCGGTATCCCCTTCGGCTTCGGCCTCCTTGGCCTCCACCTCAGGATCGAGAGCCCCACTGCCGTCGACGGACGACAGCGGCGACGTCCGGGACGACGGTTCCGACGCCCCCTCATCGACCTCGGTAGGAGCAGGCGGTTCGACCAGCCAGTCCGGGTTGGCCTGCTTGTCCCACCACTTCCACACGACGAAGGCGCCGCCGGCCAGCACGCCGAGGATCACGAATCCCTTGGCGGCGCGTCCGGCCCTGGCCCGACGCCGGTGCCTCCTCACGATCTTCTGAACGTCCTTCGGTGTCACCTGTCCGCGCAGCGCGGCCCAGGCGGCCACCGAACGCGAACCCGCCTCATCGAGGACGGGACCGGTCGCGGCAACCGCGGTCTCGACACGCGGAACGGTGTAGTCGGCCGCCTGACGGGCGGCCTTGCGGGTGACGATCGCGGCGCGATGCGCGGCCTCGTCGACCCGCGGCGGTACATGCGGTGCGACATAGCACAGGTACTGCACACGAGCTTGCTTACGGGCCTGCTGAGCGGCCTTCGAGACTTTCGGCGCGAGCCGGACGCGTGCCTCGTGCGCATAGTGCGCGGCGTGGTCCTTGGCAGTGCCGGCGTACTGCGCGGCCTGATCCTTGGCCGTGCCGGCATAGGGCGCCACCACGTCCGCGGCGTGCAGCACGCTGTCCCTGGCCGAATCGGTCGCGGCGCGCACGCTGTCCATCCGGGTCACGAGATCCTCCTCCTCGGTGGCGGTGTCGGTTTTTCGCCTTTCCACCCATTTCGAAATCATGCCTGTCCGATCGCGGTCCGGCATGCGGGGCGGGCATCCGGGGCATTCCCCTGTCTCTTCCGTGCGAGGATGCGATGCGCGTCAGTGGAGACTTACGGAAGGCGGACCGTGGCCGAGCAGCTCTACGCCACCCTCAAGACCAGCCTGGGCGACATCGAGATTCGGCTGCTGCCGAACCACGCCCCGAAGACGGTCAGAAACTTCACCGAACTCGCGCGGGGTGAGCGCGAGTGGACGCACCCGGCCACCGGCAAGGTCGCCGCGGACCGCCTGTACGACGGCACCGTCTTCCACCGGGTCATCGAGGGCTTCATGATCCAGGGCGGCGACCCGCTGGGGAACGGAACGGGCGGGCCGGGGTACGAGTTCGCCGACGAGTTCCACCCGGAGCTCTTCTTCGACCGCCCCTACCTGCTGGCGATGGCCAACGCGGGCCCGGGCACCAACGGCTCGCAGTTCTTCATCACGGTCGGCGCCACGACCTGGCTCAACCGCAAGCACACGATCTTCGGCGAGGTCGTCGGCGCGGCGAGCAAGAAGGTCGTCGACGCGATCGCCGCGACGCCGGTCAACGCGAACACGAAGCGCCCCCTCGACGACGTGGTCCTGGAGTCCGTCGTCATCGAGACCCGCTGACCGTCCGCCGCCATACGGCCTTCGGCCGCCAGGGAACCTTTCCGCCCCGCCCGTCCGTATCAGGAGGGCGGGGCGATGCCTCGCCGCCCCATCTCCTCGGGAGGGACCTCCATGGAGCCGCAGTCCGGCCTGCCGCGCTGTTACCGCCACCCGGACGTCGAGACAGGCATCCGCTGCACCCGCTGCGACAAGCCGATCTGCCCGCAGTGCATGGTCTCCGCCTCCGTCGGCTTCCAGTGCCCCGACTGTGTACGGAACGGTTCGGGCACGGGCCACGCGCCCGACGCCAACCAGCCGCGCACGCTCGCCGGCGGCCGGATGGCGTCCGACGGGCGCTTCGTCACCAAGATCCTCATCGCGATCAACCTCGCCCTGTTCATCGCCGTGCAGGTGGCGGGCGACCGGGTCGTGGAGGAGCTGTCGCTGATCGGCTACGCCTACAGCCCGCCGCTCGGCGAGCTGGTGGGGGTCGCGGACGGCGAGTGGTACCGGCTGCTGACCTCCGCCTTCCTCCATCAGGAGATCCCGCACTTCGTCTTCAACATGCTGGGCCTGTGGGTCATCGGCGGGATCGTGGAGCCGGAGCTCGGCCGGATCCGCTACGCCACGCTCTGTCTGCTCTCCGGACTCTCCGGCTCCGCGCTCGCCTATCTGCTGTCCGCGGCGAACCAGCCCTCGCTGGGCGCCTCGGGCGTCGTGTTCGGCCTGATCGGCGCCTGGGCGGTGCTCACCCGCCGGCAGCGGTACGACATGCGGCCGGTGATCCTCTTCGTGGGCCTGTCGCTGCTGCTGACCTTCACCCGCCCCGGCATCTCCTGGGAGGCGCACATCGGCGGCCTCGTCGGCGGCGCCCTGGTGACCTACGGTCTGCTGCACGCGCCCCGGGCCCGGCGGAACGTGATCCAGTACACGGCCTGTGGACTGGTGCTCCTGATCGACCTGGGGATGGTCCTCGCCCGCTCGGCCGCGCTCACCTGAGCGACGAGGGCTGTGGACGAGCTTCTCGGAAAGCTTTCCCCAGAGTTATCCACAGCGCGTGGTGGATCTTGCGCATCCGGTGGAGAACGACTGCGCCCCTCACCCCTGAGCTGGGCTTTTCCAGCGGGGGTGAGGGGCGGGGTGCTCTCCAGGCGGAGGCGCAGCAGTCACACCGGTGTCAACCTGCCTGGAGTTATCCACAGATCTTCGTAAGTTATCCAGTGCTGTGCACAACGCTGTGGATAAGTTCAGGGCAAGGCTTGACGAGTCTGACGCGGAGAAGCTACTTCCACTGCGTGGAGACGCCGAACCCCGCCGCGATGAAGCCGAAGCCCACCACGATGTTCCAGTTGTTGATGGACTTCACCGGCAGCGTGCCGTCGGTGACGTAGAAGACGACGATCCACACCAGCCCGATCGCGAACAGCGCCAGCATCACGGGAGCCACCCAGCTGCGGTTGGTCAGCTTGATGTTGGTGGCCTGCTTGGCGGGCGGGGGCGTGAAGTCGGCCTTCTTGCGGATACGTGACTTCGGCACGAGGGACTCTCCTGTCGATGCGCTGCGTGACCGCGCAGGGAACTGTGGCTGGCGCCGGGGCGGGACGGCTGGGTGACGTAGGAGGACCACTGCGTCCCCCGGGCGTCCGTTAGCGTAGTGGTTCCGCGGCACCGAAGGGGATCAGGGTACGTTGAGCAATTCCGCCGACTCTTCCCCCGGGCCGGGCCGACCCACCAGGTGGCGCCCCGTCCGGGTGCTGACCGCTGCCGTCTTCGCCCTCGCCGGACTGATCTTCGTGACCAGTTTCAACACCGCGAAGGGCACCAACATCCGGACGGACGCCTCCCTGCTGAGGCTCTCCGACCTGATCGAGGAGCGCAGCCACAAGAACGCCGGCCTGGACGAGTCCACCGCAGCCCTGCGCGGACAGGTCGACGCCCTCGCCGCCCGCGACGACGGCTCCACCAGCGCCGAGGACGCGAAGCTGCGCGCCCTGGAGGCGGCCGCCGGGACCACCGAGACATCCGGGCCCGGCCTGACCGTCACCCTCAACGACGCCCCGCCGAACGCCCAGGCCGCCCCCGGCTACCCCGAACCGCAGGCCAACGACCTCGTCATCCACCAGCAGGACCTCCAGGCCGTCGTGAACGCCCTGTGGAAGGGCGGGGCCCAGGGCATCAAGGTCATGGACCAGCGGCTCATCTCCACCAGCGCCGTGCGCTGCGTGGGCAACACCCTGATCCTCCAGGGCCGCGTCTACTCACCCCCGTACAAGATCACCGCCGTGGGTGACCGGGCGAAGCTGAGCAAGGCCCTCGCCGACTCGCCCGCCGTCCAGAACTACCAGCTGTACGTGCAGGCGTACGGGCTCGGCTGGAAAGTGGACGAGCACAGGGCGGTGACTCTTCCCGGCTACTCCGGCACAGTGGATCTCCACTACGCGAAGCCTGTGAGCTGACTGCGGGGAGGCCCGGCCGGTGGCGGTGCGACTGATCGTCAGAACGTTCAGCGAACTGTGCATCACCGCCGGGACCCTGATCGTCCTCTTCGTCGTGTACGTGATGTTCTGGACGGGCGTCCAGGCCGAGAGCGCCACGGCCGGCCAGATCGACTCCCTCGAACAGGAGTGGGTCGAGCAGCCCGTCCCCGACACCACGGCGGCCACACCGCCCCCCAAGGCCTACACGCCCGGCCGGGGCATCGCCGTCATGTACATCCCCCGACTCGGCGGGACATGGGAGTGGCCCGTCCTGGAGGGCACCTCCGCGACCATCCTGAAGAAGGGCCTCGGCCACTACGCCGCCACCGCCCGCCTCGGCGAGACCGGCAACTTCTCCGTGGCAGGCCACCGGCGCACCTACGGAGATCCGTTCAAGGACTTCCCCCGGCTGCGCCCGGGTGACGCGGTCGTCCTCACCGACGGCACGACCTGGTACACGTATCGCATCAAGACGAAGCCGTACCGGACCGTCCCCACCGACATCGGCGTGATCGACCCCGTACCGCGGCCCCTGAAGAAGAACGCCGCCGCCTTCGACGGACCGGGCCGCTATCTCACCCTCACCACCTGCGAGCCCGAGTGGGGCAGCAGCCACCGGCTGATCGCCTGGGCGCACCTGGACGCCACCCAGCCTGTGACGCAGGGCAAGCCACCGGCTTTGACCGGCTGACCCCTGACAGCCCCGATGCCCCGTACTCTGGTGCCCGTAACGAACGGAAGGGGCAGTGGACGTCATGTACGGCTGGATCTGGCGGCATCTGCCGGGCAACGCGTGGGTCAGGGCGATCATCTCGCTCGTCCTCGTCCTCGGGGTCGTCTACGCCCTCTTCCAGTACGTCTTCCCCTGGGCGGAGCCGCTGCTTCCGTTCAACGATGTGACGGTGGACCGATAGTGAGCGCGCGGATTCTCGTCGTCGACAACTACGACAGCTTCGTCTTCAACCTCGTTCAGTACCTCTACCAGCTCGGCGCCGAGTGCGAGGTGCTGCGCAACGACGAGGTCGAACTGAGCCACGCGCAGGACGGTTTCGACGGCGTCCTGCTCTCGCCCGGACCCGGCGCGCCCGAACAGGCCGGTGTCTGCATCGACATGGTGCGCCACTGCGCCACGACCGGCGTGCCCGTGTTCGGCGTCTGCCTGGGGATGCAGTCGATGGCGGTGGCGTACGGCGGTGTCGTCGACCGCGCCCCCGAACTGCTGCACGGCAAGACCTCGCTCGTCACGCACGAGGGCAAGGGCGTCTTCGCGGGCCTTCCCTCGCCGTTCACCGCGACGCGCTACCACTCGCTGGCCGCCGAGCCCGCCGCGCTCCCGGCCGAACTGGAGGTCACGGCGCGGACGGACGACGGCATCATCATGGGGCTGCGCCACCGTGATCTGGCCGTCGAGGGCGTGCAGTTCCACCCCGAGTCGGTGCTCACCGAGCACGGCCACCTGATGCTCGCCAACTGGCTGGAGCAGTGCGGCGACAAGGGGGCGGTGGGCCGGTCGGCGGGGCTCGCGCCGGTGGTGGGCAAGGCCGTCGCGTGACGGCGGGGTCGCCGTGGTTCCGGGCGACGAACCTGCCGGAACCGGAGGACGAGCCGATACCTGTACAGGCGGGGTACGAGGAAACGGCGTACGAGGCCGCGTACGAGCCTGCGTACGGGTACGAGGCGCCGGCGTACGAGACGACGGCGTACGAGCCCCTACCGGAGCCTGAGCCGCCCTTGCAGGCGCATGACCAGACGTACGGCGACACGTACGACGAACCGCGCGACGCACCGCACGACGAGACGATGGCGCTGCGCACCGTGGAGCCGTCTCCCGCGCCCGTTCCCGGCCCCGGCAGGGCCGAGCGCCGCCGCGCCGCCAAAGGCAGGGGCAAGGGGCGCCGTGGCGCGCCCGAGCCGGCCGCCGAGACGCCCGCCGCCCCGCTCTCGCGCGTCGAGGCCCGTCGCGCTGCCCGGGCCCGTAAGGAGAGCGTCGGAGTCGTCGCCAGCCGCGTGGTGGGCGAGCTGTTCATCACCTTCGGCGTGGTCATGCTGCTCTTCGTCACGTACCAGCTGTGGTGGACGAACGTACGGGCCGGACAGCAGACGAACCAGGCCAAGGAGCAGATCGAGGACGCCTGGGCCAAGGGGCGGGCACCGGGCGCCTTCGAGCCGGGGCAGGGCTTCGCCATCATGTACATCCCCAAGCTGGACGTGGTCGTCCCGGTCGCCGAGGGCATCAGCAAGCCCAAGGTCCTGGACCGGGGCATGGTGGGCCACTACTCCGAGGGCACCCTGAAGACGGCCATGCCCTCCGACAAGCAGGGCAACTTCGCCGTGGCAGGGCACCGCAACACGCACGGCGAACCCTTCCGCTACATCAACCAGCTGGAGCCCGGCGACCCGATCGTCGTCGAGACCCAGGACGCGTACTACACGTACGAGATGGCGAGCATCCTGCCCCAGACCGCGCCGTCGAACGTGTCGGTCATCGAGCCGGTGCCGAGGCAGTCCGGCTTCAAGGAGCCGGGCCGGTACATCACGCTGACCACCTGCACGCCCGAGTTCACTAGTACGTACCGCATGATCGTGTGGGGCAAGATGGTCGAGGAACGCCCGCGCAGCAAGGGAAAGCCGGACGCGCTCGTAGGCTGAGACCCCACGAACCCACACCTCAGGACGGGACGACGCAGTGGCACGTGCGCGCAACCGGATCGCCGGAGTCATCAGTCTCTTCGGTGAACTCCTCATCACCGCGGGCCTGGTGCTCGGACTCTTCGTCGTCTACTCGCTGTGGTGGACCAACGTCCTCGCCGACCGCGCCGCCGACAAGGACGGCGACCAGGTCCGCGACCACTGGGCGGACAGCCCCGGGGCCCTGGACACCAAGGACGGCATCGGCTTCCTGCACGTCCCGGCCATGGGCGGCGACGAGATACTCGTCAAGAAGGGCACGGACACCGACACCCTCAACAACGGTGTCGCCGGCTACTACCTCGACCCGGTCAAGTCGGCCCTCCCGCAGGACAAGCAGGGCAACTTCACGCTGGCCGCGCACCGGGACGGGCACGGGGCGAAGTTCCACAACATCCACAAGTTGAAGAACGGCGACTCGATCGTCTTCGAGTCCAAGGACACCTGGTTCGTCTACAAGGTCTACAAGAGCCTGCCGGAGACGACGAAGTACAACGTGGACGTCCTCCAGCCGGTCCCGAAGGCGTCGGGGAAGACGAAGCCGGGCCGCTACATCACGCTGACGACCTGCACGCCGATGTACACGTCGGACTACCGGTACATCGTGTGGGGCGAGCTGGAGCGCACGGAGAAGGTGGACGCGGCGCGGACGCCGCCGGCGGAGCTGCGATAACGGCACCCCACCGGACCTCGTATGCGAGGAGCCCCGGCATCCTCCTGGATGCCGGGGCTCCTCGTGTCACGCGCGGGTGCGGCTAGTCGAAGAACCCGCCGCCGTTGCCGCCGTTTCCGCCCGTCGTGAAGACGGTGACCGTCTGACCGGTGGTGACGGGGCTTCCCTCAGGCGGGTTGGTGCCGATGACCATGGCGTCGTTCTTGTCCGAGCCCTGCTGCTGCACGCTCAGACCCAGGGCCTCGAGCTGCTGCTTCACTTCCTCGAACTTCTTGCCCGTGAGGCCCGTCGGGATCGCCGTCTGCGTCTGCTGCGGGCCCTTGGAGACCTTCAGCGTGATCTGGACGTCCTTGGGCTGGTCCGTGTTGCCGTTCGGGTTCATGCCGACGACCGTGTTCAGGGGCTGCTCCGAGTCCACGTCCTGGCGGGCGACGTTCTCGAAGCCGAGCAGCTTGAGGTCCTGGACGGCCTGGTCGTAGCTGCGGCCCGTGACGTCCGGAAGCTGTGACTTCTCCTTCTTCGCCACCGTGATCGTGACCTCGGAGTTCTGCTCCGCCTTGGAACCGCCCGTCGGGTTCTGCTTCAGGACCCGGCCGGCCTCCTCGTCGGACTCCTCGTAGTCGATCTTGACCTTGAAGCCCTTGTCCTTGAGCGCCGACTCAGCACTCTCCTGGGACTTCTCGGTGACGTCCGGAACCTCGACCTGCGGCGCGCCCTCGGAGATCACGACCGAGATCGTCGCGCCGACGTCCATCTTGGCCACGCCGTCGGACACGGGCGTCTGGCTGCAGATCTTGCCCTTGGGCTGGTCGCAGCGCTCGGCACCGGACTGGGCGACCTTCACCTGGGCGTTCTTCGCCAGGCCCTCGGCCTCCTGCAGCGTGTGGCCGACCAGCTGCGGCACGGACACCTGGTCCGTGCCCTTCTTGCCGTCGAAGATCGATTGGCCGATCAGGATCGCGCCCACCAGCACCAGGATGCCCGCCAGCACCAGCAGGATCGTCGAGGTGTTCGACTTCTTCTGGCGGCGGCGGTCCGGGCGGTCGTCGTAGCCGTAGCCGTCGTCCGGGTTCATCGGCGGAAGCATCGACGTCTGGCCGGCCGGGTCGGCCTGGCGCAGAGCCGTCGTCGGCTGGTCGTCCGGCGCGTAGCCGCCGTAACCGTTGCCGTAGCCGCCGCCGTATCCCGCCGCACCCATCGCCGCGGCCGCAGCGACCGGCTGCCCGTCGAGGCAGGCCTCGATGTCGGCACGCATCTCGTCCGCGGACTGGTAGCGGTAGTCGGGGTCCTTGACCAGCGCCTTCAGGACGATGGCGTCCATCGACGGCGTGATCTCGGGGTCGAAGTTGCTCGGCGGCTGCGGCTCCTCCCGCACGTGCTGGTACGCGACCGCGACCGGGGAGTCGCCCACGAAGGGCGGCCGGACGGTCAGCAGCTCGTACAGCAGACAGCCGGTCGAGTACAGGTCGGACCGGGCGTCGACCTGCTCGCCCTTGGCCTGCTCCGGGGAGAGGTACTGCGCCGTGCCGATGACCGCCGCGGTCTGCGTCATGGTCATGCCCGCGTCGCCCATGGCGCGCGCGATGCCGAAGTCCATGACCTTGACCTGACCGGTCCGCGTCAGCATGACGTTCGCCGGCTTGATGTCACGGTGCACGATGCCGGCGCGGTGCGAGTACTCCAGCGCCTGGAGGATGCCGACCGTCATCTCGAGCGTGCGCTCGGGCAGCAGCTTGCGCCCGGAGTGCAGCAGCTCACGCAGGGTCGAGCCGTCGACGTACTCCATCACGATGTACGGGATGGAGACCCCGTCGACGTAGTCCTCGCCGGTGTCGTAGACCGCGACGATCGCCGGGTGGTTGAGCGAGGCGGCCGACTGGGCCTCACGGCGGAACCGGGCCTGGAAGGACGGGTCGCGGGCGAGGTCGGCCCGCAGCGTCTTCACGGCGACGGTGCGGCCGAGCCGGGTGTCGTGGGCGAGGTAGACCTCCGCCATGCCACCACGGCCGAGCACCGAGCCCAGCTCGTACCGGCCGCCGAGGCGACGCGGCTCTTCCATAACTGATCCAGCCCTCTCCGTCTGTCCCGACCGCACCCGTGTGTGGTCCGGCGGTGTGCTGTTCGCGCATACGCTACCGGCCACGGGAAGGGGTTCCGCCCGCGACCGGCACCTGATACCTGACCGGTACCTGGCCGGTACTGGCCGGTGCCCGGCCGCCCGGTCAGCTCCTGCTCTTCAGTACCGCCTTCATCACAGCCTTGGCGATCGGGGCGGCGAGACCGCCACCGCTGATGTCCTCACGGTCCGTGCCCGCGGAGTCCTCGACGATCACGGCGACCGCGACCGGGGAGCCCTGGTCGGTCTTGGCGTAGGAGATGAACCACGCGTAGGGGCGCTTGGCGTTCTTCTCGCCGTGCTGGGCCGTACCCGTCTTGCCGCCGACCTTCACGCCCTCCATGTTCAGATCGGCCTTGGTGCCGGTGCCCTTCGAGACGACGTTCTCCATCATCTGCTGGAGCTTCTGCGCGGTCTCCTGCGAGACCGGGCGGCTCATCTCCTCCGGCTCGTTCCGCTTGATCACGTCGAGGTTCGGCGCCTCGAGCTTGTCGATCATGTACGGCTTCATCAGCTTGCCGTCATTGGCGATCGCGGCCGTGACCATGGCCATCTGGAGCGGGGTGGTCGCCGTGTTGAACTGGCCGATGGAGGACAGCGCGTTGCCGCCGCGGTCCATCTTCTTGTCGTAGACGGAGGCGGCCGAGCGGACCGGCGTGAACTGCTCCGCGTTGAAGCCGAACTTCTCCGCCATCTCGACCATCTTGTCGCGGCCGACATCGTCGCCGAGCTTGGCGAAGACGGAGTTGCAGGAGATCTCCAGCGCCTTGTTCAGGCTGGCGTTCTCGCACCCACTGGCGTGGTTGACCATGTTCCGCGTGGAGAGCGGGATCTTGTACGGCTCGGGGGTGTCCGTCGGCGCTTCGACGTCGGTGACCTTGCCGTTCTCCAGCGCCGCCGCCGCCGTGACGACCTTGAACACGGAGCCGGGCGGGTAGATCTCACGGATCGCCCGGTTGAGCTTCGGCTTGTTCTTGTCCTTCTCCAGCGCGACCCACGCCTTCTCGTCCTTCGACGAGTAGCCGGCGAAGGAGGAGGGGTCGTACGAGGGCGTGGACGCCATCGCCAGGATCTTGCCGGTCTTCGGCTCGATGGCCACGACCGCGCCGGTCTTGTCACCGAGACCCTCGAAAGCGGCCTTCTGGGCGGCGCCGCTCAGCGTCGTGACGACGTTGCCGCCCTTCTTCTTGTCGCCCGTGAACATCGACAGGGTGCGGTCGAAGAAGAGCCGGTCGTCGTTGCCGGTGAGGATGCCGTCCTCGATCTTCTCGATCTGGTTGGCGTCGTACGCCTGCGAGGCATAACCGGTGACCGGGGCCCACATGGGGCCGTCGGTGTAGGTGCGCTTGAAGCGGTAGTACGGGTCCTGGGAGTCGACCGAGCCGGTGATCGGCTTGCCGTCCACGATGATGTTGCCGCGCTCGTTCGCGTACCGCTCGATCGTGACGCGCCTGTTCTTCGGGTGGGCGTTCAGCTCGTCGGCGCGGACGTACTGGATCCAGTTGTCCCGGAGCAGCAGAGCGAGGACCAGCAGGCCGCAGAAGATCGCGACCCGGCGCAGGGGCTTGTTCACGGACGGACCACCTGGGTCATCTCGGCGTCGGGGGACGGGGCAGGGGCGGGCGCCGGGCGGCGCGCGGTGTCACTGATCCGGATCAGGATGCCGATCAGAGCCCAGTTGGCGATCACGGAGGAACCGCCGTACGCGAGGAACGGCATGGTCATACCGGTCAGCGGGATCAGGCCCATCACACCGCCGGCGACGACGAAGATCTGCAGCGCGAACGCGCCCGACAGGCCCATCGCGAGCAGCTTGCCGAACGGGTCGCGCGCGGCGAGGGCGGTGCGGACACCGCGCTCGATGATCAGGCCGTACAGGAGAAGGAAGACCATGACGCCGGCCAGGCCGAGCTCCTCGCCGACGGTGGCGAAGATGAAGTCGGAGTTGGCGGCGAAGCCGATCAGGTCGGAGTTGCCCTGGCCCAGGCCGGTGCCGAGGATGCCGCCGGAGCCGAAGGACATCAGCACCTGGGTCATCTGGTCGCAGGCGGCGGCCATGTTGGACCCCTCGGGAGCCGTCTTCAGGCACTCGAACGGGTCGAGCCAGGCGGCCACACGGGACTGGACGTGGGTGGCGGTGGAACCGACCACGACAGCACCGGCGGTGGACATCAGCAGACCCATGACGACCCAGCTGGTTCGCTCCGTCGCCACGTACAGCATGATCACGAACATGCCGAAGAACAGCAGCGACGTACCGAGGTCGTTCTCGAAGACCAGGATGAGAAGGCTGACGGCCCAGATCGTCAGGATCGGGCCGAGGTCACGGCCACGCGGCAGATAGAGGCCCATGAAGCGGCGGCTGGCCAGCGCCAGCGCGTCGCGTTTCACCATCAGATAGCCGGAGAAGAAGACCGCGAGGACCAGCTTGGCGAACTCACCGGGCTGAATGGAGAAACCGGCGACGCTGATCCAGATCTTGGCGCCGAAGACGTCGGCGCCGAGGCCCGGCACCAGCGGCAGCAGCAGCAGGACGAGCGCCGCCACCATCGAGATGTACGTGTAGCGCTGGAGGACCCGATGGTCCTTCAGGATCAGCAGCACGCCCACGAACATCGCGACGGCGATCGCCGAGTACAGCATCTGGCTGGGCGCGTCCGGGGTGAACGTCTTGTACCGGTTGATGATGCGCGGCGACTGGTCCAGGCGCCAGATCAGCACCAGGCCCATGCCGTTCAGCAGGGTCGCAAGCGGCAGCAGCAGCGGGTCCGCGTACGGGGCGAACTTGCGCACCACGAGGTGCGCGACGCCGGCGAGCAGGCCGAGGCCGAGGCCGTAGCCCGCCATCCCCGCGGGCACCTTGCCGTTGATCGCCAGACCGACGTTGAGGTACGCGAAGACGGGGATGGCGACGGCGAACGCGAGCAACGCCAGCTCGGTGTTCCGGCGGCTCGGCGCCTCGATCGCGCCGATCGTGGTCGTGTTGGTGACAACGCTCATGGTGGTGAAAGGCCCCCTACGGGTGCTTACTGCTTGCCGCAGTTCGAGGCCAGCTTCTGCTCGTCCTCCGTGAGGGTGGGGCCCGGGGAGGGAGCGGCTGTGGTGGGCTTGGAGTCGGGGGTGGAACCGTCGGCGGGCGGCTTGCTCGCCTGGTCCGCGGCCTTGTCGGCGGCCTCACGGCGCTGCTCGGCCTTCTTGCAGGCCGTGGCCTGCGCGGAAAGCTCCGCGATCTTCGTCTGCGCCTTGCCGAGGCTGCCGCCGGCGATCGTGTCCTCGACCTGCTTGCGCTGGTACGGCGGCAGGTACTTGAGTTCGATCTCGGGGTGGTCCTTCTCGACCTCCGAGAGCGAGACCCAGGCCAGGTCCTGACTGATGCCCCGGTACAGCGCCACGTGCTCGTCGTTGGAGCCGACGTAGTACTGCGTCTGCGTCCAGCGGTAGCCGCCGTACGCACCGCCGCCGAGCACCGCGAGCGCCAGGATCAGGAAGAAGCTGCGCTTCAGCCACTTCCGGCCGGTGCGCGGCTTGTCGTACTTGTCGAAGTCTCCATCGCTGTACGCGCCGAAGGAACCCTGCGGCGGCATCCCGCCGTAGCCGTGGTCGTCGCCGCTGCCGGGCGGACCGAAGCCGCCCGCCGGGGGCTGCTGGTGCGGCGCGGTGCGGCCCAGCCCGGAGGCCCGGCCGGCCGGCGTCTGCATCGCCCCGCCGTCGGAGGGCTGCACCTGGTTCTCGGCGACCGCGCCGACGATCACCGGGGTGTCGCTCAGCTGTCCCGCGAGGGTGTCGCCGCCGTCGACGTCGAGGACGTCGGCGACGATCACCGTGATGTTGTCGGGGCCGCCGCCGCGCAGCGCGAGCTGGATCAGCTCCTGCACGGTCTCCTGCGGGCCCTGGTAGCTGGCGAGGGTGTCCTCCATCGTCTGGTGCGAGACGACTCCGGACAGCCCGTCGGAACAGATCAGATAGCGGTCGCCCGCCCGGACCTCACGGATCGACAGATCAGGCTCGACATGGTCACCGCTGCCCAGCGCGCGCATCAGCAGCGAACGCTGCGGATGGGTCGTGGCCTCTTCCTCGGTGATCCGGCCCTCGTCGACGAGCCGCTGCACCCAGGTGTGGTCCTGCGTGATCTGCGTCAGCACACCGTCGCGCAGCAGGTACGCCCGCGAGTCGCCGACGTGCACCAGGCCGAGGCGCTGGCCCGTCCACAGCAGGGCGGTGAGCGTGGTGCCCATGCCCTCCAGCTGGGGGTCCTCCTCGACCATCATCCGCAGCTGGTCGTTCGCGCGCTGCACCGCGGCACCGAGCGAGGTGAGGATGTCCGAGCTGGGGACGTCGTCGTCGAGCGTGACCAGGGTGGAGATCACCTCGGAGGAGGCGACCTCACCGGCGGCCTGGCCGCCCATGCCGTCGGCGATGGCGAGCAGCCGGGGACCGGCGTAGCCGGAGTCCTCGTTGCCCTCGCGGATCATGCCCTTGTGCGACCCGGCGGCGAAGCGCAGTGACAGGCTCATGCGCACCTGCCCTGTCGACGCCGCCTCGGGGTACAGCCGGTCTCGAGCCACACTGCCCACCCTCCGGTCGGGAGCCCGTGCCGGGACGCGGCCGGGACCTGACGGTCCGCCGCGCGGCCCGTCGTGGGGACCGCCTCGGCCCGCTCGCTCCGCTCGCACTCATACATGACGTAGCACTACTTCCGCAGCTCGATGACGGTCTTGCCGATGCGGATCGGCGCGCCCAGCGGAATCGGCGTGGCAGTGGTGAGGCGGGTCCGGTCGAGATACGTGCCGTTGGTGGACCCGAGATCCTCGACGATCCACTGGCCGTCCCGGTCCGGGTAGATCCTGGCATGGCGGCTGGAGGCGTAGTCGTCGTCCAGCACGATCGTCGAGTCGTGGGCCCGGCCCAGCGTGATGGTCTGCCCCTGCAGGGCGACCGTCGTGCCGGTGAGGGTGCCCTCGGAGACGACCAGCTTGGTCGGGGCGCCGCGGCGCTGCCGCCCACCGCCCGCGTTCTGCTGTCCGCGCTGCTGAGGCGGCGCTGCGGCCGCCTGGCGTGCGTTCTGCTGCGGACGGGCGTCCTGGCGGCGCGAACCGCGCTGCGTGACACGCGTGCCGAACAGGTCGCTGCGGATGACCTGGACGGCCACGATCACGAACAGCCACAGAACGGCCAGGAAACCCAGCCGCATGACCGTCAGGGTCAGCTCTGACATTGCCCCCGCTTCACCCTTCGGCTTGCCGGTAAACGATGGTGGTGCTGCCCACGACGATCCGCGAGCCGTCGCGGAGCGTAGCGCGGGTGGTGTGCTGCCCGTCCACCACGATGCCGTTGGTGGATCCGAGATCCTGGATCGTCGAGGGCGTTCCGGTCCGGATCTCGCAGTGCCGGCGGGAGACGCCGGGATCGTCGATCCTCACGTCCGCGTCGGTGCTGCGGCCAAGGACCAGGGTCGGGCGTGAGATCTGATGGCGGGTGCCGTTGATCTCGATCCACCGGCGCACCTGGGCGCCGGAGGCAGGCATGGGGCCGGGGCCACCGGCCGTGGGACGGCCGGCGACGGGCGCCGGGCCGGGCCGCCCGGCACCGGCCACGCCCGGCGGCGGGGCCGCGGGCATCGGCGGAGCACCGGCCGGAGGGTAGCCGTAACCGCCCGGTGCGCGGCCCGGCTGGGGGCCGGCGGCCGGAGCCTGATGCGGCGAAGCGTGCTGTGACGAACTCGACGCGAGAGTGCGGCTGCGCACCCGGTACAGACCGGTGTCGAGGTCGTCGGCCTTCTCCAGGTGGACCTTGATGGGGCCCATGAAGGTGTAGCGCTGCTGCTTGGCGTAGTCCCTGACCAGGCCGGCGAGCTCGTCGCCGAGCTGGCCCGAGTACGGGCTGAGGCGCTCGTAGTCCGGCGCGCTCAGCTCCACGATGAAGTCGTTGGGGACGACGGTCCGCTCGCGGTTCCAGATCGTTGCGTTGTTGTCGCACTCGCGCTGGAGAGCACCCGCGATCTCGACGGGTTGGACCTCGGACTTGAAGACCTTGGCGAAGGTGCCGTTGACCAGACCTTCGAGCCGCTGTTCGAAACGCTTCAGGACTCCCATGGGGCACCTCCTCCGTCGTTGTCGTCCTGGTACTGCTTACTGATCGTATCCACGCGTCGGGAAATCGGCTGGTTCCCCTTCTCTGCCCTGTGGACGAGTGTCACCTCTCACAGACCTTCCCCATGGATCGTAGAGGCGGCCTGTGGACAGTGTCCCGCACCCGAGGAGCGAGCAGGAGGAGTGGGGCAGGACGGCGGGGGTGGTCCGTCCCGTTCCTCCCGTTACCCGGCTGGTTCTCGTTCACGCCGAGTGTCCCTCCCCTCTCTGTGTCTTCGTACACGCTCCTCGTGACTCCGCCCGGATCCCTCCGCACATCTCGCCCCACATCTCGTCGCACATCTCGCCGCACATCTCCCCGTACGTCGGTCCGTCCGGCTCTCCGTCTGTCCTTGTTCGCTCGGGGAGGGGGTCAAACAACGGATGTGAATCCACGGTCTGCGACGTGCTAATCTTCAGATGTCGCCAGGCGCTCGCACCGAAAGGTGAGGGAGCCCGGAGCACACCCAATGCGCGGGTGGCGGAATAGGCAGACGCGCTGGATTCAGGTTCCAGTGCCCGCAAGGGCGTGGGGGTTCAACTCCCCCCTCGCGCACCAGACGGAAGCCCCGTAGGTCATCGACCTACGGGGCTTCCGCGTTGTACGGCGGGTTGTCGTGTGAGGAGTTGCCGCGCCGTGCGACGTGTGAGGTGTGTCGTGTGGCCCGTGGGGTGTTGCCCGGCTCACACGTGAGACGTTCGTCGCGGTGGGGCGAGACGAAAGAGAGCCGCGGGCCGGGCCGGGCGCTGCCTAGGGTGCGAGCGTGGACGCGACTTCGAAGATCAGGGCCGGGATCGGCGCCGGATGGAAATGGTTCGCGGCGCCCGGCATGTGGTCGCGGCGCAGGACCGCCGGCGAGGTGGTGCTCGCCGTCGTCATGGCGCTGCTGGCCGCCGGCACCGAGGAACTGCTCGGCGGCGAAGGGTGGCGGCTCGCCCTGGTGGCGCCGGCCGCCGCCGTGCTGTCGCTGCTGCGCCGCCGACTGCCCTCGACCGTGCTCATCGTCACCGGCGGCCTCGCCCCCCTCGTCCCCGGCTTCCTGGTGCTGCTGATACTCGTCGGCTGGTCCGCCGGCCGGTACATCGCCGGCGCCGGGCGGGCGCTGATCGCGTTCACCGTCGCGTACGTACTGAACATCACGACGAGCGTGCTCGAGATCTGGGACCTGCAGCGGTCCCTCACCGTCGTGTTCATGTCGACGCTGTACTACCTGGCGACGACGCTGGCACCCGGCCTCGCCAACCGGTACTGGACCCAGCGCAGGACCCTCCTGCACGCCCTGCAGGAGCGCAACGCCCAACTGGTACGAGAACGCGTGATGGTGGCCTCGGCGGCCCGGCTGCGCGAGCGCCAGCGCATCGCCCAGGACATGCACGACAGCCTCGGGCACCAACTGGCGCTGATCTCCGTGCACACCGGAGCCCTGGAGGTCGACCGGGAGCTGACCGACCGGCAGCGCGAGGCGGTCGGGGTCCTGCGCAACGCGTCGGTGACCGCGATGCACGAGCTGCGCGAGGTCGTCGGCATCCTGCGCGACGGCGTCGAGGCACCGGTCGAGGTGCCCACCACACCCGCACGGGCCGGCGACGAATCGGGACGGGCGGCGCGGGGGACCGCCGGTATCGACGGACTCGTCGAGGCGGCGCGGGCCGCGGGGAACCGGGTGGAGCTCCGGCGGCGCGGGGAGTACCAGCCCCTGCCGCCGGCCGCCGACCACGCCGCGTACAGGATCGTCCAGGAGGCGCTCACCAACGCCTACAAGTACGCGCCGGGTGCGCCGATCGATGTCGAGGTGCGGTACGAACCCGACTCCCTCGTCGTCGAGATCGCCAACGAGGCGGTCGCGATCCCGCCCCAGGACGTGGTGAGCGGCGGGCAGGGGCTGACCGGGCTGTACGAGCGGGCCCGGCTCGTCGGCGGCATGGTCCACGCCGGCCCCGCCGACGGCGGCGGGTTCCGGGTGGCAGGCGTACTCCCGTACGGGGTGGTGGAAGCAGCGCCTTTGGTCGATGTGGCCGACGACTTCCGGCAGCAGTCGACGAGACCCCTGGTGGGCGACCTTGGTCCGGTCACGGTCGGACCGGCCGACTGGACGTTCACGGAACGGGAGCTGGCGATGGCGGTGCGCGGGGGCAGGAGCACGGGCGGCGGGATCGCGCTGGGATGCGGGATCGCCTTCGCGGCGCTGGTGCTGCTGTTGGTTGCGGGGGGCTTCGGCATCTACTTCCTGATGGGGTCGATGCGGGAGGGGATGATCGACCCCGTCGAGTACGAACGGGTCAAGGTCGGCTCCGCCGAGCAGGAGGTCCGCGACCAACTGCCCTCCGGCGACACGATCGCCACCACCGGGCTGCACGGCAAGGGGCCCAAGGAGCCCGAGGGTTCGAAGTGCCTGGTCCTCATGTCCTCGGAGGTCGGCAGCGACATGGAGACCGAGCCGGTTTTCCGGTTCTGCTTCAAGGACGGCAAGCTGATCGAGAAGAAGTCGTACGAGGTCAAGCGCTAGCGCTGGCCCGCCCGAATCGGTAGCCGTTGAGGAGTAGCAGTGGCAGGGCAGCGCATCAGGGTCGTGATCGCCGATGACGAGCCGCTGATCAGAGCCGGGATCCGGATGATCCTCACCTCGGACCAGGACATCGAGGTGGTGGCCGAGGCCGCGAATGGCCGGGAGGCGGTCGAGCAGGCGCGGGCGCACGCCGCCGACGTCGTGCTCCTCGACATCCAGATGCCGGTCCTCGACGGGCTCTCCGCGCTGCCCGAGCTGCGCCGGGCGGCGCCCGCGACGAAGGTGATCGTCCTCACCACCTTCGGCGAACGGGAGAACGTCCTGCGGGCCCTGGAACACGGGGGCGCGGGGTTCCTGCTCAAGGACACGGCGCCGGCCGAGCTGATCCGGGCGGTACGGGCCGCGGCGGCGGGAGACGCCTATCTCTCGCCGGCCGCCACCCGGCATGTGGTGGAGCAGCTGGCCTCGGGGCGGGAAGTCGCGCGCGCCGAGCGGGCGAGGGGGCGGGTGGCGGCGCTGAGCGAGAAGGAACGCGAGGTGCTCGCGCTGCTCGGGGAGGGGCTCTCCAACGCGGACGCGGGGCGACGCCTGCACATGAGCGAGGCCACCGTGAAGACGTACGTCAGTCGGATCCTGGCCAAGCTGGGGTGCGAGAACCGGGTGCAGGCGGCGCTGCTGGCGCGCGACGCCGGGCTCTAGCGGCCCGTCGCGGGGGTGTGGGGGCCGTCGGGGAAACCGGCGGTGCCGGCCGCGTTGTAGGGGAGCAGGTACTCGCCCTCTGGCTCCTCGCCGGAGTCGCCGTCATGGCCTTCGCGGGCGCGGCCGAAGCCCGCTGACGGCCCGCCGTCGAACCCTCAGCGCCCTCCGCGGCGGCGGCCGAGGCCTACGAGGAGATGGACGAGGCCGTCGGGGGCTGAGCATCCGGAAATCCCTTGTCCACAGGCCGTTGTCCACAGGGGAAGACGGGCCACCGAGCTCAGCTGTACCTTCATGCCCAGTTGATGTTGGACAGCGTCACACGAAGGCGGGGGAGGACGTCCCATGAGTGACATCGGGGCAGTGGTACCGGGACAGCGAGGCACGGACGGCGGACGGGTCCCGCACGTGCCCGGGTTCGCACAGCGGGCAGCCGCAGGGGCGACGGACACCCCCAAGCAACAGGGAAAATCCCTGCGCGAACGCGTCCCGCGCTCCACCCACAGCACGCTGGCACTCACCGCCGACCGGCCCGACGCCGTCCGCGCCGTCGAGGAGTCGAGCCGTGACCGCGTGCCGGAACTCGCCCCGATACGCGTCGGCAGAATGGCCGCCAGCCCCTTCGCGTTCCTGCGCGGCTCCGCCGGACTCATGGCCCACGACCTCGTCGGCTCACCCGTCACCGGCGTCGCCGCCCAGATATGCGGCGACGCGCACGCCGCCAACTTCGGCCTCTACGGCGACGCCCGCGGCCGCCTTGTCATCGACCTCAACGACTTCGACGAGACCGTCGTCGGCCCCTGGGAATGGGACCTCAAGCGACTCGCCACCTCCCTGGTGCTCGCAGGACGGGAAGCGGGAGCGAGCGAGGACACCTGTCGCGCCGCCGCCTTCGACACCGTAGGCGCCTACCGCCGCACGATGCGACTGCTCGCCAGACTCCCCGCCCTCGACGCCTGGAACGCCATCGCCGACGAAGAACTCGTCTCCCACACCGACGCCCGCGACCTGCTCGGCACCCTCGAACGCGTCTCGGAGAAAGCCAGGAACAACACCAGCGCCCGGTTCGCCGCCAAATCAACTGAGTCCGTCACCGACGCCGAGGGCATAGGCAGGCGCTTCGTGGACGCACCGCCGGTCCTGCGCCGCGTCCCCGACCAGGAAGCGGCGGCGGTCGCCGCCTCCCTCGGCGACTACCTGGCCACCGTGTCCGAGGACCGGCTGCCGCTCCTCGCCCGGTACGCCGTCCACGACGTCGCCTTCCGCGTCGTCGGAACCGGCAGCGTCGGCACCCGCTCGTACGTCGTGCTCCTCCTCGACCACCGCGGCGAGCCCCTCGTCCTCCAGGTGAAGGAGGCACGGCCCTCGGCCCTGCTCCCCCACCTTCCGGCCGTCGGCTTCACCGTCCCGGACCCGGGGCACGAGGGACGGCGCGTGGTCCTGGGACAGAAGCGGATGCAGGTCGTCAGCGACATCCTGCTCGGCTGGACCACGGTGCAGGGGCGCCCCTTCCAGGTGCGCCAGTTCCGCAACCGCAAGGGCAGCGTCGACCCGGCCGCCCTCACACCGGACCAGGTCGACGACTACGGCCGCATGACCGGCGCCCTGCTGGCACGCGCGCACGCCCACAGCGCCGACCCGCGCCTGATAGCCGGCTACTGCGGCAAGAACGAGGAGCTCGACGAGGCGATCGCGGCCTTCGCCGTCGCCTACGCCGACCGCACCACGGCGGACCACACCGACCTGGTCGCGGCGGTCAACAACGGCCGGATAGCGGCCGAGCTCGGAGTGTGACGGCCGAGGCCTGCCCGACACGGGGCGGCCACCGGCCACGGGGGGACGGGGTGGGGGAGGGAGGGGGGAGGGCCCCCGGGGATCGTAGGCTGGTGGGGTGACGGACCGGAGCGAGGACGTGGGCGTGGACCAGGACGTGGACCAGGGCGCGGGCGCGGGTGACGAGGCCGGTGCGGAGCGGCCCGAGGCGCGGCTGGAGAAGGCCGTGCGGGTGGCCGAGCAGGCGCTGATCGAGTTCGAGATCGCGGTGGAGACGTTCCGGGTCGAGGTGGACAACTTCTCCCGGCTGCACCACCAGAAGCTCGGCCCGATGTACGCCCGGCTCGATGAGCTGGACGCACAGATCGCCGAGGCGCGGGCGGCCAAGAGCGGGGATCCGGAGGATCTGCGGCGGGCGCAGGAGGCGCGGGCGGTCGTGATGCCGATGCCCGGCGTCGAGGAGCTCTTCCACGACTGGATCGACTCCGACGGGCTGTCCCCCGAGGCCGCCGCGATGCTGACCGAGCAGCCGGTGCAGCCCCCCAAGCGGGTCCGGCCCAGCGAGGAGGCCCGCAAGCTGTACCGCGAGCTGGCCCGGCAGGCCCACCCGGATCTGGCGCGCGACGAGGACGAGCGCAAGCGGCGCGACGCGTTCATCACGCGGGTGAACGCCGCGTACGCGCGGGGTGACGTCACGCTGCTGCGTGAGCTGTCCGCGGAGTGGGCCGCTGGTCCCGTGCCGGAGGAGGAGCGGCTGAGCGAGAGCGAGGAGCTGTACGCGCGCCTCGAGTGGCTGTCGCAGCGCAAGGAGCTGCTGACGCTGGTGGCGCGGGAGCTGGAGGAGAGCGCGATCGGCGCGATGCTGCGGATGGCGCCCGACGACCCGGATCATCTCCTTGAGGAGATCGCCGAGCAGCTTCTCGCGCAGGTCTCCGAGCGTGAGGCGGAGCTGGCCACGCTGGTGCAGTAGGTTTTTCTGAGACCTCGGTTCTGATGAGAGAAGGCCTGTCCCATGAATTTCGCCCCGCTGCCCTCGGTGGACGCGGCTTCCGTGCCGGCCGATGCCCTGGTGCTGGATGTCCGGGAGGACGACGAGTGGGCGGCCGGTCATGTCGTGGACGCGTTGCATGTGCCGATGAGTGATTTCGTGGCGCGTTTCGGTGAGGTGACCGAGGCGGTGGCCGAGGGGCGTCGCGCGTATGTGATGTGCCGGGTGGGTGGTCGTTCGGCGCAGGTCACGCAGTATCTGGTGCAGCAGGGCATCGACGCGGTGAACGTCGACGGCGGGATGCTCGCCTGGGACGGTGCCGGGCGGCCGGTCGTGGCGAACGACGGCAGCCCGGGCTTCGTCCTGTAGTCGGGCTGAGCCCGCGGGCTCAGCCGAGGGGGTGGGCGGCCAGCAGGTCGCCGAGGGCTTCCTCGTGGGCGGCGGCGGGGCCGAGGGCGAGTTCGAGCTGTTTGGCCCAGGCGTGGTAGCGGTGCAGGGGGTAGTCGGTGTCGGCGCCGAAGCCGCCGTGGAGGTGCTGGGCGGTCTGTACGACGCGGCGGACGCCTTCCGATGCCCAGATTTTGGCGACGGCGATGTCCGCGGCGGGGGGTAGTGGTCCGCCGGCTCCGGTGCTGATGCGCCAGGCGGCCTGCCAGAGGGTGACTTCCATGGCGCGCAGGTCGATGTAGCGGTCGGCGGCCTGGACGGCGACGGCCTGGAAGGTGGCCACGGGGTGGCCGAACTGTTCCCGTTTGCCGGTGTACTGGCTTGTCATGGTGAGGACGTTCTCGCCGAGGCCGAGGGCGAGGGCGCAGGTTCCGGTGGCGAGGACGCCGCGCAGCCATTCCCAGGCGCCGTCGGTGTCGATGACGTCGCGGTGGTCGAGGCGTACGGAGTCGAGGTGGAGTTCGGCGAGGAGTTCGCCGCTCGTGGAGTACTGCTCGGCCAGGGTGAGGCCGTGGTGGGTGCGGGGGAGCAGGGCGAGGACGGTGCGTCCGTCGGTGGTGTGGGCGGGGACGGCGATGCGGTCGGCGCCGTGGGCCCAGGGGACGGCGCTCTGGAGGCCGTCGAGGATCCAGTCGGTGCCATCGCGGTGGGCGGTGACGGCGAGTTCGGCGGGGTCGTGGCCGGTGCGCCCGTTGGAGGCGGCGGTGAGGACGAGTTCGCCGCGGCCGACGCGGGGGAGGAGGTCGGCTGCCGTGTCGTCGGTGGCGTAGCGCTGGATGGTCATGGCGACCGCGCTGGTCTCCAGGAGTGGTACGCGGGCGAGGACGCGGGCGGATTCGCGCAGGACGAGGCAGAGGGCGATGGTGTCGAGGCCGGCGCCGCCGTGTTCGGGGGCGAGGACGAGGCTGAGCAGGTCGGCCGTGGCGAGGCGGGACCAGAGGGGTCGGTCGAAGTCGTCGGCGACGGCGTGGGGGGTGAGCGCGGGGCTCGGTACGCCGTCGGGTGTGACGCCGGAGAAGACCGCTTTGGCTGCCTCGACGGCCGCCTGCTGTTCCTCGGTGAAGGTGAAGTCCACGGCCATGCCCTCCCGTTGCCGATCTGACGGATCGTCAAGATAGAACAGGTTCTAGGGGAAGGGAATGGCCGCGGGGCTGTCAGCGGTCGAAGTCGAGCTCCACTTCCGGGGTGGCCGGGTGGGACTGGCAGGCCAGGACGTATCCGGCCTCGGTCTCTTCCGGTTCCAGGGCGAAGTTCCGGTTCATCCGTACCTCGCCGTCGACCAGGAAGGCGCGGCAGGTGCCGCACACGCCGCCCTTGCAGGCGTAGGGGGCGTCGGCGCGGGCGCGGAGGACGGTGTCGAGGAGCGTCTCGCCTTCCTGGACGGGCCAGTTGCCGGAGCGGCCGTGCAGGGTCGCGGTCAGGGTGGCGTGGACGGGGGCGCCGGCGCGGGGTGCCGGGGCGGGCGCGGAGCCGTCGTCGACGTGGAAGATCTCTTGGTGGATCCGGGTGCGTTCGACGCCGAGTCCGCGCAGGGCGCGTTCGGCGCTCTGCACGAGGCCGAAGGGGCCGCACAGGAACCAGCCGTCGATGTCGGCGACCGGCAGGAGCGCGGGGAGCAGGCCGGCGAGCCGTTCCTGGTCGAGGCGTCCGGACGGGAGGCCCGCCTGCTGCTCCTCGCGGGAGAGCACGGTGATGAGCTGGAAGCGGTCGGGGTAGCGGTCCTTGAGGTCGGCGACGTCGTCGAGGAACATCGTGGAGGACGCGGTGCGGTCGCTCCGTACGAGGCAGAACCGGGCGTCGGGTTCCTGGGCGAGGAGGGTCGCCGCCATCGACAGGACCGGTGTGATGCCGCTGCCGCCGACGACGGCGGCGAAGTGTCCGGGGCGGGGGGTGAGGGTGAAGCGGCCCATCGGTTCCATGACGTCGACGGTGTCGCCGACGGCCAGTTCCTTGAGGGCGTACGTGGAGAACTCGCCGCCGTCGACCAGCCGGATGCCGACGCGCAGGACGGGGTCCTGGCCCGCGGGGGCGGCCGCGGCGCAGATCGAGTAGGTGCGGCGGATCTCGTCGCCGCTCTGTGCGGTGCGGCGCAGGGCGAGGTGCTGGCCCGGGGTGTGGCGGTAGGCCTCGCGCAGCTCGGGCGGGACGGCGAAGGTGACGGCCACCGAGTCGTCCGTGAGCTGCTCGACCTCGCTCACCCGGAGCGGGTGGAACCCGGCCCGTCCGGCGTTTGAGGACAGCATCTACAACTCCTTGAAGTGGTCGAACGGTTCGCGGCAGGCCGTGCAGCGGCGCAGCGCCTTGCATGCGGTGGAGGAGAACCGGCTGAGCAGTTCGGTGTCGGTGGAGCCGCAGTTCGGGCAGCGGATCGCCAGGGTGAGGGGGACGGGTCCACCGGCGGGGCCTTGGGGGCGGGGCGGGGCGATGCCGAACTCGGCGAGCTTGCGCCGCCCTTCGTCGCTGATGTCGTCCGTCGACCAAGCGGGTGCGAGGACGGTGACGACGGTGACCTCGGGCACGCCGTGCTCGTGCAGGGCGCGCTCGATGTCGCCGGCCATCGCCTCGATGGCCGGGCAGCCGGTGTACGTGGGGGTCAGTTCGACCTCGACGCGGCCCGGGGCGAGGACCTGGACGCCGCGCAGGACGCCGAGCTCTTCGAGGGTGAGGACGGGCAGCTCCGGGTCGGGGACGGCGCCGGCGATCCGGCTCAGTTCCCGCTCCAGGTCCGTCATGGTCACCATGTCGCCCCCGGGTGGCTGCGGTGCAGGTGCTGCATCTCGGCGAGCATGCGTCCGAAGGGTTCGGTGTGCAGGCCCTGTCGGCCGGCTCCGGCGGCCCAGGCGCCGGTGCGCGGCCCGCTCGGAACGGTGAGCGTGGCCTTTTCGAGGACGGCGGTGACGGATTCGAGCCAGGCGCTCTGCAGGGCTTCGTGGTCCACGTCGAGGCCGTCGACGGGCTGGAACAGCTCGCCGGTGTAGCGCCAGAGCGCGTCGCAGGCCCGCTGCATCCGGTCGTGGCTCTCGGGGGTGCCGTCGCCGAGGCGCAGGGTCCAGTGCTCGGCGTGGTCCTGGTGGTAGGCGACTTCCTTGACGGCCTTCGCGGCGAGTCCGGTCAGCGGTCCGTCTGCGGTGGCCAGCTGCCCGTAGAGGAGGTGCTGGTAGGTGGAGAAGTAGAGCTGGCGGGCGATGGTGTGGGCGAAGTCGCCGTTGGGCTGCTCGACGAGCTGGGTGTTGCGGAAGGCCCGTTCCTCGCGGAGGTAGGCGAGTTCGTCCTCGTCGCCGACGAGGGAGAGCAGGACGCGTGCCTGTCCGAGCAGGTCGAGCGCGATGTTGGCGAGGGCGACCTCCTCCTCCAGGACGGGGGCGTTGCCGGCCCACTCCCCCAGTCGGTGGGAGAGGACGAGGGCGTCGTCTCCGAGGGCGAGGGCGGCGGCCGCGGTCGCGGTGGTCTGCGCGGTCACAGGTGCTTCACTCCCTCGGGGATCTCGTAGAAGGTCGGGTGGCGGTAGGGCTTGTCCGCCGAGGGCTCGAAGAAGGGGTCCTTCTCGTCGGGCGAGGAGGCGGTGATCGCGGCGGAGGGGACCACCCAGATCGAGACGCCTTCGTTGCGACGGGTGTACAGGTCGCGGGCGTTGCGCAGGGCCATCTCGGCGTCCGGCGCGTGGAGGCTGCCCGCGTGGGTGTGGGACAGTCCGCGGCGCGAGCGCACGAACACCTCCCACAGGGGCCATCCGTCGGTGGTCATGCCTGTGCCTCCCCGTGCTTCTGCTGCTGTGCGTGCTTGTCGGCGTATGCCGCGGCGGCTTCCCTGACCCAGGCGCCGTCCTCGTGGGCCTGGCGCCGTCGGCTGAGCCGCTGCTCGTTGCAGGGGCCGTTGCCCTTGAGGACGTCCCAGAACTCGGTCCAGTCGATGGGCCCGAAGTCGTAGTGCCCGCGCTCCTCGTTCCACCGCAGGTCCGGGTCGGGGAGGGTGAGTCCGAGGGCTTCGGCCTGGGGGACGGCGATGTCGACGAAGCGCTGGCGCAGCTCGTCGTTGGAGTGCCGCTTGATCTTCCAGGCCATGGACTGGGCGGAGTGCGCCGACTCGTCGTCCGGGGGGCCGAACATCATCAGGGAGGGCCACCACCAGCGGTCCACCGCGTCCTGGGCCATGGCGTGCTGGGCCTCGGTGCCGCGGGAGAGGGCGAGCAGGGCTTCGTAGCCCTGGCGCTGGTGGAAGGACTCCTCCTTGCAGATGCGGACCATCGCGCGGGCGTACGGGCCGTAGGAGCAGCGGCAGAGCGGCACCTGGTTCGTGATGGCGGCGCCGTCCACGAGCCAGCCGATCGCGCCGACGTCGGCCCAGGTCAGCGTGGGGTAGTTGAAGATCGAGGAGTACTTCTGGCGGCCGGAGTGGAGCTTGTCGAGGAGCTCGTCGCGGCCGGTGCCGAGGGTCTCCGCGGCGCTGTACAGGTACAGGCCGTGGCCGGCCTCGTCCTGGACCTTGGCCATGAGGATCGCCTTGCGGCGCAGTGAGGGCGCGCGGGTGATCCAGTTGGCCTCGGGCTGCATGCCGATGATCTCGGAGTGGGCATGTTGCGCGATCTGGCGGACGAGGGACGCCCGATAGGCGTCGGGCATCCAGTCGCGTGGCTCGATGCGCTCGTCGGCGGCGACGGCGGCGTCGAACACCGCCTCGTAGGCGGCCTGGGTCGCCGCCGTGGCCGCGTCCGGCGTGGACTGTGCGTCCTGTGCGCCCGCGGTCACCGCTGTCGCTGACGTCCCTGTGGTCATCGGACCCCCTACCGACCGATCGTTCGGTTGAATGACTTCAATGGTCGGTCGACGGCCCGTATGGTGTCAACCCTGTGGATAACTGCGGTGGACCGATCGGGATCGGGGCGGGATGGACGCGTACGACGACGCGGGCGCGCGTGAGGGTCGCCCGGCCACTGGACCGGAGGCCCCCGCAGGCGCCGGGATCGCCTCGCTCTCGCTCCCGTACCAGGTGGTCGCGGCCGTCGCGCTCGCCGTCGTCGGGGTCTTCGCCTGCGTCCACCTGGCGATGGTGTTTCTGCACGTCGCGCCGTCGAACACGCTGACCAAGCAGCATGGAGCGGCCGTCGACGACTGGATCTATCCCGAGTTCGAGCAGAACTGGAAGCTCTTCGCGCCCAACCCGCTGCAGCAGAACGTCGCCGTCCAGGTCCGCGCGCAGGTCGCCGGCGGCGACGGCGGCCGGCGCACCACCGACTGGATCGATCTGACGGCGCAGGACGCCGAGGCCATCCGCGGCAGCCTCCTTCCCAGCCATACGGAACAGAACGAACTCCGCCGGGCGTGGGACTTCTATCTGAACTCCCACACCGAGGATCATCGGCCCGACGGCCTGCGCGGGCGGCTCTCCGAGAGCTACGTCCGCCGGATCGTCATGCTCCGCCTCGACGAGCGGCGCCTCGGCGGCACGGTGGAGCGGATCCAGCTCCGCTCCGAGGTCCGCGCCGTCCCGGCACCCTCGTGGAGCACCGAGAAGACCGACACGGAGCCCGTCCACCGGGAGTACCCGTGGTGGAAGGTGACCGCCGCCGACATGCCGGGCGGGGCTCAGGACGACCGTACGGAGGCGCGCCGGTGAACCAGCCATCCGCGAACCAGCCGCCCGCGAACCAGCCACCCGTGAATCAGCTGCCCGCTGATCCGGCCCCCGGCCAGGCCGCCCCGCGCGACCTCGCCGCCCCCGGCATCCCCGCGGGTCCCGGCCCCGGCCGTCCCCGCGAGCCCTTCGACCGGAGGCTCGCGCGGGCCGTGCAGCGGGTCACGGCATCCGCCCTCGGCCCGTACCAGAGCGCCATCATCCGGATCGGCTTCTCCCTCACCTGGCTGCTCTTCCTGCTCCGCGAGCTGCCCCACCGGCACGAGCTGTACGGCCCCGACAGCCCCTGGTCGTGGGAGATGGGCCGGCAGCTGATCGCCGACAACAGCGCCTTCACGGCGCTGATGTGGTCGGACGGGCATCTGTGGTTCGAGATCGTCTACGCGCTCGCCGTGGTCTCCGCCGCCCTGCTGCTGGTGGGCTGGCGCACCCGTGCCATGTCGGTGTTCTTCATGGTCGGGGTGCTGTCCCTGCAGAATCGCTCCGTCTTCGTGGGCGACGGCGGCGACAACGTCATCCACCTCGCCGCGATCTACCTCGTCCTGACCCGCTGCGGCCAGGTCTGGTCCCTGGACGCCCGCCGGACCGCCAGGGAGGCCAGGCGGGCGTCCGACGGCCTGCCGCCCCGCCGTGACGTCGTCGGACCGCTGCTGTGGGCCGTGGGCGGCGGCGGCCTGCTCGCCGCCACGTACTTCCTCGGCGTCAGCGGCTCGGTGTGGCTGCTGGTGCTGATGTGGGTGCTGTGGCTGGCGCACGCGCTGTGGTGGGTGGTGTGCCGCTACGCCCCGGGCGAGCCGCGCACGCTCCTCGACGTCCTCGCCAACCTCGCCCACAACGCCACACTCGTCGTGATCATGGCCGAGGTCTGTCTGATCTACGCCACGGCCGGCTGGTACAAGATCCAGGGTTCGCGCTGGCAGGACGGCACCGCGCTGTACTACCCGCTCCAGCTGGACTACTTCGCGCCGTGGCCCGCCCTGTCCGATCTCCTCGGCTCCAACGGCGTGATGGTGATGGTGCTGACGTACGGCACCGTGCTGATCCAGGTCGCGTTCCCCTTCGCCCTGTTCAACCGCAAGGTCAAGAACGTCCTGCTGGTGGCGATGATCCTGGAGCACGCCGGGATCGCGGTGCTCCTCGGACTGCCCCTGTTCTCGCTCGCGATGATCTCCGCGGACGCGGTGTTCCTGCCGACGGCGTTCCTGCTCTGGCTGGGTGCGCGGGCGGGGCGCGGCAGGGACCGGCTGCTGTCCCGGGTGCGTGCCGATGTGCCCGACCAGCGCCGTGCGGGTGAGGAACCCGCTCCCCGTACCCTCGTGGGGTGAGCACCGCTGAACAGTCCGAGCCGATCCAGTACGACGAGGGGTACGCCCCCGAGGTCGGTGTCGGGCCGCATCCGCTGCCCTGGCCGGACGGAGAGCGCTACGACTCCGAGCTGTTGGCCGGCGGGGACCGGCGCAATGTCGTCGACCGGTACCGGTACTGGACGCGGGAGGCGATCGTCGCCGACCTGGACACCCGCCGCCATGACTTCCATGTCGCGGTGGAGAACTGGGGCCACGACTTCAACATCGGGTCGGTGGTGCGGACGGCCAACGCCTTCCTGGCGAAGGAGATCCACATCGTGGGCCGGCGGCGGTGGAACCGGCGCGGGGCGATGGTCACCGACCGCTACCAGCATGTGCGCCACCACCCGGACACCGAGTCCCTGACCGCGTGGGCCGCGGCCGAGGACCTGCCCATCATCGGGATCGACAATCTGCCGGGCGCGGTGCCGCTCGAGCGGACCGTGCTGCCCCGGCGGTGTGTGCTGCTCTTCGGCCAGGAGGGGCCGGGCCTCACCGAGGAGGCCCGGACGCACGCCGAGAGGGTGTGCTCGATCGCCCAGTTCGGTTCGACCCGGTCGATCAACGCGGGAGCCGCGGCCGCGATCGCGATGCACGCGTGGGTGCAGCGCTACGCGGAGATCGCGGAGGCCCCGTAGGGCCTCCGCGGACCGTGGCTCAGGCCTGGCGGCGGACCTCCACCACGCGGAAGCGGTTGGCGACGAACGCGCCGTCGCACAGCGCCGCGTTCGCGGCCGGGTTGCCGCCGGAGCCGTGGAAGTCGGAGAACGCCGCCGTCTGGTTGACGTAGACCCCGCCCGTCAGGTTCAGCGAGAGCTGGGCCGACTCCTCCAGGCAGACCTCCTCGACGGCGCGCTCGGTGTCGGCCGAGGTGGTGTACGCCCCGACCGTCATCGCGCCCTTCTCACGGACCGTGCGCCGCAGCAGCTCCAGGGCGTCGGCGGTCGAGTCGACCGAGACGGCGAAGGACACCGGGCCGAAGCACTCGGAGAAGTACGCGGCGTCCGCGTCGGGCTTGGAACCGTCCAGCTTGACGATGACCGGCGTACGGACGACGGCGTCCGGGAAGTCGGGGTTCGCCACCTCGCGGGAGGGGAGCGCCACCTCGCCCAGGCCGGCCGCGGCCTCCAGACGCGCCTTCACGTCCGGGTTGACCAGCGCGCCGAGCAGGGCGTTCGCGCGGGCGTCGTCACCCAGCAGCCCGCCCACCGCCGCCGCGAGATCGGCGACCACCTCGTCGTACGACTTGGTGCCCGCGTCGGTGGTGATGCCGTCGCGGGGGATCAGCAGGTTCTGCGGGGTCGTGCACATCTGGCCGCTGTAGAGGGACAGGGAGAAGGCCAGGTTGGAGAGCATCCCCTTGTAGTCGTCCGTGGAGTCGACGACGACCGTGTTGACGCCCGCCTTCTCCGTGTAGACCTGCGCCTGGCGGGCGTTGGCCTCCAGCCAGTCGCCGAAGGCGGTCGAACCGGTGTAGTCGATGATCCGGATCTCGGGACGGACAGCCAGGGTCTTGGCGATGCCCTCACCGGGCCGCTCGACGGCCAGCGCGACCAGGTTCGGGTCGAAGCCGGACTCGGCGAGGACCTCGCGGGCGACGCGGACCGTGAGCGCCAGCGGAAGGACGGCCCGCGGGTGCGGCTTGACCAGGACGGCGTTGCCGGTGGCCAGGGAGGCGAACAGACCGGGGTAGCCGTTCCAGGTCGGGAAGGTGTTGCAGCCGATCATCAGGGCGATGCCGCGGGCGACCGGGGTGAACTGCTTGGTCAGCTCCAGCGGGTCGCGCTTGCCCTGCGGCTTGGACCACGGGGCGGAGCCGCCGGGGGTGCGGGTCTGCTCCGCGTACGCGTACGCCACCGCTTCGAGGCCGCGGTCCTGCGCGTGCGGGCCGCCGGCCTGGAACGCCATCATGAAGGCCTGGCCGCTGGTGTGCATCACCGCGTGCGCGAACTCGTGGGTGCGGGCGGAGATCCGGGCGAGGATCTCCAGACAGACCAGGGCGCGGACCTCGGGGCCGGCCTCGCGCCAGGCGCCCATGCCGGCGCGCATCGCGGGCAGCAGGACGTCGATGTCGGCGTGCGGGTACTCCACGCCGAGCGCGGGGCCGTACGGCGAGATCTCGCCACCGGTCCAGCCGTCCGTGCCGGGCTGGTCCAGCTCGAAGCGGTTGTCGAGCAGTGCCTTGTACGCGTCGAGACCGGCGGCGGCGTCCAGCGAGCCGTTCTCGCCGTAGGCCTTCGGGTGCTCGGGGTGGGGCGACCAGTAGGCACGGGTGCGGATGGTGTCGAGAGCCTGGTCGAGTGTGGACCGGTGCTTCTCGGCCAGGGCGTCGGTGGTCAGCTGAGCGGTGGCCATTGCAGGACCAACTCCTCGTCGAGCTGGGCAGAGAGTGACTGACAGAGTTAGAGTAACCGAACGATCGGTCGGGACAAGGGGGTCTGTCGAAGCTGTGGACAACCCATCGGGGAGGATCAGTCGTATGACCGCCAATGTGAGCGACTCCGTGCCGGCCGCAGGGTCGGATTCCGCGCCGGAGAACGGCACCGACGCCATCGACCGGAGCCGGACCGTCGCCGTCGTCGGCACGGGGACCATGGGCCAGGGAATCGCGCAGGTCGCCCTGGTCGCGGGCCATCCCGTACGGCTCTACGACAGCGCCCCCGGCCGGGCCGAGGAGGCCGTGACCGCCCTCGCCGCCCGCCTGGGCCGCCTCGTCGAGAAGGGGCGGATGGACCGGGCCGAGCGCGACGGCGCCGTGGCCCGGCTGCACGCCGCGGCCGACCTGGCCGACCTGGCCGACGCCGCGCTCGTCGTCGAGGCGATCGTCGAGCTCCTCCCGGTCAAGCAGCAGCTCTTCGCCGAGCTGGAGAAGATCGTCGGCGACGACACCCTCCTCGCCACCAACACCTCCTCCCTCTCCGTCACCGCGATCGCGGGAGGGCTGCGGCTGCCCGGCCGGTTCGTCGGGCTGCACTTCTTCAACCCGGCCCCGCTGCTCCCGCTCGTGGAGGTCGTCAGCGGCTTCGCCACCGACGCCTCCGCCGCCACGCGCGCGTACGAGACCGCGAAGAGCTGGGGCAAGACGCCGGTGCGCTGCGCCGACACCCCCGGCTTCATCGTCAACCGGATAGCCAGGCCCTTCTACGCGGAGGCCCTGCGGGTGTACGAGGAGGGCGCGGCCGACCCCGCGACCATCGACGCCGCCCTGCGCGAGTGCGGCGGCTTCCGCATGGGCCCCTTCGAGCTCACCGACCTCATCGGCCAGGACGTGAACGAGGCCGTCACCCGGTCCGTGTGGGACTCCTTCTACCAGGACCCCAAGTTCACCCCGTCCCTCGCCCAGCGGCGCCTGGTCGAGTCGGCGCGGCTCGGCCGCAAGTCGGGACACGGCTGGTTCCCGTACGGGGAGGGCGCGGCGGCCCCCGCGCCGCACACCGCGCCGCCCGCCGAGCCGCCGGCCTCGGTCACGGTCCAGGGCGACCTGTACCAGGCGCGCGACCTGGTGGAGCGGATCCAGGAAGCCGCGATCCCGGTCGACTTCGGGGGCGACGCCGTGCCCGGCTACCCGGGCTGGATCGAGCTGCCGAGCGGCACCCGGCTCTTCCTCGCCGACGGGACCTCGGCCGACGACGCCGAGATGCCGGTCATCCACTTCGACCTGGCGCTGAACTTCTACACCTGCGAGCGGATCGTGCTCGCGCCCGCCGCGACGGTGGACGACCGGTCCCTCCAGGAGGCGATCGGCCTCTTCCAGGCGGCCGGCAAGAAGGTCAGCGTCATCCGCGACATCCCCGGCATGATCGTCGCCCGTACGGTCGCGATGCTCGCCGACTTCGCCTTCGACGCCGCCGCGCGCGCGGTGGCCGACGCCGACGACATCGACACCGCGATGCGGCTCGGCGTGAACTACCCCCGCGGGCCCCTCGCCTGGGGCGAGGAGCTGGGCGCCGGCTGGGTCTTCGAGACGCTCTCGAACCTCCACGAGGAGTACCCGACGGGCCGCTACGCACCCTCGCAGGCGCTGCGCCGCCGGGTCGCCGCCGAGCAGGCCGCGACCGGGGAGGAGGCGACGGCATGACCACCGCGAAGCGCGACACGTACACCCCCGAGACGCTGCTCTCCGTCGCCGTACGGGTCTTCAACGACCGCGGCTACGACGGCACGTCCATGGAGCACCTCTCCAAGGCCGCCGGGATCTCCAAGTCCTCGATCTACCACCACGTCGCGGGCAAGGAGGAGCTGCTGCGGCGGGCGGTGAGCCGGGCCATCGACGGGCTCTTCGGGATCCTCGACGAGCCGGGCGCGGGGCGCGGGCGGGCCATCGAGCGGGTCGAGTACGTCACCCGGCGCACCGTCGAGGTGCTGATGGCGGAGCTGCCGTACGTGACCCTGCTGCTGCGGGTCCGGGGCAACACCGACACCGAGCGGTGGGCGATGGAGCGGCGCCGGGAGTTCGACCACAAGGTGGCCGAGCTGCTGAAGGCGGCCGTGGCCGACGGGGACCTGCGGGCCGATGTGGACATCAAGCTGGCCACCCGGCTGCTCTTCGGCATGATCAACTCGCTGGTGGAGTGGTACCGGCCGCTCCCGGGGGCCGACGCGGTGCGCGAGCAGCTCGCCGACACGGTCGTGCACCTCGCGTTCGACGGGCTGCGTACGGCCCGCTGAGGCCGCCGCAGGCGGCTGCCCGGCGCCCCGCGGCCCTGGCCCCGCCTGGGCCCCCGGACCCGCTCAGTGGTCCGGGTCGAGGTCCGTCTCCTCGAAAACCAGAAGCGTGCGGGTGGAGAGCACCTCGGGGATCGACTGGAGCTTGGTGAGCACGAGCTCCCGCAGGGTCCGGTTGTCGGGGGTGTGGACCAGCAGCAGGACGTCGAAATCCCCGCTGACGAGGGCGATGTGCGCGGCTCCTGGCAGGGCCTGGAGCTGCTCGCGCACGGTGCGCCAGGAGTTCTGGACGATCTTGAGCGTGATGTAGGCCGAGGCGCCCTGGCCGGCGCGCTCGTGGTTGACCCGGGCGCTGAAGCCGCGGATCACCCCGTCGTCGATGAGCCGGTTGATCCGCGCGTAGGCGTTGGCCCGTGACACATGCACCCGCTCGGCCACGGAGCGTATCGAGGCGCGACCGTCCGTCTGGAGGATGCGCAGGATGTCGCGGTCGATGGCGTCCAGCGGGCGCGCCGGGGGCGCCTGGGGTCCCTGGGACGCCCCGCCGGGCGCCGTGACCGGGCCCTGGACGAGCGCCCGCTCCCAGTCCTCGGCCATTTGTTCATCCGCCATGTCCCCCCGCCTCTCTCCCATGGACGACATGCTCCTATCCCAGGCTGTGGAGAACCGATTGTCCACAGGCTGAGGGTGCCTGTAGCCAAAATGCCTCCACGACCGAACAATCGGTAGGTGAGGCGCGCCACACCCGCGCCACCCGCCTTCGGGTCTTATGCCCGCTCCCATGAGGAGGTGGACTCGTTGCAACAGCGCAGTTCGACAGTCCAAGAGCCCCCCGGTGCCGACGCTGCCTACCGGCCCACGCCGCCCCCGGCGTGGAAGCCGCGCACCGACGCCGCACCGCTGCTGCCCGACGCCGAGCCGTTCCGTGTCCTCGGCACGGACGCGGTGGCCGACGCCGACCCCGAGCTGCTGCGGCGGCTCTACGCGGAACTGGTGCGCGGCCGGCGGTACAACGCGCAGGCCACGGCCCTCACCAAGCAGGGGCGGCTGGCCGTCTACCCGTCGACGACCGGCCAGGAGGCCTGCGAGGTCGCGGCCGCGCTGGCCCTGGAGGAGCGGGACTGGCTGTTCCCCTCGTACCGCGACACCCTCGCGGCGGTCGCGCGCGGCCTGGACCCGGTCCAGGCGCTGACGCTGCTGCGCGGCGACTGGCACACCGGCTACGACCCGCGTGAGCACCGCATAGCGCCGCTGTCCACGCCGCTCGCCACCCAGCTCCCGCACGCGGTGGGCCTGGCCCACGCCGCCCGGCTCAAGGGCGACGACGTGGTCGCGCTCGCCATGGTCGGCGACGGCGGCACCAGCGAGGGCGACTTCCACGAGGCACTGAACTTCGCGGCCGTCTGGCAGGCCCCCGTGGTCTTCCTGGTCCAGAACAACGGCTTCGCGATCTCCGTTCCGCTCGCCAAGCAGACCGCGGCACCTTCCCTGGCCCACAAGGCCGTCGGGTACGGAATGCCGGGCCGGCTCGTCGACGGCAACGACGCCGTCGCCGTCCACCAGGTGCTGACCGAGGCCGTGGCACGCGCCCGTCGCGGCGGCGGACCGACGCTGATCGAGGCGGTGACCTACCGCATCGAGGCCCACACCAACGCCGACGACGCCACCCGCTACCGCGGCGACAGCGAGGTCGAGGCGTGGAAGGCACACGACCCGATCCTGCTCCTGGAGCGGGAACTGACGGAGCGCGGGATGCTCGACGAGGACGGCAGGCGGGCGGCGGCCGACGCCGCCGAGACGATGGCGGCGGCGCTGCGCGAGCGGATGAACGCCGAGCCGGTCCTCGACCCGATGGATCTGTTCGCGCACGTCTACGCCGAGCAGACCACACAGCTGCGTGAGCAGGCGGCGCAGCTGCGGGCCGAGCTCGACGCCGAGAGCGAGGCGTGATGACGACCCAGGTTGCGGCCAAGCCCGCGAAGCAGGCGAAGCCGGCCACGATGGCGCAGGCGCTGCAGCGGGCCATGCGCGACGCGATGGCCGAGGACCCGACCGTCCACGTCATGGGCGAGGACGTCGGCACGCTCGGCGGTGTCTTCCGGGTCACGGACGGCCTCGCCAAGGAGTTCGGCGAGGACCGCTGTACGGACACCCCGCTGGCCGAGGCCGGCATCCTGGGCACGGCCGTCGGCATGGCGATGTACGGGCTGCGGCCGGTCGTGGAGATGCAGTTCGACGCCTTCGCCTACCCGGCGTTCGAGCAGCTGATCAGCCATGTGTCGCGGATGCGGAACCGCACGCGCGGCGCGATGCCGATGCCGCTGGTGATCCGGGTGCCGTACGGCGGCGGGATCGGCGGCGTCGAGCACCACAGCGACTCCTCCGAGGCGTACTACATGGCGACCCCCGGTCTCCACGTCGTCACCCCGGCCACGGTCGAGGACGCGTACGGGCTGCTGCGGGCGGCGATCGCCTCCGACGACCCGGTCGTCTTCCTGGAGCCCAAGCGGCTGTACTGGTCGAAGTCCGACTGGTCGCCCGAGGCGCCGACGGCGGTGGAGCCGATCGGCAAGGCCGTGGTGCGGCGCCGTGGCAGCAGCGCCACGCTGATCACGTACGGACCGTCCGTGCCGGTCTGCCTGGAGGCCGCCGAGGCCGCCCAGGCGGAGGGCTGGGACCTTGAGGTGGTCGACCTGCGCTCGCTGGTGCCGTTCGACGACGAGACGGTCTGCGCGTCGGTGCGGCGCACCGGGCGGGCGATCGTCGTCCACGAGTCGGCCGGGTTCGGCGGACCGGGCGGGGAGATCGCCGCACGGGTGACCGAGCGCTGCTTCCACCACCTGGAGGCACCCGTGCTGCGGGTCGCCGGGTTCGACATCCCGTACCCGCCGCCGATGCTGGAGCGGCACCATCTGCCGGGCGTGGACCGGGTGCTCGACGCGGTGGCGCGGCTGCAGTGGGAGGCGGGGAGCTGATGGCCCAGGTGCTCGAGTTCAAGCTGCCGGACCTCGGCGAGGGGCTGACCGAGGCGGAGATCGTGCGCTGGCTGGTGAACGTCGGCGACGTCGTCGCCATCGACCAGCCGGTCGTCGAGGTCGAGACCGCCAAGGCGATGGTCGAGGTCCCGTGCCCCTACGGCGGCGTGGTGACCGCCCGCTTCGGCGAGGAGGGCACCGAACTGCCCGTCGGCGCACCGCTGCTGACAGTCGCGGTGGGGGGAGCGGACCCGTCCGCGGCGGTCCCCGCCGCCTCCGCCGCCGCGAACCCCGAGTCGGCCGAGTCGTCGGAATACTCGGGCAACGTGCTCGTCGGATACGGGACGGCCGGTCCGGCGGCGCGCCGCCGCCGGGTACGTCACGACAACCCCGCCGCGGCGGCGGGCCGTACGCCGGCCCCCGCGGCGCCTCCGGTGAAGGCCGTGGCCGCTCCGGTGGCGGCGGCGCCCGTGAAGCCGGCGGCTTCAGAGGGCCCCGTGCCGGTCATCTCGCCGCTCGTGCGGAAGCTCGCCCGGGACAAGGGGCTCGATCTGCGCGAGGTGCGCGGGTCCGGCCCCGAGGGACTGATTCTGCGCGCCGACGTGGAATCGGCCCTGGCCGCCGCCGAGTCGGCCGCCGCGCGCCCGGTTCCGGCCGCCGTGCCGGCGCCCGCGGCCGTCGCCGTCGGCGCCGAGCGGATTCCGCTGCGCGGGGTCCGTGGTGCCGTGGCCGACAAGCTGTCGCGCAGCCGTACGGAGATCCCGGACGCGACCTGCTGGGTCGACGCCGACGCGACCGAACTCATGGCGGCGCGGGCCGCGATGAACGCGGCCGGTGGTCCGAAGATCTCGCTGCTCGCGCTGCTCGCCCGGATCTGCACCCATGCGCTCGCCCGCTTCCCGGAGCTCAACTCCACCGTGGACACGGCGGCCCGGGAGATCGTCCGACTGCCGTCCGTGCACCTCGGGTTCGCGGCGCAGACCCCGCGCGGTCTGGTTGTCCCGGTGGTCCGCGACGCGGGCACGCGGACGGCGGAGTCCCTGACGGAGGAGTTCGCGCGGCTGACGGACTCCGCCCGGCAGGGGACGCTGACGCCGGCGGACCTGACCGGCGGGACGTTCACGCTGAACAACTACGGGGTGTTCGGGGTCGACGGCTCCACGCCGATCATCAACCACCCGGAGGCGGCGATGCTCGGGGTGGGCCGGATCATCCCCAAGCCGTGGGTGCACAACGGCGAACTGGCCGTCCGCCAGGTCGTCCAGCTGTCGCTCACGTTCGACCACCGGGTCTGCGACGGAGGCACGGCGGGCGGTTTCCTGCGCTACGTCGCGGACTGCGTCGAACACCCGGCGGTCCTGCTCCGCACCCTCTGACGGTCCCGGGCCCAGGCCCCGGGCCCAGGCCCCGGCCCGCGCCCAGGCCCCGGCCCGCGCCCAGGCCCCGGGCCCAGGCCCGTGACCCCGTCCCGCGGGCCGTCCCCCACGCCGCCTGTCTCCGTACGTGAGACAGGCGGCGATCTTTGGGGTCGTACCGGGTGGGCGCGGATCATACTGCTGGGATGACGACCGTGTATGACGCCATCGTGCTCGCCGGGGGCGCCGCGAAGCGGCTCGGCGGGGCCGACAAGCCCGCGGTCCGGGTCGGGGGCCGGGCCTTGCTCGACCGGGTCCTGGCCGGGTGCCGGGGAGCCGGCCGCACCGTGGTCGTCGGCGGACGGCGGGCCACCGCACGCCCCGTGGTGTGGGCCAGGGAAGAGCCGCCCGGTGGGGGCCCGCTGGCCGCGCTCGACGCCGGGCTGCGCGCGGTGGACGCCGACACGGTGCTCGTCCTCTCCGCCGACCTGCCGTTCCTCGACGAGCGGACCGGCCGGCAGCTTCTCGACGCCCTGTCCGCGGCGTCCGACGCCGAGGCCGCGCTGCTCGTCGACCCCGACGGCCGGGACCAGCCGCTCGTCGCCGCCTACCGCACCGAGGCGCTCCGGCGTGAAGTGGCTCTCATAGCCACCGCGCACGGCACCCTCGCCGGCCTCCCGCTGCGTCTGCTCACGCGGGAGCTCCGCATCGTCCGGGTCGCCGCGGACCCCCTCGCCTCCTTCGACTGCGACACCTGGGAGGACATTGCCGCGGCCCGGGCCCGTATCAGGGAGCATGGGAACGTGCTGGACGAATGGATCACCGCAGTCAAGGACGAGCTGGGCATCGAGCTGGACGTCGACACCGGCGTGCTGCTCGATCTGGCCCGGGACGCCGCCCACGGGGTCGCCCGCCCCGCCGCCCCGCTGACCACCTTCCTGGTCGGGTACGCGGCGGCGCAGGCGGCCGGTGCCGAGGGTGGCCCCAAGGCGGTCGCCGAGGCCGCCCGCAAGGCCGCCGCGCTCGCCAACCGCTGGGCCGCCGAAGCGGAGCAGGGCGAAGCCGGATGACCCCGCAGGAGCGCGCGGCCGAGCACGGGACGGGGACCGGGACCGGGCCGGACACCGAGCCCAAGGCTGCCCCCGCCCCCACGCCGGACACCGAGCCCGAGGTCGCCCACGCCCCCACGCCGACCCCCGCACCGGAGAGCGCCCCCGAGAGCGACGGCGTCGACGAGGCACTCGCCCTTGTCGCCCCGCCGCGCGCCGCCGAACCCCGGCCCGGCGAGCCGCGCCCTGGCGACCCACGATCCGGCGGCACCCACCCCGCCGGCGCGTCCCACCCTGCCGAAGCCCACCCCGCCGAGCCCCATCGCGCCACCGCCTGGCCCGCCGCCCGCGGGATCGCCGCCCGCGCCGGATCCACGGCCGGGGCCGCGCGCGGACCCCGTCGTACGCCCCTCGCGCAGGCACTCGGCCAGGTCCTCGCCGAGCCGCTCCGCGCGCTCACCGATCTGCCGTCCTTCGACACCTCCGCCATGGACGGCTGGGCGGTCGCCGGACCCGGCCCCTGGGAGATCCGCGGCGAGGGAGCGGTGCTCGCCGGACACGCCGCCGCCCCGGCCCTGGAGGACGGCACCGCGGTACGGATCGCCACCGGCGCCCGCGTTCCGCGCGAGACCACCGCGGTCATCCGCAGCGAGCACTCCCGCACCAACGCCGGCGGGCACCTGCACGCCCGGCGCGAGGTCGTGCCCGGCCAGGACATCCGTCCCCGGGGACAGGAGTGCCGCTCCGGCGACCGGCTGCTGCCTGCCGGTACGACGGTGACCCCCGCCGTCCTCGGCCTCGCCGCGGCGGCCGGGTACGACGAGCTGCCGACGCTGCCCCGCCCCCGCGTGGAGGTCCTCGTCCTCGGCGACGAGCTTCTGACGGCCGGACTCCCCCACGACGGTCTGATCCGCGACGCCCTCGGCCCCATGCTCGGCCCCTGGCTGAACGCCCTCGGCGCCGACGTGCTCGCCACCCGACGGATCGGCGACGACGCCGAGGCTCTGCACACCGCCGTCACCGGCTCCGTGGCCGATCTGGTGATCACCACGGGAGGCACGGCCGCGGGACCCGTCGACCACGTTCACCCCGTCCTCGCCAAGGCCGGGGCCGCGCTCCTGGTCGACGGTGTGAAGGTCCGCCCGGGCCACCCCATGCTGCTCGCACGGCTCGACGGCGACCGGCACCTGGTCGGCCTGCCCGGCAACCCGCTCGCGGCGGTCTCCGGACTGCTCACCCTGGCCGAGCCCCTGCTCCGTGCCCTGGCGGGGGCCCCGGTCCCGCCGCCGTACCACGTGCCCGTACGGGACGAGGTCCACGGCCATCCGCACGACACCCGGCTCGTCCCGGTCGTCCACCGGGGCGACGAGGTCGTGCCGCTGCACTACAACGGCCCGGCGATGCTCCGGGGTATCGCCGTCGCGGATGGCATGGCCGTGGTGCCGCCGGGAGGCGCGCGACCCGGCGACGCGCTGGAGATCCTCGACCTTCCCTGGTCCGGGTTCCCCGCTCACGGAGCGACGGACCAAGGAGCGTGTTTCACGTGAAACTTCCCAGTCGGGACGTCATGGCCCGGCAGGCCGACGAGAAGACGTCGCCCTCGCGGGTGCGGATGCCACGGCGGGTCGTCGAGAAGCCCCTGCGGCAGGTGGGTAAACGGCTGTTGATGGCGCTGGGCGTGCTGGCCCTCACGACCGTCATCGTCTACCTGGACCGCGACGGCTACCACGACAACGCCGACGAGACCCTCGACTTCCTCGACTGCGCCTACTACGCGACGGTGACCCTCTCCACCACGGGGTACGGCGACATCGTCCCGTACAGCGACTCGGCGCGGCTCGTCAACATCCTGCTGGTCACGCCGTTGCGCGTGCTGTTCCTGATCATCCTGGTCGGCACCACTCTCGAGGTCCTCACCGAAAGGACCCGGGAGGAGTGGCGGCTGAACCGCTGGAGGTCCACCTTGCGCGACCACACCGTCATCGTCGGCTTCGGCACCAAGGGCCGCTCCGCGATCCAGACGCTCTGTGCGACCGGGCTCCGCAAGGACCAGATCGTCATCGTCGACCCGTCCACGAAGGTCATCGAGACGGCGAACGCGGACGGGTTCGTCGGCGTGATCGGCGATGCCACCCGTAGCGATGTGCTCCTCCGCGCCGAGGTGCAGAAAGCCCGTCAGATCGTGATCGCCACCCAGCGGGACGACACGGCCGTGCTGGTCGCGCTGACCGCCCGGCAGCTCAACAGGGGCGCGAAGATCGTCGCCGCCGTGCGCGAGGAGGAGAACGCGCCGCTGCTGCGCCAGTCCGGTGCGGACGCCGTGATCACCAGCGCCAGCGCGGCCGGACGGCTGCTCGGGCTCTCGGTGCTCAGCCCCAGCGCCGGCACGGTGATGGAGGACCTGATCCAGCAGGGTTCGGGCCTCGACCTGGTGGAGCGGCCGGTCATAAAGGCCGAGGTGGGCAAGAACGTGCGGGAGACCGACGACCTGGTGGTCAGCGTGTTGCGTGGGCACCGGCTGCTCGGATACGACGATCCGGCGGCCAGCCCCCTGCAGTTGACGGACCGTGTGATCACGATCGTGCGGGCGGCGCCCATCACCCCGCTGACGACACCGCCCGAGTAGCCTCGCCGCCATGCATGCGATCACGATTCCGGAACCCGGTGGTCCCGAAGCCCTCGTCTGGGCCGAGGTGCCCGATCCCGTGCCCGCTGAGGGCGAGGTCCTCGTCGAGGTGGTGGCGAGCGCCGTCAACCGTGCCGATCTGCTCCAGCGACAGGGCTTCTACAACCCGCCGCCGGGCTCGTCCCCGTACCCCGGTCTCGAATGCTCGGGCCGGATCGCCGCGCTCGGCCCGGGGGTGTCCGGCTGGTCCGTCGGCGACGAGGTGTGCGCGCTGCTCGTGGGCGGCGGGTACGCGGAGAAGGTCGCCGTACCGGTCGGCCAGCTGCTGCCGGTTCCGGACGGAGTGGACCTGGTCACGGCTGCGGCGCTGCCCGAGGTGACCAGCACCGTCTGGTCGAACGTCTTCATGGTCGCCCATCTGCGGCCCGGCGAGACGCTGCTGGTGCAGGGCGGTGCGAGCGGCATCGGCACGATGGCGATCCAGCTGGCCAAGGCGGTCGGCGCGCGGGTCGCGGTCACCGCCGGCGGCCCCGAGAAGCTGGCGCGCTGCGCCGAGCTGGGCGCGGACATCCTGATCGACTACCGCGAGCAGGACTTCGTCGAGGAGCTGCGCAAGGCCACGGACGGGGCCGGTGCCGACGTCATCCTCGACATCGTCGGAGCGAAGTATCTGGACCGCAATGTGAAGGCCCTCGCGGTCAACGGACGCCTGGCGATTATCGGCATGCAGGGCGGGGTGAAGGGCGAGCTGAACATCGGCGCGCTGATGGCCAAGCGCGCCGCGATCACCGCGACCACGCTGCGCGCCCGCCCCGGCCACGAGAAGGCGGCCATCGTCGCCGCGGTGCGCGAGCATGTCTGGCCGCTGATCGGCGCGGGCACGGTACGCCCGGTCGTCGACCGTACGGTGCCGATGCGCGACGCCGCGGAGGCCCATCGGGCGCTGGACTCGGGGTCGCACGTGGGCAAGGTGCTGCTGCTGGCCCCGCAGGGCTGACCGCGTAGCCCGGAGGGCGCCCGGCCCAGGGAAGCACGCCCCACGGAAGGGCCCGTCACCACGCGGAAGGCCCCGTCACACGGAAGGGCCCCGTCCCCCCAAGGCTCCATCACTCCGAAGGGCCCGGCACACGTTCGTGTGCCGGGCCCTTCGGGTGCGGAGAGGACGACCTACAGATACGGCCCCGAGCGGACCGCGTGCCCGTGTCCCTGGTCGTCGTCATCGTCGTGCGGCGCACCGGGCGGCAGGGCCCGGCGCATCTGCTCCAACTGGGCACGGGCCGCCATCTGCTGGGCGAACAGCGCCGTCTGGATGCCGTGGAAGAGGCCCTCGAGCCAGCCCACCAACTGGGCCTGCGCGATGCGCAGTTCCGCCTCGGAGGGAATCGCCTCGTCGGTGAACGGCAGGGAGAGACGCTCCAGTTCCTCGACCAGTTCGGGCGCGAGCCCGTCCTCCAGCTCCTTCACGGAGCTGGCGTGGATGTCCTTGAGCCTGACCCGGCTGGCCTCGTCGAGAGGTGCCGCGCGTACTTCCTCCAGGAGCTGCTTGATCATGCTGCCGATGCGCATGACCTTCGCAGGCTGCTCGACCATTTCCGTCACCGGGACCTCGCGGGATTCGTCGTCACCCTGAGTGCCGCCGAGCGCCATCCCGTCCTGTCCCACGATGAGGACCTGGGGGCTCTCCTGCGACCGTTCATTCCTCGGCATCTCCATGCCGCCATTCTCTCGCACACGTGCCTCACCACACGGTGTGCCCCTGTACGAGGGTGATCCACCCTCGTACAGGGGCACGAGAAGGCAACGAAGCCGTCAGATCGCGGCGCGACGGGCCAGGGCCCCGCGCGAGCGGGTCACCAGGGCGGCCAGGAGCGCGGCGCCGATCGGAACGACCACCAGCAGCCCCACCAGCGTCTCCCAGGGGACGACGATCGGCACGTACGGCGGCGTGGGCGCGACGCCCCAGCCCTGGTCCAGGCTCTCCTGGTAGAAGCGCAGGCGTTCGCGCTCCTCGGTGAGCCGCAGGCCCACCGCCGGCAGGACACCGGCCGCGGAGCCGAGGATCACGCCCATCGCGGCGACCACCCCGCACTGGAAGCCGCTGAGCGTGCGGCGGACCCGCGGGGGCGCCCCGACGGCGGAGAGCGTCTTGAGGTCGGCCTCGGCGTCGGCCTGCGCCAGGCCGGTCGCGATACCGGCGGCGCCGATGGTGACCAGGCCGGCGAAGACGGCCAGCGCGAGGAGCACGATGCTGCTCTTGCCGACGAAGCCCTCCTCCAGGCGCAGCTCGACATCGCTGCCGATCTTGGAGATCTCGCCGTCGAGCTTCTGGCGCTGCTCGCTGCTCGGCATCGTGTCGGTGGAGAACAGCGAGCCCAGCGGCACGGTGGTCAGGCCGGCGGTCTTCGCGGCGGCCGGGCTGAGCATCGCCTGGATGCCGTACGCGTTCTCCTCCTCGGGCACCAGGTGGGCGGGGAGGGACTTGATCTCGCCCGGTACCGGCTTGCCCTCCTGCTCGGCCTGGCTCGCCTTCGCGGTGTCGGAGATCAGCTTCACGCCGACCTTCCCGCTCCGGTCGATGTAGGCCTTGGAGAAGGAAACGATTTTGCCGTCGGCGAGAGCCTTCTCGGCGCCCGGATCCTTGATTCCGAGGACCTTCAGGACCTTGGCGTCACCGATCAGCAACCCGCCGTCGACATAGATGCCGCCCTCGTCGCCCTGCTTGCAGCGCCAGTCCTCGGCGAGCTTGCGCCGCTGCTCCTTGGAGAACTTCGCCGATGGGTCCTCGCCGTTGACGGAGGGGGCCCACAGCGGGCACTCGTTGGCCTTGGGGGTGACGATCTCGAACCTGCCGCAGCCCGGGGTCTCCTCGTAGGGCGAGCAGCCGGCCTTCCCGACCTGTACGCGTGCGACATCCGCGCGAACGTCGATGGGCAGGTGGCGCTGGACCGCGTCACGGACGGCGGGGACGTCCCGGCCGCCCTCCTCGACGACGAAGGCGGCGACCGCGCCGTACGGCAGGCTCGCCCGGTACTCGGCCCGGTCCCCCGCTTCGCTGCTCGCCGTGTACGTGGAGACGGCGACGGTCCCGGCGACCGCGGCGAGCACGGCGGCGACGGCGGGTGCCGTACGACCCCGGTTGCGGACGGCGTCCCGCAGGGCGAGGCGCGGCGACAGCGGGAGCCAGCGGCCGGTCCGGCCGAAGAGACCCACCAGGGCGGGGGTCATGGCGACCACGCCCAGCTCGGCGATGGCGCTGCCGCCCGCGACGATGACGAACTGGTCGCTGATCACCGATCCGTAGAGCGCGATCGCCGCGCCCAGGAGCAGGGCGGCCAGGCCGATCAGCGGCAGCACCCGGCTGCTGCGGCGGACACCGCGACGGCCGGTGAGCGAGGCCAGGACGGTCTGCCGGGAGGCGGTGACGGCCGGGACGATCGCGGCCAGCAGGCCGGTCAGCACGGCGAGCAGCGCGATGCCGAGCAGTTCCACGGGGCGTACGTCGAAGCTGCCGAACCGCTGCCCGAACGAGTCCTCGAGGACGGGCTGGAGGAGGAAGGTCAGGATCAGAGCGAGGACGGTGCCGGTGACGGCCGCGGCGACGCCGATGACGAGGCCGCCGCCCAGGACGATGGCCCGGATGTGGCGCCGGTCGCCGCCGTTGGCGCCGACGAGCCCCAGCTGGCGGCGCGAGCGGCGGGCGCCGACGGCGAACGCGGGCCCGGCCAGGAGGCAGATCTCCAGCATCGCGAGGCCGACGACCGTGCCGAGGGCGGCGAGTTCGGCGGCCTGGGCGCCCGCGCTGGTCTCGTAGTTGCCCCAGCCCTCCTTCTGGTAGAGCGGGACGTCGGAGTCGGCCGGCGGGTTCAGGAGCACGGCGCGCGAGGTGACGGCCACACCCTTGGTGTTGATCTGCTGGACGGCGTTCCACGTGAAACCACCGGGGGCCTCCACCAGGTGGACGGTGGAGACTCCTCCCCTGCTCATGCCGGCCTTCTCGGCCACCTTGGCGTACGGGGCGAGGAAGGCGCCGGGCAGGGCGTTGACCTGATCGGCCTTCAGATCGTTGGGGAGCTCGTACGAGCCGACGATCCGGTAGCTCTTGTCGTAGCCGCGCGCCGTGAGGGTCGAACCGATCGACAGGCCGCTGCTCTCCAGGAAGTGCGTGGTCGCGGCGAGTTCGTCCGCCTTCTCGGGGAAGCGCCCCTCCAGGAGGGTCATGATGCCCTTGGCCATCGGGTCGGCGGCCTTGAGCTCGCGTATGTCCGTCTGGAGCAGTCCGTGGACGGTGGTGAGCTTGGCGTTTCCGGTGCTGTCCGTGAGGACGGTGGCGCCGGCGGGGATGGCCTTGGTGACGTCCGTGGCACCGCTCGGCCAGATCTTGTCTCCGAAGTCCTCGGCCGGCGTGTGCATCTCGCCGTCCGGGGCCTGCAGGATCGGCACTCCGGCCACGCCGGCGTCGGTGAACCGGGCGTCGGCGGCGCCGAGCATCCGGTCGAGCTTCTCCTCGGTGGAGAGTTCGGAGCTGCGCAGGGTCAGGTCGGCGGCGCTGACACCCAGGATGGGCAGGGCGATCATGGCGAGGACCAGGAAGCTGCGGCCCTTGAAGCGCCAGGCGTCACGGCGGGCTATGCGGATCGCGGCGCGCCAGGAATGGAACCAGTTGTTCACCGCTCGGCCGCCTGGCCGGACAGGAGCGAGTCGGCCTCGCTGCGTACGGTCTGGTCGACGACGGCGCCGTCCCGCAGGAAGACGACGCGGTCGGCCCAGGCGGCGAACCGCGGCTCGTGGGTGACCAGGACGCCCGCGGCACCGGCGTCGCAGCGCGAGCGCAGCAGGGCGAGGACGGACTCGCCGGTCTCGGAGTCCAGGGCGCCGGTGGGCTCGTCGGCCAGGACGAGGCGACGGTCGCCGACGAGGGCGCGGGCGATGGCCACACGCTGCTGCTGGCCGCCGGACATCTCGTCGGGGAAGCGGTCGGCGAGGTGGCCGAGCTCCATCTCCTCCAGCGCGGCGAGGGCCTCGCCGCGCGCCTTGCGGGCGGAGGTGCCGTCCAGCTCGCGGGGCAGGGCGACGTTCTCGGCGGCCGTGAGGGCGGGGATCAGGTTGTAGTCCTGGAAGACGTACCCGATGCTGCGGCGGCGCAGGGCCGCCAGTGCCTTGCGGCCGGCGGTGGTGATGTCGGTGTTCTCGACGATCACCCGGCCGGAGGTGGGGGTGTCGAGGCCGCCGGCGATGGTGAGCAGGGTCGACTTGCCGGAGCCGGACGGGCCCATGACGGCGACGAGTTCACCGGGGAAGACATCGAGGTCGATGCCGCGCAGGGCATGTACCTCGGTCTCGCCGGAGCCGTGGACACGGGTCAGGTTCTGCAGTTGCAGCACGGGCTGCTGTGTGGACATGGAGGGGTCCCCCCTTGGGCGTACGCCGAAGGACGGCCGCGTGCTGTGCGGTCACGGGCGGTCACATGCGGTGGTGTACGGAGCGGTTGACGAGGTGGTGCGGGACGTGGGGCCGCGGGGTCAGCGCAGCGGTGCCGGACGGGTGTCCTGGGAGGACGTGTCGGCGGAGTGGTGTGCGGTGGTGGATCCGGGTGCGGTACCCGTCGTGGTGGAGGAACCGGCGGCGGCCGTCGAGAGCCGGATCAGCCGGGCCTCGCAGTGGTCCAGCCAGCGGGCCTCGGCCTCGGTCTGGAAGATCAGCTGTTCCAGGACGAGGAGCCAGGCCACGTCGTCGCGTTCCCGGGAGTCGCCGCTTTCGACGGCGGCGAGCGCCTGGGCCTTGAGCCGGGTGTAGTCCTGCATCGCCTTCACGGTGTGCCGGCGCTGGGACTGGATGACGGCGCGGATGTCGACCCCGGGCGCCCCGACGGCCATGGCGAGCTTGATGGCGAGCTCGTCGCGGGCCGGGCTGGTGCGGTCCACGGGCTTCTCGAACCACTTCCTGAGCTCTTCGCGACCGCTGTCGGTGATCGCGTAGAGCGCGTGGCCGGCCTCGTCCTCGCCGCCCTGGGCGACCATGCCGTCCCGTTCGAGCCGGTTGAGGGTCGTGTAGACCTGGCCGACGTTGAGGGGCCAGGTGGAGCCTGTGCGTGACTCGAACTCCGACCGGAGCTGCGAGCCGTAGCGAGGGCCGCGTTCGAGGAGGGCGAGGAGCCCGTGGCGGATCGACATACTCAGTATGTATACCGGGTATGCCCGAGCCGACAAGCGACCTGAGACGGAAGCTCCGGGTCCGTCTCAAGGGGGACGCGGCGGGGTCCACGGGGGACGGGCGGCTCAGCGGCGGCGCATCCGGACGCCGAGGAAACCGATTCCGAGCCCCATCAGCGCGAGCCCCGCGCCCAGGGTGAGCACGGGAATCTGCCGGTCAGCGGTGGTGGCGGTGGCCCGGGGGCTGAGTCGGGGAGCTGCCGCGGGCGCGGACGCCGGTGCGGGCGTCGTGGTGGCGGGGTCCGTCCCGGGTACCGCTTCGAGCGCCTCGTCCTCCTCGGCTGAGGGCTCGTCGGCTGTTGCAGTCTTGGTACGTGAGGGGCTGTCGGGATCGGCCGAGTCCCTCGCCCTCGGGGGCGAGGCCGGCCGGCCGGGCCGCTCGCGGCCCTCCCCGGCGGGACGACCCGCGAGGGAGCCGGACGGGGCGGGCTCGGCGGGTTCGGTGGGCCCGGGCCGCCCCGGGGTCGACGCGGGGCCCGAGGTGGCCGCCGCGGGAGGGCCGGAGGCCCCGGGTGCCAGGGTCGTGGCTGGAGGCGACGAGTGAGACGGAGGGGGCGGAGGGGACGGCGGGGACGGCCGCGAGGGTCTCCACGGTCGCGCGGGCGAGGTCGCGGGCTTCGAGGTGCCCGGCTTCGAGGTGCCCGGCTTCGACGCGGACGGCTTCGAGGGGACGGCCGTCGTCGCGGAGGCCTTCGGGTCGGCCGTCGGCCCTCTTTCGGCCCCGTACGCGACCGGTACGGCACCCACCACCAGCCAGCACGCGACCACCGGGCCGAGGGCCCGCGTCCGCGTACCGCGGAGTACTGGAGTCACCGGATGACCCCCCTCCCGTGCCGAGCCGCCGAGCTGTCGACTCCACGTAAACACGCGGGGACATCTCCGGCATCCCGGACAGGAGGAGGGGGTGAGAGAGCGCGTTCGGGGGCGCTCGGAGGGCGTTTACTGCGGCGGATTGCCCGTCGACACCTCGAGCGTGAACTCGGCGTCGTCCTTGGACGCGTCCTCACCGGCCGGCGGGTACTGGCTGAGGACCGTGCCCTCGCCGTACGTGGCCTCGTCCACCGGCGTCTGCGTCTTGATCTGCCAGCCCGCGGCCTGGATGCAGTCCTTCACCGACTGGATGTTCTTGTACGTGAAGTTCGGGATCTCGAACTTCGACGGGTCGTCGCTCGACTCCGTCGGCTCCGTGCACTTCTTCGTCTCGATGGTCTTGGTGAGGTCCGGACCCTTGTGCCCCGGGGCCGCCGACTGGCTCTGGCTCGGGTCGTTGTTCGCGTTGTTCGCCGGGTCGTCGTCCTTGTTGAGCGAGACCGCGGTGATCACACCGCCGATCGCGACCAGCGCGACGACGATCGCGCCCACGAGCACCGGCATGTTCCGCTTCGAGCCGCCGGACCCGCCGCTCGTCGTCACCGACGACTGCTGCGGCATCGTGTACGGCCCGGGAGCGGGCGTCTGGTACGCCGGGGCCGGGGTCGGAGCCTGCTGCGGGTAGCCGTAGGCGGGGGCCGGCGTCGGCGGACCGTACGGGCCCGGCTGCGGCGTCGGCGGCTGGTACGGCTGCTGGACGCCGTGCGTCGACGGCGGCGGGGTCTGGCCGACCGGCGGGAAGACCGCCGAGCCCACGCCCGAGCCGCTGCTGACCGGACCGCCCGCCACGATCACCGGCGCGCCCGTCTGCCCCGCCGAAAGCACACGCAGGCACTCGTCCTGCATCGCCGCCGCGCTCGGAAAGCGCTCGTTCGGGTTCTTCTTAAGCGCGCGGGCGACGAGCGCGTCCATCGCCGGAGTCACCGAGCGGTTGATGGAGGACGGGGCGACCGGCTCCTCCTGGACGTGCGCGTACGCGATGGCCAGCGGCGAGTCCGCGTCGAACGGAAGACGGCCCGTCAGCAGCTGGAAGAGCATGATGCCGACCGAATAAAGGTCGGAGCGGGCGTCCACGCCGCGGCCGAGGGCCTGCTCGGGGGAGAGGTACTGCGGCGTGCCGACGACCATGCCGGTCTGCGTCATCGAGGTGACGCCGGACTGCATGGCCCGCGCGATGCCGAAGTCCATGACCTTGACGATGCCGCGCTTGGTCATCATCACGTTGCCGGGCTTGATGTCCCGGTGGACCAGGCCCATTTCGTGGCTGGTCTCGAGCGCGGCCAGCACGTCGGCCGTCACCTTCAGCGCCTTGTCGGCCGGCATCGCGCCGAACTGCCGTACGTCGGAGGCGAGGACCGAGCCGAGCGGCTGCCCCTCCACGTACTCCATGACGATGTACGGCATGACGGCGCCGTCGAGGGTGTCCTCGCCGGTGTCGAAGACCGAGACGATGTTGGTGTGCGACAGCTTGGCGACCGCCTGCGCCTCGCGCCGGAACCGCTCGCGGAACGACTGTTCCCGGCCGAGTTCCGAGTGCAGCGTCTTGATGGCGACCTGCCGGTCGAGCGCGCTGTCGTACGCCAGGTAGACGGAGGCCATGCCGCCCTCGCCGAGCAGGTCGCGAAGCTGGTAGCGGCCGTTCGCGACCGAACCGCCCGCATAGCGGCCCTGTGCGCCGTCCTGGCTCATTCGTGCTCCCCCTACGCGCGCGTGGCGGCGCTGTTACCGGAATTTCCTGGCCAAGTCTGCCCCAGGGCAGTGACACGTCAAGCCGGGTGCCCGTTCCGTGACCCTCCGCGCAAGAAGCGTCTCGCAAGCGTTACAGGAACTGCCTGGAATTTGCACAGGCGTACGTGGACCGGGTTGGATGGCCGGTCCATCTCGAACCGTGATGTCGGACGAAGCCTGTAGCGTGACGGCGGTACGGCACTGCACGGTAGACATACGACGGCGAGGACTGATGGCACCCGAATCCGAAGCAGGCGGCGGCGGCCTGTCGGGCGCCGCCGCGGAGTCCTGGGGCATCGGCGGAGTGGTCGGTGACGGACGTTACCGGCTGACACACCGTCTCGGGCGAGGCGGCATGGCCGAGGTGTTCGCCGCCGAGGACGTCCGCCTGGGCCGCACGGTCGCCGTGAAGCTGCTCCGCTCCGACCTCGCCGAGGACCCGGTCTCCAAGGCCCGCTTCACCCGCGAGGCGCAGTCGGTCGCCGGACTCAACCACCACGCGATCGTGGCGGTGTACGACTCCGGCGAGGACGTCGTGGGCGGCCACTCCGTGCCGTACATCGTGATGGAGCTGGTCGAGGGCCGCACCATCCGCGACCTGCTGATCAGCGCCGAGGCGCCGGGTCCGGAGCAGGCCCTGATCATCGTCTCGGGCGTGCTCGAGGCGCTCGCGTACTCGCACCAGCACGGCATCGTGCACCGGGACATCAAGCCGGCGAACGTCATCATCACGCACACCGGCGCGGTGAAGGTCATGGACTTCGGCATCGCGCGCGCCCTGCACGGCGCGCAGTCGACGATGACTCAGACCGGCATGGTCATGGGCACGCCGCAGTACCTCTCCCCCGAACAGGCTCTCGGCAAGGCCGTCGACCACCGGTCCGACCTGTACGCGACCGGTTGTCTGCTGTACGAACTGCTCGCGCTGAGGCCTCCGTTCACCGGCGAGACACCGTTGTCGGTGGTCTACCAGCACGTCCAGGACGCGCCGATCCCGCCGTCCGACGTCGCCCAGGGTGCGCCGCCGGAGCTCGACGGTCTGGTCATGCGCTCGCTCGCGAAGGACCCGGACGACCGGTTCCAGAGCGCCGAGGAGATGCGTGGGCTGATTCAGTACGGCCTGCAGATGCTCCAGCAGCAGGGCGGCCACAGCGGCACGTGGAACACGGGCCCGGTGGAGGTGCACGAGGGCGGTCACACGCCGGTCGGCGGCATGGCCGCGACGACGGCGCTGGGGCACCCCATGCACCACGAGACCGCGCAAGGCCCGATCCTTCCGCCGATGAACCCGGACGACGGCGGATACGACGGTGGCCACGGCGGTCACGGCGGCTACGGGCAGGACGGCTACGGGCCCCAGGGCGGCGGCAAGAGCGGCCGGGGCAAGGCGCTGCTGTTCGTGGCCCTCGCGCTGATCGCGATCGTCGCGGGTGTGGCGTACGCGATCGACAAGGCCGGTGAGAAGAGCGGCGGTACGAACAAGCCGCCGGCCGTCACCGACTCGCCGTCCACGTCCCAGGAACCGTCGACGCCTTCGCAGGAGACGCCGACGCAGGAGACCGAGGAGCCGGACACCTCCACGGGCGGCGACCAGCAGCCCTGGACGCCGTCCTACAAGCCCTCGTACAAGCCGTCGACGCCGTCCACGCCGACGGGCGAACCGTCGACGGAGCCCACGGACACGACCGACGGGGGCACGGGCACCGAGGGCACGACGGAGGGCACCACCGAGGGGACCACGGAGGGCACCACCGAGGGGACCACCGAGGGCACCACGGACGGCAGCACCAACTCGGGTACGACGCAGGGCAATACGAACACGGGCACGTCGCAGGGCAACACCAACACGGGGACGTCGCAGGGCACGACACTCGGTACGACCGCGGGCACCTGACCCGTTTGGTGAGACTCACCCCGTGAACGCGTCGCGTACCGCCTCGTATTCACGGGTCCACCACACCGCCAGGGCCGACGCCGCAGGGAACTGCGGGTCGGCCCTTCGGTCGTGGAGCTGGTAGCGCCAGCGCAGTATCCAGAAGTCGTTGAGCCGCTCCCACCACACGCGGTGCACCGCCGACGCCAGTTCGGCCCCGTCCGCGCCGGCCGCCCGCCGGTAGGCCCGCGCGTACGCCCGTACCTTCTCCAGGGCCAGCTCACCCGCCGGCCGTACGAAGAAGATGGCGGCCGCCCTGACCGCCTCCTCCGCCCGTGGCTGGACGCCGAGGCGGTCCCAGTCGACGATCGCGGCCGGTTCCGCGCCCCGGTAGAGCAGGTTCAGCGGGTGGAAGTCGCCGTGCACCCAGCCGGCCGCGGCGGCGGGCGGGGGACGGCGGTGGGCGTGCTCGGCGAGGAGGACCCGGCGTTCGAGCAGCCGGTGCTCGGCGAGCGCGTCGAAGCCGGTCCGGGGGCGGTCGGCGCGGGCGAGGCGGAGCAGTTCGTCGATGAGCCGGAACGTGTCCTCGGGGCGGGCGCTCTCGTGCTCCGCGCCGGGCGGCGGGGACTCCATCACCTGCTCCAGACAGGTGTGGACATGGCCGAGGAGCGCGCCCAGGCGCCTCGAACCGCCGGTGGAGAGCTGGGCGCCGTCGCGGTGGCGGCCGTCGACCCAGGGGTGCAGGGCGTAGCAGCGGCCGCCGATGACGGCGACGGTGCGGCCGGCGGAGTCGGCGAGCGGCGGGGCGACGGGCAGGCCGAGGGCGTGCAGGCGCTGGGTGGCGCGGTGCTGGCGGCTGATGGTGTCCCGGTCGGCGGTCGGGGCGTCGAGGTGCTGCTTGAGGAAGTAGGCGCCGCGGGTGGTGGCGAGGCGGTAGCCGCGGTTGAGGAGGCCCTGGGTGACGGGTTCGCAGGAGAGCGGCTCACCGGCGTCCCGGTAGCGGCGCAGCAGGGCGCCGACGGGCGGGGCAAGTGTTTCAGATGAGCGCGGCACTCACCAGATGTTAGATCACGCTACGTGGTGGAGCTGTCGCTCCGTGGTGTAGTCCAGTTGGTGCACGGTCACGAACTGGGGCTCGACGCGCATGTAGATCGGGTCGAAGGGCTCTCCGTCCACGATCTGCGGCGTGGGGCCGAAGGCCGCCAGCTGCTCCTCGGTCGGCTCGACGACCTCCGCGGTGCCGGTGAACTGCACGGACCAGAGGTTCTGGGCGCCCGAGTTGAAGTTGTCCGCGCCGTAGGCGACCACGCTGCCCGCGCAGGCCCGGTGGTATCCGAGGCCCCGGTGCATCCGGAGCAGGACGCCGCCGTCGTCCACGAGGTGCCGGGCGGGTGCGACGAACGGCATCGCGCGCATGCTTGTCGCCACCCGGCCGTATGACACGCGGTTCAGCAGCTCGATGGCGCGGATCTCCTCGGAGGACATGGCTTCCACTCTCCGCCACCGGCGCCGCCCCGGAACAGGGACCCCTGCCCCGGTTGCGAGGGGACGTAGGTCCCGGATCGCGGGCGGTCGAGGCGTCAGTGCCGCTCGGCCTGCATCCGGGCCACGTACGCCGCGGCCTGCGAGCGCCGCTCCATGCCCAGCTTCGACAGCAGGCTGGAGACGTAGTTCTTGATGGTCTTCTCCGCCAGGTGGAGCCGTTCGCCGATGGCCCGGTTGGTCAGGCCCTCGCCGATCAGGTCCAGGATCCTGCGCTCCTGCTCCGTCAGGTGGGCGAGCTTGTCGTCACCCTTCGGGTTGTTTCCGTCGCGGAGCCGTTCCAGCACGCGTGCGGTCGCGACCGGGTCGAGCAGGGACTTGCCGGCCGCCACGTCCCGTACGGCCGAAAGCAGCTCGTTGCCACGGATGGCCTTGAGGACATATCCCGAGGCCCCGGCCATGATCGCGTCGAAGAGCGCCTCGTCGTCGGCGTACGAGGTGAGCATCAGGCACTTGATGTCCTCGTTCTGCGAACGGACCTCGCGGCAGACCTCGACGCCGCTGCCGTCCGGCAGCCGGACGTCGAGCACGGCCACGTCGGGGCGCGTCGCCGGGATCCTGACCAGCGCGTCCGCCGCAGTACCGGCCTCGCCGACCACCTCGATGTCGTCCTCCACGGAGAGGAGCTCGTGGACGCCGCGCCGGACGACTTCGTGGTCGTCCAACAGAAATACCCGGATTTTTCCATCTTCGCGCACGGGGTCAGTCTCACATATTGGCTCTTCCCGTGCCCGGGGGTGGCGGGATACCGTGCCCGTGTTCCGGCGGCCTCATGGCCGTTGCACCGCGCTGACCAGCTGTGTTCCCGCATTTCTCGATTTACTTGGAAATCCAAGCAAAATCGCAGGTCAAATGGGGTTTCGCAGGAATGCGGCGCACTGGGTAACGTGCCTATGACAGGGCGCTCGCCGGGGCACCTGTCACGCCCGACCCCGGCCGAGTCGCACCCACCCCGTGCGCGGGCACGGATAAGGCGAGCCGCACTGGCCTTGCCCGGCAACCCCGGGGGCCGGACCGACGGAGGAGCACGCACGTGACCGTGGAAAGCACTGCCGCGCGCAAGACGACGCGACGCAGCAGCGGCACCAAGCGCACCGCTAGCGCGAGCGTCAAGAAGGGCCAGGGCGCCGAGCCCGAGCTCGTTCAGCTGCTGACGCCCGAAGGGGAGCGCGTCCAGCACCCCGAGTACGACATCGACCTGAGCGCCGACGAGCTGCGCGGCCTCTACCGGGACATGGTCCTCACCCGCCGCTTCGACGCCGAGGCCACCTCGCTGCAGCGTCAGGGCGAGCTGGGTCTGTGGGCGTCGCTGCTCGGCCAGGAGGCCGCGCAGATCGGCTCCGGCCGCGCGCTGCGCGACGACGACTACGTCTTCCCGACCTACCGTGAGCACGGTGTCGCCTGGTGCCGGGGTGTCGACCCGACCAACCTGCTCGGCATGTTCCGTGGTGTGAACCACGGCGGCTGGGATCCCAACAGCAACAATTTCCACCTGTACACGATCGTCATCGGCTCGCAGACCCTGCACGCCACCGGCTACGCCATGGGCGTCGCCAAGGACGGCGCGGACTCCGCCGTGATCGCGTACTTCGGCGACGGCGCGTCCAGCCAGGGCGACGTGGCCGAGTCCTTCACCTTCTCCGCGGTCTACAACGCCCCGGTCGTCTTCTTCTGCCAGAACAACCAGTGGGCCATCTCCGAGCCCACCGAGAAGCAGACCCGGGTGCCGCTCTACCAGCGTGCGCAGGGCTTCGGCTTTCCCGGCGTCCGGGTCGACGGCAACGACGTTCTCGCGTGCCTGGCCGTGACCCGGTCCGCGCTCGAGCGCGCCCGCCGCGGCGAGGGCCCGACGCTGGTCGAGGCGTTCACCTACCGGATGGGCGCCCACACCACCTCCGACGACCCGACCAAGTACCGCGCCGACGAGGAGCGCGAGGCCTGGGAGGCGAAGGACCCGATCCTGCGGCTCAAGGTCTACCTGGAGCGCGAGGGGCACGCCGACGCGGCCTTCTTCGACGCCCTGGAGGAGGAGAGCGAGACGCTCGGCAAGCGCGTCCGCGAGGCCGTCCGTGCCATGCCCGACCCGGACCACATGGCGATCTTCGAGAATGTCTACGCCGACGGGCACGCGCTCGTCGACGAGGAGCGCGCGCAGTTCGCCGCCTACCAGGCGTCCTTCGCCGAGGAGGGCAACTAACCATGGCCGTACAGAAGCTTCCCCTGGCCAAGGCGCTCAACGAGTCGCTCCGCAAGGCCCTGGAGACCGACCCCAAGGTCCTCATCATGGGTGAGGACGTCGGCAAGCTCGGCGGTGTCTTCCGCGTCACCGACGGCCTGCAGAAGGACTTCGGCGAGGACCGGGTCATCGACACCCCGCTCGCCGAGTCCGGCATCGTCGGCACCGCGATCGGTCTGGCCCTGCGCGGCTACCGGCCCGTCGTGGAGATCCAGTTCGACGGCTTCGTCTTCCCCGCGTACGACCAGATCGTCACCCAGCTCGCGAAGATGCACGCCCGCGCGCTCGGCAAGATCAAGCTCCCGGTCGTCGTCCGTATCCCCTACGGCGGCGGCATCGGCGCGGTCGAGCACCACTCCGAGTCCCCCGAGGCGCTCTTCGCGCACGTCGCGGGCCTCAAGGTGGTCTCGCCCTCCAACTCCTCCGACGCGTACTGGATGCTCCAGCAGGCCATCCAGAGCGACGACCCGGTCATCTTCTTCGAGCCCAAGCGCCGCTACTGGGACAAGGGCGAGGTCGACACCGAGGCGATCCCGGGCGAGCTGCACAAGGCGCGGGTGGCCCGCGAGGGCAGCGACCTCACGCTCGCCGCGTACGGCCCGATGGTGAAGGTCTGCCTGGAGGCCGCCGCGGCCGCCCAGGAGGAGGGCAAGTCGGTGGAGGTCCTGGACCTGCGCTCGATGTCCCCGATCGACTTCGACGCCATCCAGACCTCAGTCGAGAAGACCCGCCGCCTGGTCGTGGTCCACGAGGCCCCGGTCTTCTACGGCTCCGGCGCGGAGATCGCCGCCCGGATCACCGAGCGCTGCTTCTACCACCTGGAGGCCCCCGTCCTGCGGGTCGGCGGCTACCACGCGCCGTATCCGCCGGCGCGCCTGGAGGAGGAGTACCTGCCGGGCCTGGACCGCGTGCTCGACGCCGTCGACCGCTCGCTGGCGTACTGAGGAGAGCACCGTGACGATCCGCGAATTCAAGATGCCCGATGTGGGCGAGGGCCTCACCGAGGCCGAGATCCTCAAGTGGTACGTCCAGCCCGGTGACACGGTCACCGACGGACAGGTCGTCTGCGAGGTCGAGACGGCGAAGGCGGCCGTCGAGCTGCCGATCCCGTTCGACGGCACGGTCCACGAGCTGTGCTTCCCCGAGGGCACGACGGTCGACGTCGGCCAGGTGATCATCTCGGTGAACGTGGGTGGCGCCGCTCCGGCGGAGACCCCCGCTCCGGCGGCTCCCGCTCCGGCGGCCGCCCCGGCACCCGTGGCCGAGGAGCCCGAGCCGCAGGGCCGCCAGCCGGTCCTCGTCGGCTACGGCGTGGCCGCGACCTCCACCAAGCGCCGTCCGCGCAAGGGGGCCACGGCGGGCACCGCCGCGGTGCCCGAGCAGGCCGCCGCCGCGATCCAGGGCGAGCTCAACGGGCACGGCGGTGTCGCCACAGCCGCCCGGCCGCTGGCGAAGCCGCCGGTGCGCAAGCTCGCCAAGGACCTCGGCGTCGACCTCACGACGGTCACCCCGACCGGCCCGGACGGGATCATCACCCGCGAGGACGTCCACGCGGCCGCCGCGCCGGCGGTCGAGGCCCCGGCCCCCGTGGTCGAGGCTCCCGCGCCCGTGGCCGCCCCCGCCGCCGTCCCGGCCCCCGCCGTGTCGGCGGACGCCCGGGAGACCCGTATCCCCATCAAGGGAGTACGGAAGGCCACCGCGGCGGCGATGGTCGGCTCGGCCTTCACCGCGCCGCACGTCACCGAGTTCGTCACCTTCGACATCACGCGCACGATGAAGCTGGTCGAGGAGCTCAAGTCCGACAAGGACATGGCGGGCCTGCGGGTCAACCCGCTCCTCCTCATCGCCAAGGCCGTCCTGGTCGCCGTCAAGCGCAACCCGGACATCAACGCGGCCTGGGACGAGGCGAACCAGGAGATCGTGCTCAAGCACTACGTCAACCTGGGCATCGCCGCGGCCACCCCGCGCGGTCTGATCGTGCCGAACATCAAGGACGCGCACGCCCAGACCCTGCCGGAGCTGTCGACGTCCCTGAGCGAGCTGGTCGCGACCGCCCGCGAGGGCAAGACGACCCCGGCGGCGATGCAGGGCGGCACCTTCACCATCACCAACGTCGGCGTCTTCGGCGTCGACACCGGTACGCCCATCATCAACCCGGGCGAGTCCGCGATCCTCGCGGTCGGTGCGATCAAGCTCCAGCCGTGGGTCCACAAGGGCAAGGTGAAGCCGCGTCAGGTCACCACGCTGGCCCTGTCGTTCGACCACCGACTGGTCGACGGCGAGCTCGGCTCCAAGTTCCTGGCGGACGTCGCCGCGATCCTGGAGCAGCCGAAGCGCCTCATCACCTGGGCGTAACGGACCAAGGGCGACCAAGCGCGTCGTTTCACGTGAAACGCCCGACCGGGCTCCCCCGGTCGGGCGTTTCCGCTTCCTCCCGCCGGCCTATCGGAACGCGGCGACGTAACGGTGCGCCCAGTCGGCGAAGGTACGGGGCGCGCGGCCGAGGACCTGCTCGACATGGGGGCTGACGCGCTGCTCGGCGGGGTTGGGCTCGCCGAGGATGGTCAGCGTCGTCTCCACCACGGCCTCGGGCATGAACCTCAGCATCTGCGCCCGGGCCTCGTCGCGGGTCTGCTCCACGAACCGGACGGGTTCCCCGAGAGCGTCGGCGATCGCCCCGGCCCGTTCCCGGGGCGTGCTGAGGACGGGACCGGTCAGCTCGTAGACCCGCCCGTCGTGGCCGTCCTCCCGCAGCGCCGCGGCACCGACCTCGGCGATGTCGTCCGGGTCGACGACCGGCAGACCGGTGTCGGCGAACGGCGCGGCGATCTCCCTGCGGGTACGGACCGACTCGACCCAGGCGAAGGCGTTGGAGGCGAAGCCGCCGGGCCGCAGGATCGTCCAGGCGAGGCCCGACTCCCGGACGGCGTCCTCGATGGCGCGTGCCGTGTCCCCGTGCGAGGCCGACTCCGGACGGGTCGCGACACCCTGGGAGGACAGGAGCACGACCCGCCGGATGCCGCCGGCCTTCGCGGCGTCGAGGACGTCGTGCGGGTTCAGCAGATGCGCGCTGGGGCCGCCGCTCTGCAGGAACAGCGCGTCGGCGCCGTCGAGGACGGGCCGCAGGCTCTCCGCGTCGATCAGATCCGACCGCATGTGCCGGACACCCGGAGGCACATCCGTGTCCGAGATCCCCCGGGACGTCGCGGTCACCTGCTCACCGGCCGCCGCGAGCACCTGTACGAGCGATCGGCCGACGTTTCCCGTCGCCCCCGTCACTACCAGCATGGACAACTCCCCTGTCATTGCGTTCGGTTGACGTCGGGGACGCTAACAGCCTCGGTATAGTAGGTACCTAGAGGAAAGTGACTATCGCGCGGGACCTCGAGGGGACGAACATGGCAGAGACCACCGCATGGGCGGCATCCGCCGCGACCGATCCGGAACTCGCCTGCCCGGTCGCCCCGGTGGTGGACATCGTCTTCAGCCGCTGGACCACACCGATCCTGTGGACCCTCAACGCCCGTGGTCGGCAACGGTTCGTGGAGCTGGAGCGGGCCATCGCCAGGATCACGCCGAAGGTGCTGACCCAGCGGCTGCGCCAGCTGGAGCGCGACGGCCTGGTCGTCCGTACGTACCACCCGGAGGTGCCGCCCCGGGTCGAGTACGAGATCAGCGAACTCGGCCGCAGTCTCGCCCCGCTCTTCGCCCACCTCGCCGAGTGGGCCGCCGAGAACCTGGAGAAGGTCGACGAGGCGCGCCAGGTCTACGACGCCGATCCGGCCCACTAGGGCCTGTCCGGCGGATCAGGGCCGGACAGGCCCTAGCCCACCGGAGCTGCCTCGCAGGGCCCCGCCCCGTCCGTATCGCGGACGGGGCCTCCTGATGCACCCCTCTTGTATCTAAGCTGTGCGCATGGCATCCGCACCCCCAGCAGCCGACCGCGTCTACATGCACGTCAAGCAGGCCGTCCTCGACCGCCGGTACGAGGGAGGCACGCTGCTGACCGAGGGAGAACTCGCCCAGGCCGTGGGCGTCTCCCGCACCCCGGTACGGGAAGCGCTGCTCAAGCTGGAGATGGAGGGGCTGCTCAAGCTCTACCCCAAGAAGGGCGCCCTGGTCCTCGCCGTCTCCGCCCAGGAGATCGCCGATGTCGTCGAGACCCGGCTGCTCGTCGAGGAGTTCGCCGTCCGCCGCGCCGTGCCCGCGCCCGCCGCGCTCATCGAGCGGCTCGAAGAGCTCCTGGAGGAGCAGAAGCGGCGGGCCGAGGCGGGCGACCTCGCCGAGGTCGCCGTCACCGACCGCTGCTTCCACGCCGAGATCGTCAAGCACGCCGGCAACCAGATCCTCGCCCGCCTCTACGACCAGCTGCGCGACCGTCAGCTGCGGATGGGCGTGGCCGTGATGCAGTCCCAGCCCGACCGCATCTCCAAGAACATCACCGAGCACGCCGAGATCCTGGAGCGGATCCGCGAAGGCGACGCCGAGGGCGCGGCGCACTGCGTCCGACAGCACCTGAGCTGGGTCAAGGTCCTGGTCCGGGGTGAGGCACGGTGAGCGGACGGGGCTTCGGATCGGCCGTCACCCTGCCCGGTGACCCTCCCGGCGGCAGGCGCGCCGCCCTCGTCTGGGGCGTCGGCGTCGCCGTCTACTTCGTCGCCGTCATCTTCCGTACGTCGCTGGGCGTCGCCGGACTCGACGCCGCCGACCGCTTCGACGTCAACGCCTCCGCGCTGTCCACCTTCTCCATCCTCCAGCTGCTGGTCTACGCCGGGATGCAGATACCCGTCGGCCTCATGGTGGACCGGCTCGGCACCAAGAAGGTGCTGACCCTCGGCGTCGTGCTCTTCACCGTCGGGCAGTTGGGCTTCGCGCTCTCCCCCTCGTACGGCATGGCACTCGCCGCCCGCGCGCTGCTCGGCTGCGGCGACGCGATGACCTTCATCAGCGTGCTGCGGCTCGGCACCCGCTGGTTCCCCGCCCGGCGCGGCCCGCTGATCGCCCAGCTCGCCGGCCTGGTCGGCATGGCCGGCAACCTCGTCTCCACGATCGTCATCGCCCGGCTCCTGCACGGCGTCGGGTGGACCGCCGCCTTCGCGGGCAGCGCCGTCGCCGGCGTGATCGTCCTCGTCCTGCTGCTGCTCTTCCTCAAGGACCACCCCGAGGGCCACGAGCCCCCGGCTGCCGCGCACGCCGGCCCCGCGTTCGTCCGCCGCCAGATCGCCGAGTCCTGGCGGGAGCCCGGCACCCGGCTCGGCATGTGGGTGCACTTCACCACCCAGTTCCCCGCCATGGTGTTCCTGCTGCTGTGGGGCCTGCCGTTCCTGGTCGAGGACCAGGGCCTGTCCCGGGGAGTCGCCGGCGAGCTGCTGACGCTCGTGGTGCTCTCCAACATGGTGGTGGGGCTCGCGTACGGGCAGATCATCGCCCGCCACCACGCGGCAAGGGCCCCACTGGCGCTCGGCACGGTCGCGGCGACCGCTCTGCTGTGGGCCGCCACCCTCGCGTACCCCGGCGACCGGGCCCCGATGTGGCTGCTGATCACCCTCTGCGCGGTCCTCGGCGCCTGCGGGCCCGCCTCGATGATCGGCTTCGACTTCGCCCGCCCCGCCAACCCGCCGGAACGTCAGGGAACGGCCTCGGGAATCGTCAACATGGGCGGTTTCATCGCCTCGATGACGACCCTGCTCGCGGTCGGCGTCCTCCTCGACGCGACCGGGGACAACTACCGGATCGCCTTCTCCTCCGTCTTCGTCCTGGAGGCGCTCGGCGTCGTACAGATCCTGCGCCTGAAGGCCCGTACGGCCCGCAGGGAGAAGGAACGCCTCGTCGCCAGCCGCGTCGAGGCCGTGCACGTACCGGCCTAGCGCGGGGCTCCGCGTCGAGGCCGTGCACGCACCCGCCCTGGCGCGGGACTACCGGGGCGTCACCGTGAAGTTGTCCAGGATCGCCTGGGCCAGGTCGACGTCGCCCTCGGTCTTGATCCGGTCGGCCACGTCGGCCGGCCGGACCCGCCCGCAGGCCAGCCGGACGTACGTCTCCCAGTCCAGCGCCAGCGTCGCCAGGGGACCCAGCGAGGGCGCCCCGTCGACCGTCCCGCGGCCGTCCGCGTCCACCCGGACCGTCCGCAGGAACTCGACCGGCCCGTGCACGTCGAAGACGACCGCCGAGCTCGTCGGCGCGCCCGCGTCCTTGGCCACCACCTTCGGCAGCGCCTCCAGGAGGACGTCACGGGTCACGTGGGCGCCGGGGGAGTCCAGGTTGCCCGGCCGGCCGAGCGTGGTGCGCAGGTCCTGCTCGTGCACCCAGACGTCGAAGGCGCGCATCCGGTAGGCCAGTTCCAAGGTCTGCTCGGCGCCGAGCGGGGCGCGGATCAGATGGTCGGGCTGCCGGTTCTCGTTGCGCAGCTGGCGCGCGCGGCGGATCAGGATGTACTCCAGCTCCGAGGTCATCTCCGGGCCGGTGTGGTGCCGCCGCACATCGACCTGCATCTCCATGTAGCGGGCGAACTCACTGCGCACATGGTAGAGATCACGCGGCAGCGAGTGGATGGGCCGCGGATCGCCGAGCATCTCGCACTCCATGCCGATCACATGGGACACGATGTCGCGCACCGACCAGCCCGGGCACGGTGTCGCGCGGTTCCATTCGCCTTCCACGAGCGGCTGCACCAGCTCGGATATCGCTTCGATGGAGTGGGTCCAGGCGTCGGCGTAGGTCTGAAGGCTGGGATGGACGGTCACGGGACCCCTCGGCGGTTCTGCGGTGCGCGGGCTGAAAACAAGACTGCGTGGGAGGCTCGGACGCTAAGTTACGCTGCCCGAAGGCACCCCGGCAGTGCTTTCGTGTGACGATCGTAGGCCCGTGTTGACGGCTCGAATGCCAGGACGGTGGTAGTGTGCGCGCCTCGCTGATCCAGATCGCAGTAGACCCGGACGAATCGGTCGAATCTCGTCGAGCGCGGGTGGCCGGTCTCGTACGGCAGGAGCGCGGCGCCGCGGACCTCGTCGTCCTGCCGGAGCTGTGGCCGATGGGGGCGTTCGCCTACGAGTCCTTCGCGGCCGAGTCCGAGCCGCTGAACGGCCCGACCTACCGGGCGATGGCGGCGGCGGCCCGGGACGCGGAGGTCTGGCTGCACGCCGGGTCGATCGTCGAGGCGGCCGGCGGAGCCCTCTACAACACCTCGCTCGTCCTCGCCCCGGACGGCACACTCGCCGCCGCGTACCGCAAGATCCACCGCTTCGGCTTCGACAAGGGCGAGGCCGTCATGATGGCGGCGGGGGACGAGCTGGTGACGGTGGCTCTGCCGGAACTGACGGTCGGCGTCGGCACCTGCTACGACCTGCGCTTCCCGGAGCTGTTCCGGGGGCTGGTCGACGCGGGCGCGCAGGCGTTCGTCGTCCCGGCCGGCTGGCCCGCCCGCCGCCGCGCCCACTGGACGCTCCTCGCGCAGGCGCGGGCGGTGGAGAACCAGGCGTACATGCTGGCCTGCGGCACGGCGGGCACCCACGCGGGCGTGGAACAGGCGGGGCACTCGATCGTGGTGGACCCGTGGGGCGAGGTCCTCGCCGAGGCGGGCCCCGGCGAGGAGATCCTGCGCGTCGAGCTCGACGCGGCGAAGGTGACGACGACCAGGGAGCAGTTCCCCGCACTGAAGGACCGGGTCCTGGGCGTGGCACGGCCGGAACGGGCCTGACGGCGGGTCGAGGCGTCGACGGGCCTGACGGCGGTCGAGGGGCGTGCGCCCTGACGACAGGTCAAGACCCGAGCCCGCCGGACGGGTCGGTCGAGCGGGGTGTGGTCGGGGCGGCCTCCCCCAGGGCGAGCGTGGGACCCGGCCGTCCCCAGGGCGGGCGGGTGACCTGGCCGTCCCCAGGGCGAGCGGGCGGACCAATCCGGCGGGATTGGATCTGGGGTTCGCCGGCTTGGTCCCTGTTCACTGACGCCATGAGCGACGACACCGGAGCCCTCCGTCCCGAGACCCTCGCCGTCCACCCTCCCCAGCCGGAGATCACCGGCAGCCGGCCGATGAGCGTCCCCCTGTACCAGGGGCACATCTTCTCCTTCGACAGCGCCGACGCGATGGCGGACGCCTTCCACGCGCCCGACACCTTCCTCTACAACCGCTTCGGCAACCCCACCGTCCGCGCTCTGGAGGACGCCGTCGCCCGCCTGGAGGGCGGGGCCGCCGGGCTCTCGTACGCCTCCGGCATGGGCGCCATCAACGGCGTCCTGCTCGCACTGCTCTCCGCCGGCGGGCACGTCGTCGCCCAGCGCTGCCTCTACGGCGGTACGTACGCGGTCCTCACCGACCTCACCGAACGCTGGGGCGTCGAGGTCACCTACGTCTCCGGGACGGACCCGGAGGAGGTACGCCGTGCGCTGCGCCCCGAGACACGGCTGCTGTACCTGGAGACCATCGCCAACCCGACGACGCGGGTCGGCGACCTGCCCGCCCTGATCGCCGTCGCCGCGGAGGCGGGCGTGCCGAGCGCCGTGGACAACACCTTCGCCTCGCCACTGCTCTTCCGGCCGATCGAGTACGGGGCGGACATCGTCATCCACTCCGCGACCAAGTACCTCGCCGGGCACGCGGACGTCCTCGGCGGCATCGCGGTCTTCAAGGACGCCGAACTGTACGACCGGGTCCGCCACTACGCGATCGAACTGGGCGCGTCCACCGACCCGTTCGCCGCCTGGCTGACCCTGCGCGGCCTGCAGACCCTGCCGCTGCGGATCGAGCGGCAGTGCGCGAACGCCCTCGACCTGGCCGGCCGGCTCGCCGCGCACCCCGCGGTCTCGGCGGCGCTCCACCCGGCCCTGGCCGGACACCCCGACGAGGCCGTCGCCCGGCGGCTGCTGCCGAAGGGCGGCGGCGGGGTGATCTCGTTCGACCTCGCGGGCGGCCGGGAGGCCGGCCGTGCGTTCGTGGGGGCGGTCCGGGTGGCCTCGCTGAGCCCCTCGCTCGGCGATGTGAAGACCCTGGTGATGCACCCGGCCTCCACCTCGCACCGCCAGCTCGACGCGGCGGCCCTGGAAGCGGCGGGCATCGGCCCGGGGACCGTACGGGTGTCCGTCGGCATCGAGCACGTCGACGACCTGTGGACGGACCTGGAGCAGGCCCTGGAGGTGGCGGCGAAGGCCGCCTAGGAGCGGCCAGGTCAGTCCTCCCGTTCCGCCATTCGGATCACGCACACCGCGACCGCGATCAGCAGCGCCGCGTCGGCGTCGTCACGGACGACGTTCACGGCGTAGGTGTCCCGGACGTGGAACCACTGCCGGGAGATGTGGGCCAGGAGTTCGCCGTCGTACTCGACGGTGAACTCGCGGTCCAGGATCCGGCCGCTGACGTCGAGCTCGGTGCCCTCCACCAGCGTGACCCGGTAGTGGTTGCGGAGCAGCGAGAGCCGCTTCCTGCGGATCGTGGCGAGCGGACGGTCGTCCCGCTCGATCGTCATCGCGTCCCGCAGGCTGAACATCTTCTGCCGCAGCGTGACCAGCACCTGACCCTGCGGGTCCTTCAACTCCAGGGTGTCGCGCACCCGCAGGGCCTTGCCGTCGACGAGAAAGGCATGGCGGCCGCTCTCGTCCTCGATCCAGTAGTCGTCACCGATGGCGAAGATTTTGTCCCGTACGAGGTATTTCATACGGTCAGGGCTTCCCCGGCGGTCCCTGGTTCACGCAGGCGGGTGGGGGTCCGGCGCGGCAGGGCCGGGGTCGGGTTCGACGGCGCCGAGCGCCGCCGGATCGTGTGGGCGGTGGCGCCCGCGACCGGGGTGCACGCTCCCGGATGGCAAGCTTGAACCATGAACGATGCCGCCCCGGCGCCCACCCCTGCGCCCCGCCGTGCCCGTGTCCGCGCCCCCGAGCTCATCGGCAAGGGCGGCTGGCTGAACACCGGTGGAGACGAACTGACCCTCGCCGACCTGCGAGGAAAGATCGTTCTGCTCGATTTTTGGACGTTTTGTTGCATCAACTGCCTACATGTCCTCGACGAGCTCCGTGAGCTGGAGGAGAAGCACCGCGACACCTTGGTGATCATCGGCGTGCACTCCCCGAAGTTCGTGCACGAGGCCGAGCACCAGGCCGTCGTCGACGCCGTCGAGCGGTACGAGGTCCACCACCCCGTTCTCGACGACCCCGAGCTCGCCACCTGGAAGCAGTACGCGGTCCGCGCCTGGCCGACGCTCGTCGTCATCGATCCCGAGGGGTACGTCGTCGCCCAGCACGCCGGTGAGGGGCACGCCAACGCGATCCGGACGCTCGTCGAGGAGCTGGAGGCCGAGCACGCGGCCAAGGGGACGCTGCGGCGCGGGGACGGGCCGTACGTGGCACCGGAGCCGGTCGCGACCGATCTGCGGTTCCCGGGCAAGGCCGTCCTGCTGCCCTCCGGGAACTTCCTGGTCTCCGACACCACCCGCCACCAGCTCGTCGAGCTGGCCCCGGACGGCGAGACCGTGGTGCGGCGGATCGGGGACGGCGAGTTCCGCGAGCCGCAGGGGCTCACCGTGCTCCCCGACGGTACCGTCGTCGTCGCCGACACCGTGAACCACGCGCTGCGCACCTACGACCCCGAGAGCGGCGCGATCCAGCTGCTCGCCGGCACCGGGAAGCAGTGGTGGCAGGGGTCCCCGACCTCCGGGCCCGCCCTCGAGGTCGACCTCTCCTCGCCGTGGGACGTGGCCTGGTGGCAGGGCAAGGTGTGGATCGCCATGGCCGGTGTCCACCAGCTGTGGACGTACGACCCCGCGACGCGGACCGTCGAGGTCGCGGCCGGTACGACCAACGAAGGGCTCGTCGACGGGCCGGCCGCCGAGGCCTGGTTCGCGCAGCCGTCCGGGCTCGCCGCCACCGAGGACCGGCTGTGGATCGCCGACTCGGAGACCAGTGCCGTGCGCTGGATCGACACCGAGGGCGTCGTCCACACCGCTGTCGGCACCGGCCTCTTCGACTTCGGCCACCGCGACGGCGCCGCCGACCAGGCGCTCCTCCAGCACCCGCTGGGCGTGACCGCTCTGCCCGACGGTTCGGTCGCCGTCAGCGACACGTACAACCACGCCCTGCGCCGTTTCGACCCGGCGACGGGCGAGGTGACGACGCTCGCCACCGATCTGCGCGAGCCGAGCGACGCCGTGCTCGTCGGGGACGAGATCGTCGTCGTCGAGTCGGCCCGGCACCGACTGACCCGCCTGCGGCTGCCCGAGGAGGCCGTCCAGGTCGAGGCGGTCGCCCACCGCACGCAGCGCGAGGCCACCGAGGTGGCACCCGGCCGGCTCCGGCTCGACGTCGTCTTCCAGGCGCCGACGGGCCAGAAGCTGGACGAGCGCTACGGTCCCTCGACCCGGCTCCTCGTCTCCTCGACCCCGCCCGAGCTGCTGCTCGCCGGCGAGGGCACCGGCACGGACCTCTTCCGGGAGCTGGACCTCAACCCGGAGATCACCGAGGGTGTGCTCCATGTGTCGGCGATGGCGGCGTCCTGCGACGACGACCCGGCCAACGAGTACCCGGCCTGCCATGTGCACCAGCAGGACTGGGGTGTTCCGGTGAAGGTCACGGCGCAGGGTGTCCAGCGGCTCCCGCTCATCCTCGCCGGGATGGACGCCTAGGGACCGGGGCCCAGGCCCGCGGTCTGTCCGACCCTGATCCGCCGGACACTCCTAGCGGACGAACCCCTGGTTCCTCGACGGGCGGCCCGCCGCGCCGTCCAGGCAGCCGGTCACCCAGGCCGGCGGGTCGTGGACGGCACGGTCGCCGCCCATGCCCCGGCGTTCCATGGCCGCGCACTCCCCGGCCAGCAGGGCGCGGGTTCGCTCGCCGTCCAGGTCGCTCTTGCGGATGCGGACGGCCTGGAGGTATCCGCCCTCATAGGCGATGTCCGTGCCCCATGGCGGGCGTTCGTCGTAGCGTGCGACGACGGCGCCGGCCGTCGCCGTGCCGAGCAGCACGGCGACGGTGAGACCGGCGGCGAACGTCGCCCGTGAGGGCCCTTCCGGGCGAACCTGACGCTCCATGAGGTCGAGGCTGCCAGGAGGGGCCTTTCGTGGATGTTTCGCGCTCGGCGGTGCCGTCGGTGGGGTCAGTAGCCGCCGTCGCGGCGGTCGTCGTCCACCACGGTCGGGGCGACCGGCGGGACGACGGCCCGCCGGCGCCGCGCGATGCTCGTGAACGTCGCCGTGCCGATGAGACCGACGGCCATCATGATCAGTCCCGCCACGTCGAGATTGACTCCGTCGATCTCCCAGTCCGTGGCGAACGTGAGGATGGCGCCCACGGCGATGAGGATGATGCAGCCTCCCAGGCCCATGAATCCCGCCTCCTATTGGGGTAGTCGGGATCGCGTACCCGGGCTGGCCCCCGCTATCCCTCCAGGAACGCCACCAGCGCGTTGGCGAGCAGGTACGGGTCCTCGGCACCGCACAGCTCGCGGGCGCTGTGCATCGAGAGGCAGGCGACGCCGATGTCGACCGTGCTGATGCCGTGGCGGGCCGCGGTGATCGGGCCGATCGTCGTGCCGCAGGGCATGTCGTTGTTGGAGACGAAGGACTGCCACGGCACGCCGGCCTTCTCGCAGGCCGCGGCGAACACCGCCCGGCCGCTGCCGTCGGTGGCGTACCGCTGGTTGACGTTCACCTTCAGGATCGGGCCGCCGTTGGGACGCGGGCGGTGCGTCGGGTCGTGGCGCTCCGCGTAGTTGGGGTGGACGGCGTGGCCGACGTCGGAGGAGAGACAGATCGAGCCGGCGAAGGCGCGGGCGCGGTCCTCGTAGGCGCCGCCGCGGGCGTAGACGGAGCGCTCCAGGACGTTGCCGAGGAGCGGGCCCTGCGCGCCGGTGTCGGCCTCGGAGCCGTTCTCCTCGTGGTCGAAGGCGGCGAGGACGGGGATGTACGGGAGCTCCTCCCGGCCCGCGACGGCGGCCAGGGCGGCGACGCCGGCGTGGACGGAGATGAGGTTGTCCATGCGGGGGCCGGCGAGGAGTTCGCGGTCGCGGCCCAGGTAGGTGGGGGCCTCGATGGCGTGGACCATCAGGTCCCAGCCGCTGACATCCTCGGCGTCGACACCCGCCTCCTCGGCGACGAAGCGGATCAGGTCGCCTTCGCGCACCTCGCCGAGGCCCCAGATCGGCTGCATGTGGCGCTGGCGCTCCAGCTTCATGCCCTCGTTGACCTGTCGGTCGAGGTGGATGGCGAGCTGCGGGACGCGCAGTACGGCCCGGTCCACGTTCACCAGGTGGTGGCTGCCGTCGCGCAGGGTCAGCCGGCCGGCGAGGCCGAGGTCGCGGTCGAGCCAGGTGTTGAGCAGCGTTCCGCCGTAGATCTCGACGGCGACCTGGCGCCAGCCCTGGGCGCCCATGTCGGGCTCCGGCTTGACGCGCAGGTTGGGGGAGTCGGTGTGGGCGCCGACGATCCGGAAGGGGGTGTGGGCGGCGGCGCCTTCGGGCACGTACCAGGCGATGAGCGCGCCGCCGCGGATCACGTACTTCCCGCCGGCGGTCCCCTCCCAGGCCGCGGTCTCCTCGACCTGCCGGAAGCCGGCCTTCTCCAGCCGCTCGGCGGCGTTAGCCACGGCGTGGTACGGCGACGGGGAGGCCGCCAGGAAGGTCATGAGGTCATCGGTGTGGCCGCGGTCGAAGCGGGCGGTGCTCGTCATGGGTTCACCTTACGCACGCCCCGGAATGCGGCGCCGGGACCCCGAAAGACGGACCCGTGACCTCCGCAAACTCGGAACCGTGGCCTCCGCAAAGGCGGCCCTGTGGCCTCCGCGAAGACGGCGCCGTGGCCTCCGCGAGCCCGGACCCATAGCCGCCCCCGCGGGTCCGGACCCATCCGCTCCGCAATGACGGAACGGCCCACTCCCCTCCCCGGGAGCGAGCCGTTCGTCAGTGGACGGGGCGCGTACTAGAACGCGGCCTCGTCCAGGTCCATCAGCGAGCCGTCGACGGCCTCGGCGAGCGCGCGCTCGGCGGAGACGCCCGGCAGGACGTTGGCGGCGAAGAACTTCGCGGCCGCGATCTTGCCCTGGTAGAAGGCCTGGTCCTTGGCGGAGGCGCCGGCGGCCAGCTTCTCGGCGGCGACGGCCGCGCCCTTGAGGAGCAGGTAGCCGACGACCACGTCACCGGAGGCCATCAGCAGACGGGTGGTGTTGAGGCCGACCTTGTAGATGTTCTTGACGTCCTCGCCGGTGGCGGTGAGGTCGGTGAGCATCGCGCCGACGATGCCCTCCAGGTCCACGGCCGCCTTGGCGAGCGCGTCGCGGGCGTCGGCCAGCTCCTCGCCGCCGGTGCCGACCGCGAGGAACTTCTTGATCTCCTCGGCCAGCGCGTTCAGGGACGCGCCCTGGTCGCGGACGATCTTGCGGAAGAAGAAGTCCTGGCCCTGGATGGCCGTGGTGCCCTCGTAGAGGGTGTCGATCTTGGCGTCCCGGATGTACTGCTCGATCGGGTACTCCTGCAGGAAGCCGGAGCCGCCGAAGGTCTGGAGCGACTGCGCGAGCTGCTCGTAGCCCTTCTCGGAGCCGTAGCCCTTCACGATCGGCAGCAGCAGGTCGTTCAGGCCGATCTCGGCCTTCGCGTCCTCGCCGGCGGCCTCCTTGAGCTGGATCGCGTCCTGCACGGCGGCCGTGTAGAGGACGAGGGAGCGCATGCCCTCCGCGTACGCCTTCTGCGTCATCAGCGAGCGGCGGACGTCGGGGTGGTGCGTGATGGTGACCTTGGGCGCGGCCTTGTCCATGAAGTTCGCCAGGTCGGTGCCCTGGACGCGCTCCTTGGCGTACTCCAGGGCGTTGAGGTAGCCCGTGGAGAGGGTGGAGATCGCCTTCGTGCCGACCATCATGCGGGCGAACTCGATGATGAGGAACATCTGGCGGATGCCGTCGTGCTTGTCGCCGATCAGCCAGCCCTTGGCGGGGTGCTGGTCGCCGAAGGTCATCTCGCACGTGTTGGAGGCCTTGAGGCCCATCTTGTGCTCGACGTTCGTGGCGTAGACGCCGTTGCGCTCGCCCAGCTCGCCGGTCTCCCAGTCGAAGTGGTACTTCGGCACGAGGAAGAGCGAGAGGCCCTTGGTGCCGGCGCCGGCGCCCTCGGGGCGGGCGAGGACGTAGTGGAGGATGTTCTCCTCCATGTCGTGCTCACCGGACGTGATGAAGCGCTTCACGCCCTCGATGTGCCAGGAGCCGTCCTCCTGCTGGATCGCCTTGGTGCGGCCGGCGCCGACGTCCGAGCCCGCGTCGGGCTCGGTGAGGACCATGGTGGAGCCCCACTGCTTCTCGACCGCGATCTGCGCGACCTTCTTCTGCGCCTCGTTGCCCTCGTTGAAGAGGATGCCGGCGAAGGCCGGGCCGGAGGAGTACATCCAGACGGCCGGGTTCGCGCCGAGGATCAGCTCCGCGTAGGCCCAGATCAGGGAGCGCGGGGAGGTGGTGCCGCCGATCTCCTCGGGCAGGCCGAGGCGCCAGTACTCGGAGTCCATGAAGGCCTTGTAGGACTTCTTGAAGCTCGCGGGGACCGGGGCGGTGTTCGTCTCGGGGTCGAAGACCGGCGGGTTGCGGTCGGCGTCGGCGAAGGACTCGGCCAGCTCGTTCTCGGAGAGGCGGGTCAGCTCCTCCAGGACGCTCTTGGCGGTCTCGACGTCCATCTCCTCGAACGGACCGGTGCCGTACACCTTGTCGCGCCCGAGCACCTCGAAGAGGTTGAACTCGATGTCGCGGAGATTCGACTTGTAGTGCCCCATGGCGACGGCTCCGTATGGATCGGGGAGGCAGGGTTCCTCGTACACGTACCAGCGAGTAGCTAATGCTCTCTCCGATAATGCTACCCACCGGTAATAAGAAGCAACCCCTATCCCGTCAACTGTGACGTCAATCGCTGCCCGCCGAGTCGGACGGTGTGGGGTCCGTCTCGGCCCGCCGTACCCGCCCTGCGGGCTTCGCCCGCTCGATAGGCTGGGGCCCATGTACGGCTACGACCAGAATCAGGGCGCCCAGCAGCAGTACGCCCCGCCGCCGCAGCAGCCGATGTCGGGCGGTGTGCAGGGTGGGATGCAGGGCGGGTACGGGCAGCAGCCTCCCCTGTATCCGGAGCCGTCTCCACCGTCGCTCGCCGACGCCGTGCGGGCCTTCACGACCGGTTCGCTGGCGGCCGAGGACTTCCAGCAGATCTTCGCGACCTCGAAGGTCTACTGCCCCCGGGGCGACAACCCCGGCTTCCTGGCGCTGCACAACACCCAGCAGCCGGTCATCCCGATGTTCACCTCGCTCAAGGAGCTGCGGCGGTACGCGGGCAAGGAGTCGAAGTACTTCGTGATCACCGGCGCCGAGGTGATCGACCTGCTGCCGACCGGCTACGGCTTCGTCCTGGACATGGAGGGCGACCACCGCATGGTCTTCGACGCGAAGGCCGTGGAGCAGATGGTCGACTTCGCGATGCGGCGGATGTACGGCTAGGCCGGACCGACAGTGAGTGAGCGGTGGCCCCGGAGGGATTCCCTCTGGGGCCACCTTCTCTTTACGGAGTCGGTGAAGGGCTTACGGAGTCGGTGTCGGAGCGGGCGTCGGCGTCGGCGTCGGTTCTTTACGGAGCCGGTGACGCTGTCGCAGCCGGCGTCGGCGTAGGCGTCGTGCCGCGGTGGGTCCACCGGGCGTAGCCGCACCACGCCCCGGCGGCCAGCAGCACCGCGGCCGCCCCCGATCCCAGAATCGCCGGTTCCGGGCGGTAGGCGAGCGCCAGCCGGGTACCGAAGAAGACGAGGGCGAGGCAGACCCGGCCAGGCCCGTAGACCGGAATCCGTGCCGCCGTGACGCGCAGCAGCGCGGCGGCGGCCAGGCCCGCGACGCCGCACACGGCGAGCAGCGGCCAGGGCGAGCCGGGGGCCGCGCTCGGGATGCCGAACTCGGGCGGACCCAGGCGGAACGTCGACGCGGCCCAGCCGAGGCCGAGGCCGCAGAGGGTGACGCCCACGGTCCAGAGCGCGTGGCGCCACAGCGGGCCGGGTCTGAGCTCGCCCTCCTCGTGCTCCGGCAGGTCGTGGTCGGGGTCGGGGTCCAGGGCATCCATCACGGACCGTAGGACGCCGGACGGCCGGTGTCGGTTGGGTCCGGGGGAATGTCTTCCGGGACTCTCGGTGTTCCGGGTGGCAGGAAGTTCATTGTTCAACTAAACTGGTCGCACAAGGAGGTCCCGCCATGCCCGCTGTGACTGTCGAGAACCCGCTCACCCTGCCGCGCGTCGCCGCCCCGGCCGACGCCGTCTCCCGCCCCGTGCTCGCCGTGACCACGGCACCTTCCGGCTTCGAGGGCGAGGGATTCCCGGTGCGCCGCGCGTTCGCCGGGATCAACTACCAGTACCTCGACCCGTTCATCATGATGGATCAGATGGGGGAGGTGGAGTACGCCCCAGGAGAGCCCAAGGGCACGCCCTGGCACCCCCACCGCGGCTTCGAGACCGTCACGTACATCATCGACGGCATCTTCGACCACCAGGACTCCAACGGTGGCGGCGGCACCATCACCAACGGCGATACCCAATGGATGACAGCCGGTAGCGGGCTGCTCCACATCGAGGCCCCGCCGGAGTCCCTCGTCGTCAGCGGCGGTCTCTTCCACGGGCTCCAGCTGTGGGTCAACCTGCCGGCCTCCGACAAGATGATGGCCCCGCGCTACCAGGACATCCGCGGTGGCCAGGTGCAGCTGCTGACCTCCCCCGACGGCGGCGCGCTGCTCCGCGTCATCGCCGGCGAGCTCGACGGCCATGCCGGCCCGGGCATCACCCACACGCCGATCACCATGATCCACGCGACGATCCGGCCCGGCGCCGAAGTGACCCTGCCCTGGCGCGAGGACTTCAACGGACTCGTCTACGTCCTGGCCGGGCGCGGCTCCGCCGGCACCGAGCGGCGACCGGTCCACATGGGCCAGACCGCCGTCTTCGGCAAGGGCGGCGCGCTGACGGTCCGGGCCGACGAGAAGCAGGACGGGCACACGCCCGACCTGGAGGTCGTCGTCCTCGGCGGGCAGCCGATCCGCGAACCGATGGCTCACTACGGCCCGTTCGTGATGAACACCCAGGCCGAGCTGCGCCAGGCGTTCGAGGACTTCCAGGCGGGCCGACTGGGCACGATCCCGGCCGTCCACGGCATGGGCGAGTAACGAGCACCCAGGGGTATGGGTACGGGACCGGGCACGCGCCCGGTCCCGTATCCGTATCCGGTCGTGTCCGTACCCCGTCCCGTATCCGGTCGTGTCCGTATCCGTATCCGGTCGCATACCGGTTCCGTGCCCGTCCCCTTACCCGTACGAGGTCTGACGGGGCGTCACCCGTCCGGGTCCGCAGCGCAGGACGACACGCCGAGCCGCGTGGTCCGGTGGACGGGTGCAGACGCCGACTTCCCGCCCCCTCCTCCCCGAGGTCGCCCGCCGGGTCGCCGCCTGGTGTGTCGTCGCGCTGCTCGTCGCGGGGGTGGCCGCCGTCGGCATCTGGCTGTGCATCGTGTTCCAGACGGCCGTCACACCCGTCCTGCTCGCGATCCTCGGCACCGCGCTCCTCGGGCCGCTCAACCGGCGCCTGCTGCGGATGAAGGTGCAGAAGTCGCTGGCCGCCGGACTCACGGTCCTCGCCGTCCTCGCCTTCGTCGGCGGCGCCACCTACATCGTGGTCGTCGCGCTCATCGAGACCGGCGACCAGATCATCGCCTCGGTGCGGCAGGCCGCCGCCGACATCGCCGAGCACCTGGGCGCGGCCGGCACCTCGCTCGACGACCTCGCCAAGAACGCGCGGGCGCTCCTCGAGAAGTTCGGCGGGACCGCCGCCTCCGGGGTGATCTCCGGGCTGAGCGTCGTCGGCGAGGTGGCCGCCACCGCCCTCCTCGCCCTGCTGCTGATCTTCTTCTTCCTCCGCGACTCCGACCGGGCCGCCGAGGCCCTGCGCTCGCTCGCCCCCCGCTCGACCGGCGACACCCTGGAGGCCATGGGCCGCCGCGCCTTCGAGGCCGTCGAGGGCTTCATGCGCGGCACGACCCTCGTGGCCCTGGTCGACGCCGTACTCATCACCATCGGGCTGCTGATCCTGCGGGTGCCCGGCGCCGTCGGGCTCGGCGCGCTCGTCTTCGTCACCGCCTACATCCCGTACCTCGGCGCCTTCCTTTCCGGGGCCGTCGCCATCCTCGTCGCCTTCGCCGACCGCGGATTCGTCATCGCGCTCTGGGCCCTCGGCGTCGTGCTGGCCGTCCAGGTCATCGAGGGCAACGTCCTCCAGCCCGCGATCCAGAGCCGGACCGTGCAGATGCACCCCGCCGTCGTCATGCTCGCCATCACGGCCGGGGCGTCCGTCGCCGGGATCCTGGGCATGCTTCTGGCCGTACCGGTGACGGCGGCCGCCTTCGGGGTGATCGGCGAGTTGCGGAGCCGGTACGGGGCGGAGGAAGGGACATCGGAGGAGCCCGCCCCGGAGTGACTGAGCTTCCGGGGCGGCATGGCACCCGCCCCGGAGTGACTCAGGTTCCGGGCCGGCATGCCCCACCCGCTCCGGAGTGACTCAGGTGGCGGCCGGCATGCCACCCGGCTCGAAGGAGGCCAGCATCTGCTCGAGCGCCGCCTGGTCCGGTCCCACGAACGGGTCCGCGTCGGGGGCCATCGTGATCGTCTCGATCATCAGGTCCGTCATCCGCACGGCGGGCGGCAGATGCGTGCTGAGCACGATCTCCGGGTTCATCTCCCGCAGGGGCGCGATCGTCGCCCGGTACTTCACCGGGTCAACGACGTGCACCCAGGGGCTGTCCACGGTCGCCCACAGCAGCTGAGCCTGCTGCAGCTCCTCCGGCTTGAGGTCGTTCGCGTGCCCGCTCTCGGCGAGCTCGGAGGTCGGCATCGGTCCGCCGAAGCAGTCGGAGCTGAAGCAGATCCGGGTCTTCTCGTCGTAGAAGCCGACGGTGGCGGGGTTGTCGAAGAGCGGCGGCTTGAAGGCGTGCAGCATGCGGTCACCGACGTCGAGGGACTGGCCGGGGTTGAGGAAGTAGACGCGGTCCATCGGCAGCGGGCGTTCGGTGGTCATGATCCCGGCGCCGATGAAGGTGGTCACGACCTTCGCCCGGGGCGCGGCCACGAGCAGGTCGAAGATGCCGCCCGTGTGGTCGCGGTCGGGGTGCGTGAGCCAGATCCAGCGGACGTCGGCGGGGTCCATGACCGCGCCGAGCGTGCTGACGAAGTTCCGGTCGGCTATCGAGAGCCCGGTGTCGACGACGACCGGTTCCTTGGCGGTGAGGACGTACGCGTTGGCGGGGATGTGGCCGATCCCCGGTACTTCGAGGCTGTCGGCCAGGACGGTGGTGTCGCTTCCGACCTTGTGGGTGTCCATGGGATGCTCCGTGGTCCCCCCGGCGGCGGTCGTACGACACCAGTGTCCTCCCCACCCGTGCGCGTCGCGTTTTTTGCGCCGGCTCCCCGGGGGCGACTACGCGCAGCAGCCCTTCCCCGAGGCCGGTTCGGTCAGTTCGAACCAGATCGACTTGCCCTCGCCCCGCGGGTCGACGCCCCACGCGTGCGCCAGCATCTCCATCAGCACCAGACCGCGTCCGGACGACGCCATCTCGCCCGGGTGCCGCTTGTGGGGCAGCTCGTCGCTGGCGTCGGAGACCTCCACCCGCAGTCGGCGGGAGTCGTCGCCGCAGGTCACCTCCGCGACGAGGAGGGCGTCGCCGTCCGTGTGGATGAGGACGTTGGTGACCATCTCGGAGACCATCAGGACCGCCGAGTCGATCTGGTCCTCGTCGGTCCAGTCGTGCAGCAGCTGGCGCAGGTGCTGGCGGGCCGCCGCGATCCGCTGGGGTTCCGCCTGGGCGACGGTCATCATCGTGCGGCGCGGCGCCTCGCGGACGGCCGGGCCCTGGCGGGACAGGAGCAGGACCGCGATGTCGTCCTCGCGCCGGTCCGCGAGCGGCCCCGTGGTGTGGTGGGAGCCGGGGCCGTGGACGGCCTCGACGAGGCTGTCGGCCAGGTCCTCGAGGGAGTCCCCGTCGTGCCCTTCGAGCAGGTCGCGGACGCGTTTCCAGCCGGTGTCGAGGTCGTGGCCGCCGGTCTCCAGGAGCCCGTCGGTGCACATCATCAGGGTCTCGCCGGGCTCCAGCGTGAACCGGGTGGTGGGGTAGTCGGTGTCCGGGTCGATGCCGAGAGGGAGCCCGCCGGCGGTGGGACGCAGAAGAACCGTTCCGTCTGTCATCCGGACCGCCGGGTCGGGGTGTCCGGCCCGGGCGATGTCCACGACACCGGTGACCGGGTCGATCTCCAGGTAGAGGCAGGTCGCGAAGCGCGGCCCGCCGTCGTGCGCACGCCTGCCGTGCCCGTCCACGCCCGAGATGCCCGCGCCGATGCCCCCGCCCGAGATGCCCACGCCCGAGACTTCCGCACCCCTGCCGCTCGGTACGTCACCGTCCCCGTCGGTGATCCCGTACAGGAAGCGCGAGGCGCGGGAGAGGACGGCGTCCGGCCGGTGGCCCTCGGAGGCGTAGGCCCGCAAAGCGATCCGGAGCTGGCCCATCAGCCCGGCGGCGCGGACGTCGTGGCCCTGGACGTCGCCGATGACCAGTGCGATGCGTCCGCCGGGGAGCTGGATCATGTCGTACCAGTCGCCGCCGACCTGGAGCCCGCCGCCGGTGGGGACGTACCGCGCGGCGACGTGCAGGCCCGGGATCCCGGGCCCGAGGACCGGCAACATCGTGCGCTGGAGGCCGAGCGACAGCTCGCGCTCGGACTCCGCGACCCCCGCCCGGGCGAGCGCCTGGGCGAGCATCCGGGCGACCGTGGTGAGGACGGACCGCTCGTCGGGGGTGAAGGCGACCGGGTGCTTGAAGGCGGCCATCCAGGCACCCATGGTGCGCCCGGCGACGATGAGCGGCAGGTAGGCCCAGGACTGCCGGCCGAAGCGCTGCGCCAGCGGCCAGGTCACCGGGAAACGCCGCAGGTACTCCTCCGGCGTCGGCAGGTAGATCGCCCGCCCCGTCCGTACGACCTCGGCCGCCGGGTAGTCGGTGTCCACCGACATCGAGGTGAACGGACCCTCGTCGCCCGCGCTGTGCCCGTGGTGGCCGATGATCGTCAGCCGTTCGCCCGCGACCCCGAAGACGGCGAGCCCGTCGGGCGAGAAGCCCGGCATGGAGAGGGAGGCGGCGACCCGCAGCACCTCGGCGGTCGACCGGGCCTCGGCCAGCGCCCGGCCGGCGTCGAGCAGGAACGCCTCGCGGGAGCGGCGCCAGTCGCCGGTGATGGGCGTGCGGGCCGCGGTGCCGGGCTGGGGTTCGGCGACCTCCTGGAGGGTGCCGACGAGCTGGTAGTCGTCACCCTCGATGAGCGGCTTGGACCTGCTCCGTACGGTACGGAGCACCCGCCCGTTCCCGTCCATGATCCGCAGCCGGGACTCGGCGAGGGTCCCTTCGGCCACGGCGAGGTTCACGACCCCGTCGATCTCGTTCCAGTCGACGGGATGAAAACGGGAGCGTACGGCGGCTTCCGTGAGCTGGACCGGTTCGGAGGGCAGCCCGAGCAGCCGGGCCGCCTCGGCGTCGAGCGTGACGATCCCGGAAGCGTTGTCCCAGCGCCACAGGCCGGTCGCGATCGCGGCCAGGACGTCCTCGGTGCGCATTGCCCCACTTTATGAATATCGGACTCCAGGTCGCCACTGAGCGTATTCGAAATGCGATCTTGGGTCTCCCGGTAGTCTTGGTCGGGTCTGCCCTGTGCGGTGGTCAACCCCCTAGATTCCTCAGATCCCGAAGACTGGATGAACGACGATGCATCGGTACAGGTCCCACACCTGCGGCGAGCTCCGCGCCTCTGACGTCGGCACCGACGTCCGGCTGAGCGGCTGGCTGCACAATCGGCGCGACCTGGGCGGCATCCTCTTCATCGATCTGCGCGACCACTACGGCATCACGCAGCTCGTCGCCCGGCCCGGCACCGCCGCGGCCGAGGTGCTCGACAAGCTGACGAAGGAGACCGTCGTCCGCGTCGACGGCAAGGTCGTCTCGCGTGGCGCGGAGAACGTCAACCCGGAGCTCCCCACCGGCGAGATCGAGATCGAGGCCGCCGACATCGAGGTCCTCGGCGCGGCCAAGCAGATCCCGTTCACCGTCAACACCGACGACGGCGTGAACGAGGAGCGGCGCCTGGAGTACCGCTTCCTCGACCTGCGCCGCGAGCGCATGCACCGCAACATCATGCTGCGCTCCGCCGTCATCGCGGCCATCCGCTCCAAGATGGTGGCCCTCGGCTTCAACGAGATGGCGACCCCGATCCTGGCCGCGACCTCCCCCGAGGGCGCCCGTGACTTCGTGGTCCCGTCCCGCCTGAACCCGGGCAAGTTCTACGCGCTGCCGCAGGCGCCGCAGCAGTTCAAGCAGCTGCTGATGATCTCGGGCTTCGACCGCTACTTCCAGATCGCGCCGTGCTTCCGCGACGAGGACGCCCGCGCGGACCGTTCGCCGGGCGAGTTCTACCAGCTCGACGTCGAGATGAGCTTCGTCGAGCAGGAGGACGTCTTCCAGCCGATCGAGAAGCTCATGACCGAGATCTTCGAGGAGTTCGGCGGCGGTCGTCACGTCACCTCCCCGTTCCCGCGGATCCCGTTCCGCGAGTCGATGCTCAAGTACGGCAACGACAAGCCGGACCTGCGCACCGACCTGGAGCTCGTCGACATCTCCGACGTCTTCGAGGGCTCCGAGTTCAAGGCCTTCGCGGGCAAGCACGTGCGTGCGCTCGCGGTGCCGAACACCGGTGACCAGCCGCGCAAGTTCTTCGACTCGCTCGGCGACTTCGCCGTCTCTCTCGGCGCCAAGGGCCTGGCCTGGGTCCGCGTCGGCGAGGGCAACGCGCTGACCGGCCCGATCGCCAAGTTCCTCACCGAGGAGAACGTCAAGGTTCTCGTCGAGCGTCTCGGCCTGGAGGCCGGCCACGCCGTCTTCTTCGGCGCGGGCGACTTCGACGAGGTCTCCAAGATCATGGGCCCGGTCCGGGTCGAGGCCGCCAAGCGCGCCGGCCAGTTCGAGGAGAACGTCTTCCGGTTCGCCTGGATCGTCGACTTCCCGATGTACGAGCGGGACGAGGAGACCGGCAAGATCGACTTCTCGCACAACCCGTTCTCCATGCCGCAGGGCGGCCTGGAGGCCCTGGAGACCCAGGACCCGCTGGACGTCCTCGGCTGGCAGTACGACATCGTCTGCAACGGCATCGAGCTGTCCTCCGGCGCGATCCGGAACCACGAGCCCGAGATCATGTTCAAGGCCTTCGAGATCGCGGGCTACTCGCGCGAGACGGTCGAGCACGAGTTCGCGGGCATGCTCCGCGCCTTCGAGTACGGCGCCCCGCCGCACGGCGGCATCGCCCCGGGCGTGGACCGCATCGTGATGCTCTTGGCCGACGAGCCGAACATCCGCGAGACGATCGCCTTCCCGCTCAACGGCAACGCGCAGGACCTGCTGATGGGCGCCCCGACGGAGCTGGACGAGGCGCGCCTGCGCGAGCTGAACATCCAGCTGCGCAAGCCGGTGGAGAAGACCGTGGAGAAGCCGGCCGACGGCCGCCCGATCACGGAGGCCGTCCACCCGGACGCCTCGCGCTGAGCATGACCGAAGGGCCCGGAACCGTACGACGGTTCCGGGCCCTTCGCGTAGGTGCGTACGTGCGCGTGTGTGGACGCACGAGGAACGGTCTTCCCCGGCTGGTACCGGGGCCGTTGCGTCCACATCCACACCAAGGTGCACGTGGGCGGGAAGATGACGTCTTCCGGCTACGAGGGCGGCCACACCTGCCACACGGGCCAGCTGTTCTTCGCCGAGTCCGCCGTCCTGGACTGCGCGAAGGTCGCCCCGTACTCCACCAGCACGACGGAACGTACGACGCTCGACGCGGACACCATCTACCCGGGCAACGGGGCGGAGGGCGGGCTGCTCACCCTCAAGTACCCCAAGGGGAAGATCGCGAAGGGTGTCGTCGCCACGCTGACGATGGGCGTCGACCCGGACGAGACCCACACGGGCACGTCCTCCTAACCACGGAGCCCGTCCAGGAACAGGGCAGCGGCGAGCAGGTGGCCGCTGCCCCTGGGGCGCAGGCCGCGTGCGCGCAGCCGACGGTCGAGGTCGTCGGGGGCCAGGTGTCCAGCGAGGCCTCGCGTGCCCCGTCCTGCACCTCGCGCAGGCCGTGCGGGCCCGCGGTGTGCAGCAGGCCGGTGTCCTGGAGCGTCGTCATGATCGTGAGCAGGGCGTCGAGCCGCGCCGCCGGTTCCCGCGCCCCGGCCCGCCGCGCGGCGCCCAGGGCCGCCAACGCCTTGCGCACGTGCGGAATCCGGCGCGCGCCTCACCTTTCGCACCCGCGGCCCCGTACCGGACCGAGACGGCCGACCCGGGCGAGGGCCTGCGCGGAGCCTTCCGGTCCGGGTGCGCCGCGATCCGCCCCGCGAGCGCGGTGATCTCCTCCACGTCCCCACCGGGCGCGAGGGCGACCCCCGCCACGAGCAACCCGAGCGGCCACACGGCCCCGTGGTGCAGCCCCCTGCCCCCGTCGGCCCGCGCCATGTCCCGCTCCGCGGCCCGCCCGACGGCCCCGAGCTCCTCGCGCAGCCCCCGACTCGGCTCCCCCACCCGCCGCGCGACCGCCGCCATCGCCGCGAACCCGACCCCCAACGCCTCGGCGGACCACCGCAGAGCATCGAGGTCCACCTCGTGTAGCCCCGGCGTGGACGTCAACGCGACCGCGGCCAGCAGCCCCTCCACAGCGACGCGTGCCAGCCCCTCGTCCTCACGGCTCACATTCATGCGCGGCAGGCTAGGTCCCGGACCTGAGCGCCGGCTCGCGCCGAGCTGTGAGCCCGCTGTGTCACCCACGGGTTCGAAGCGGCAGCGGGCCGGACTTGGGCGCGAGACGGCTGTGGCCGCCGCCCCCCGGAGGGAGCGGCGGCCACAGCCGTGTGCGTACGGGAGGAAGGAGGTCAGTCCTTCTTCGGCTCCTCCAGGCGCGGGAAGAGCACCGCGCCCTTCGTCACCGTCGTGCCCGCCTGGAGCTGGCCCCACTCGCCGGCCGACTGGACCGGCTGGGCGGCGAGGGCGCCCAGGGTGGGTTCGGCGCCGAGGGAGTCCCAGAGCTTCTGGGAGGTCTCCGGCATGATCGCGTTCAGCAGGACCGCGACCGCGCGCAGGGACTCGGCGGCCGTGTAGAGGATCGTCGCCAGACGGGCGCGGCCCGTCTCCGACTCGTCCTTCGCGACCTTCCAGGGCTCCTGCTCGGTGATGTAGCCGTTGACCTGCTTCACGAAGTCGAAGATCGCCAGGATGCCGCCCTGGAAGTCCAGCTCCTCGCCGATCTTCTGGTCCGCGGTCGCGACGGCCTTCGCCAGGCCCTCGTGGATCGCCTTCTCCGCGTCGCCGTCGGCCGTCGCGGCCGGCAGGGCGCCCTCGAAGTACTTGCCGACCATGGCCGCCACGCGCGAGGCGAGGTTGCCGTAGTCGTTGGCGAGCTCGGAGGTGTAGCGGGCGGTGAAGTCCTCCCAGGAGAACGAGCCGTCCTGGCCGAACGCGATCGCCCGCAGGAAGTACCAGCGGTACGCGTCCACGCCGAAGTGCGAGGTCAGGTCCTGCGGCTTGATGCCGGTCAGGTTCGACTTTGACATCTTCTCGCCGCCGACCATCAGCCAGCCGTTCGCGGCCACGCGACCCGGCACCGGCAGGCCCTGGGCCATCAGCATCGCCGGCCAGATGATCGCGTGGAAACGCAGGATGTCCTTGCCGATGAGGTGGACGTTCGCCGGGAAGGTCTCGTCGAACTTCTCGGGGTTCTCGTTGTAGCCGACCGCCGTCGCGTAGTTCAGGAGCGCGTCGATCCACACGTAGATGACGTGCTTGTCGTCCCAGGGGACCGGGACGCCCCAGTCGAACGTCGAGCGCGAGATCGAGAGGTCCTCGAGGCCCTGCTTGACGAAGTTCAGCACCTCGTTGCGGGCCGACTCCGGCTGGATGAAGCCGGGGTTCGACTCGTAGAACTCGATGAGCTTCGGGCCGTACTCGCTCAGCTTGAAGAAGTAGTTCTCCTCCTTGAGGATCTCCACCGGCTTCTTGTGGACGGAGCACAGCTTCGTGCCGTCCTCCGCCTCGATGAGATCGCCGGGGAGCTTGTACTCCTCACAGCCCACGCAGTACGGGCCTTCGTACCCGCCCTTGTAGATCTCGCCCTTGTCGTACAGGTCCTGCACGAACTCCTGGACGCGATCGGTGTGACGCTTCTCCGTCGTCCGGATGAAGTCGTCGTTCGCGATGTTCAGGTGCTCCCAGAGGGGCTTCCACGCCTCCTCGACGAGCTTGTCGCACCAGGCCTGGGGCGTGACGTTGTTCGCCTCGGCCGTGCGCATGATCTTCTGACCGTGCTCGTCCGTGCCGGTGAGGTACCACACCTTCTCGCCGCGCTGACGGTGCCAGCGCGTGAGCACGTCGCCTGCGACGGTCGTGTAGGCGTGGCCCAGGTGAGGAGCGTCGTTGACGTAGTAGATGGGGGTCGAGACGTAGTACGCCTTCGCCCCCTGCTTCTCGGATCCAGTGGCCGCCATGGTCGAAATCCTAACGGCCACTTCAAGATCCACTCACATCGATAACCGGGGGTGGGGCGGGACGGGAGACGGAGAGGTCCGCGAAACGTTCCCCCGCGTAGAAAGCGGGCGTGAGGGAGGAACGTATGCGCGTACTGGTCGCCGAGGACGAGGAGGTCCTCGCGGAGCTCGTCGCCACCGGGCTGCGGCGGGCCGGCTTCGCCGTCGACACCGTCTACAGCGGCGACGCCGCCCTCGCCTACCTGGGCCTGCACGACTACGACGTCGTCGTCCTCGACCGCGACCTGCCCCGCGTCCACGGCGACGACGTGGCGCGCGAGCTCGTCGCCGGGGCCGCCAGGACCCGGATCCTCATGCTGACCGCGTCCGCCTCCACCGAGGACCGGGTCGAGGGGCTCGACCTCGGCGCCGACGACTACCTCGGCAAGCCCTTCGAGTTCCCCGAGCTGGTGTCCCGGGTGCGCGCGCTGCGACGGCGCAGCGCCCGTCCCGTACCGCCGCAGCTGGAGCGGGCGGGGGTACGGATGGACACCGTCCGGCGGACCGTGACCAGGGAGGGGCGCGCGCTCGACCTCTCCCCGAAGGAGTTCTCGGTGCTGCAGGTCCTGCTGGAGGCGGACGGGGCCACGGTCTCCGCCGAGGAGCTCCTGGAACGCGCCTGGGACGCCCACACCGACCCCTTCACGGGCGCGGTACGGGTCTGCATGAGCAAGCTGCGCGCGAAGCTCGGCGAGCCCGCGCTGATCCGTACCGTGCAGGGCGTGGGGTACGTGCTGTGAGCGAGGGTCTGCTCGGCTCGGGATCGACGATCCGGACCCGGATCGCGCTCGTGTACGGAGGCGTCTTCGTCGTCCTCGGGGGCTGCCTGCTCGGGGTGGTCAACCTGCTCTCCCGGGCCGGTACGGACGGGGAGGCGGAGGCCATCGCGGCGCGCGTGCGGGTGGCGGCGCCGTTCGAGACCGTCACCGCGTACCGGCTGAGTGACGACGTCAGCCGGGCGGCGGGCGAGCAGTGGCTCATGTGGTCCTGCCTCGCCCTGGTCGTCATGGCCTTCGGCGCGGTCGTCGTGGGCTGGTGGACCGCCGGGCGGGTGCTGCGACCGGTCCACGAGATGACCGCCCGGGCGCGGCGGCTCTCGGAGCGGAACCTGCACGAGAGGATCGCGGCGAGCGGGCCGGACGACGAGCTGAAGGAGCTCGGCGACACGATCGACGCGCTGCTCGTCCGGCTGGAGGCGGCCTTCGACAGCCAGCGGCGGTTCATCGCGAACGCCTCGCACGAGCTGCGGACCCCGCTCGCCACGCAGCGCACCGCGATCCAGGTCGGGCTCGACGACTCCTCCGAGGTCAAGCAGGTGCTGCTGGACTCCAACCGGCGCAGCGAGCGGCTCATCGAGGGGCTGCTGCTGCTCGCCCGGAGCGAGCGGGGTCTCGAGGCACGGGAGGACGTACGGCTGGGGGACGTGGTCGCGGAGGAGTGCGAGACGTACGGGGTGGAGGTGTCCGGGCAGGTGTCGGGAGAGGGGGGAGTCGTACGGGGGAGCCGGGTCCTGCTCGGGCAGCTCGTACGGAACCTGGTCGCCAACGCGGTCGCCTACAACCTGCCGGGCGGCGGGACGGTGGAGGTGCGCGTCGAGGGCGGGGTGCTGACCGTCGTCAACACCGGGCCGGTGGTGGCGGCCGGCGATGTGCCGGGGCTCTTCGAACCGTTCCGGCGGGGGGAGGGGCGCGACCGGATGGGGCCCGGGGCGGGGCTCGGGCTGTCGATCGTACGGTCGATCGCGGTGGCGCACGGCGGCACGGTGGGGGCCGTGGCACGGGGGGTGGAGGAAGGCGGGGGCCTGGTGGTGACGGTGACGTTGCCCGTCACCACCAGGTAGGCGCGTACTGGTTCCTACTGGCGCCGGTTCCTACTGGTGCTGGTTCCGGTTCCTACTGGTTCTGCCAGTCGGCGAGCAGCCCGCGGTAGAAGGCGGGGTGCGCGGTCTCGGACGGGGTCGCGCCGGCGAGGAAGGTGCCGGTGCGGGGGGCGGTGAGCTTACGGAGGTAGTCGAAGGCCTTGTTGTCCTCCTCGCCCCAGGCCACGAACTGCCAGTGGATCGGGCGGTCGGCGGCCTCGGCGAGTGCCTGGGTGGCGGCGGTCTTCGACTCGGGAGCGCCGTCGGTCTGGAAGACGACGAACGCGGGTCGGGTCGGGTCGGCCTTCTCGTGGTGGGCGAGGACCTCTTCGACGGCGCGGTGGTAGTTGGTACGGCCGAGGCGGCCGAGGCCCGCGTTGATCTCGTCGATGCGGCCCTCGAGGCCCTCGGGGCGGAGTTCGGCGGTGCCGTCGATGTCGGTGGAGAAGAAGACGGCGGTGGCGGTGGCGTCCTCGCTGAGGTGGGCGGCGAGGGCGACGGTCTGCTCGGCGAGACGCTGCACGGAGCCGTCCTTGAAGTACCCGCGCATCGACCCGGACCGGTCGACGACGAGATACACGGCGGCCCGCGCCCCGACGAGCCCCTGCTTCTTGAGCACGGCCCCGGCGGCCTTGTACGCCTCGACGAGGTACGGGGCGTCGGCCTTGACCTTGGCGAGCGGGGTGGCGGGGGCGGCGTCCTGCGCCTCCGGCTCGGGTTCGGCCGCCTCGGCGACCGGCGCGGCGACGTCTGCGGCGACCGCCTGAGGCGCGGGGTCGTCCTGCGGCTCCTCGGCGACCGGCGCCGCCACGTCCGCGGCGACCGTCTCCGGCTCCACCGTGGCGTCGGTGGACGTGTCACCTTCGCCCTCGGCCTGCTCGGCCGGGGCGGCGGTCTCGTCCGCGACGGCTTCGGCCGTCGGCTCCGCCACGGGGGCGGTGGTCTGCTCGTCCTCGGCGGCAGCCTCGTCCGACGCGGTCGCCTCGGCGACGAGTACGTCCTGCGGCTCCGCCGCGTCGGTCGCGGGCTCCGGGGCCTCGGCGGCCTGCGCCTCCGGCTCGCCCGCGTCGGCCTCAGCCACGGGGGCGGTGACTTGCTCGTCCTCGGCGGCAGCCTCGTCCGACGCCTCCGGCGCGGCTTCGGTCTGCGGCTCCGCCGCGGCGGCGTCCGCGGCCTGCGCCTCCGGCGCGGTGTCGGCGTCCGCCACGGGGGCGGTGATCTGCTCGCCCTCGGAGACAGCCGCCTCCGGGGCCTCGGCGGCCTGCGCCTCGTCCGCGTCGGCCTCCGCCACGGGGGTGGTGACCTGCTCGTCCTCGGCTGCGGCCTCGTCCGACGCCTCCGGCGCGGTGTCGGCGTCCGCCACGGCGACGGTGGTCTGCTCGTCGGCGGCAGCCTTCTCCGACGCCTCCGGCGCGGCTTCGGCCGTCGGCTCCGCTGCGGCGGCGTCCTCGGCTTCGGTCGCGGCCTCCGGGGCCGGCTCGACCGACTCGGCGGCGGGGGACGCGTCGGTCGACGTGGTGCTCTCGGCGTCGAGTGCGGAGTGCGGCTCGTCCGCGACAGAGGCCGCCTCGGCCTCGGCGGCCGGCTTCTCCGCGTCCGCGGCGACGGCCTGCGGCTCCGCCGTGGCGTCGGCGGACGTGTCCGTGTCACCTTCGGCCTCGACCTGCTCGGCCGGCTCGGCGACCTCAGAAGCGACCGTGTCGGCGACGGCCGCGCCCTCCGGGCCGGTGGCTTCGTCGGCGGACGCCGTCGTGTCCTGCCCGGCGGGCGTCTCGGCGGCGATCTCGGTCCCGGCCTCGTCCGCGGTGGGGGCCTCGGCGGTTACCTCGGTCCCGGCTTCGTCCGCGGCGGCCTCGGTCTTGGCCTCGTCCGCGACAGCCGGGGCCTCGGCCTCGGCCGTGACAGCCGCCTCCGGGGTCTCGGTCGTCGGCTCCGGCTCCGCCGTTCGGGCGCCCGGGACCTTCGGGTTGTCGAAGGCCGCCGCCACCAGGTCGTCCGCGGCGCGCTGGGCCGCCGACTCCTTCGGGCGGGTGGTCGTACGCTCGGCCGCCACCGGCTCCGTCGCCCGCTCGGTCGCGGACTCCGCCGGGGTCGGGGACGGCAGCGTCACCGACTGGGGCTCCTCAGACGTCGCGCGGTCCGCCTGGGGCGGGACGGAGGTTGCCGGAGTTTCGTCGTGCTGATCCGCACGGTCGCGTCCGAACACCTTGCGCAGCAAGCTCCGAATGCCCATGGGCGAGGCCTTTCGCATGAGTTGGGTGCGATGAATGTCCGTACTGGGAGGAATCATCCCTGGCCAGGGCGGACACGTAAGGTTAGCGGCCCCTGGTGTGTCGCCATCGGCGCCCCAAGCGCCCCTCGAACCGCCCCCCGAATGCCCCCGGTTCCCGCCCATTCATCCGACGTTCACTCCGGCGCCGCCCCCGTGCAGATGTGCACACATAACGTCACCGCCGAACGGATTTCCGACGCCATGTCGGAACCATGGGGGCGCAGTGTGCGCCGGAGGAGGACGAAGTGCGCAAACTGCTGCCGCTGCTGAGCACCAACCCGCACGGAGGCGGCCGTTCCGCCCTCACCTGCCGGTACCGCTGTGGTGACGCCTGCTTCCACGAGGTGCCCAACACCAGCGACAACGAGTACGTCGGCGACGTCATAGCCAGTGCCTACTCGCGCCGCTCCCTGATGCGCGCCGCCGCCGTCGTGACCGTCGCGGCCGCCGCCGGTGGCGCCGTCGTCGGCAACGCCCCGATCGCCGAGGCCCGTACCAGCCGGCCCGGACGCATCGACGGCGCCCGCGGCCTGCGCTTCACGCCCGTCGCGCCCAACACGGCCGACCAGGTCACCGTGCCCGCCGGCTACGAGCAGAACATCGTCATCCGCTGGGGCGAGCCGATCCTCCGCGGCGCCCCGGCCTTCGACGCCGACAAGCAGACCGCCAAGGCGCAGGCCGGGCAGTTCGGGTACAACAACGACTTCCTGAGCCTCCTCCCGCTCCGGGGTGAGCACAACCGCCAGGTCCTCGTCGCGAACCACGAGTACACCGACGAAATCCTGATGTTCAAGGGCTACGACGCCGAGAACCCGACCCGCGAGCAGGTCGAGATCGCCTGGGCCGCCCACGGTCTCTCCGTCGTCGTGGTCCAGGAGGAGTACCGCTCCGGCAAGCTCACGCCCGTCACCCGGCACCCGCTCAACCGCCGTCTGCACACCACCAGCGAGTTCGAGCTGACCGGCCCGGCCGCCGGCTCCGCGCTGCTGCGTACCTCCGCCGACCCGTCCGGCCGCAAGGTCCTCGGCACCCTCAACAACTGCGCAGGCGGCACCACCCCGTGGGGCACCACCCTCCACGGCGAGGAGAACTTCAACCAGTACTTCGCCAACGGCTCCAGCGCCACCGACAAGCGCTACGGCATCGGCTCCGGCGCCACCGAGCGCAAGTGGGAGCGGTTCGACAAGCGCTTCGACCTCAAGCAGGAGCCCAACGAGGTCCACCGCCATGGCTGGGTCGTCGAGCTCGACCCGTACGACCCCGACTCCACCCCGAAGAAGCGCACCGCGCTCGGCCGCTTCAAGCACGAGGCCGCGCAGCCCCGCCTCACCGAGGACGGCCGTCCGGTCGTCTACATGGGTGACGACGAGCGCTTCGACTACTTCTACAAGTTCGTCTCGTCGAAGCGGATGAAGAAGGGGAACTCCCGGGCCGCCCGCGAGCACAACCTCACCCTGCTCGACGAGGGCACGCTGTACGTCGCCAAGCTGACCGGCGACAGCCCGGCCGAGATCGACGGCACCGGCAAGCTGCCCAACGACGGCGAGTTCGACGGCAGCGGCCAGTGGATCCCGCTCGCCACCGGCAACGTGTCCCACGTGCCCGGCATGACCGCCGAGGAGGTGTACGTCTTCACCCGCCTCGCCGGTGACAAGGTCGGCGCCACCAAGATGGACCGGCCCGAGGACGTCGAGCCCAGCCCCCGCACCGGCCGCGTCTACGTCGCGCTCACCAACAACTCCAACCGCGGCAAGACCGGTTACGCCCCCGCCGACGAGGCCAACCCGCGCAACCTCAACAAGCACGGCCAGGTCCTGGAGCTCGCCGAGCACTGGGACGACCCGGCCTCCGACGGTTTCGCCTGGCGTCTCTTCCTCGTCGCGGGCGACCCGAACGACCCGGCCACGTACTTCGCGGGCTTCCCCAAGGACAAGGTCTCCCCGATCTCCTGCCCGGACAACGTCGCCTTCGACCCGTACGGCAACCTGTGGCTCTCGACCGACGGCAACCAGCTCGGCTCGCACGACGGCCTCTTCGGTGTCGCGACGCAGGGCGAGCGGCGCGGTGAGCTCAAGCAGTTCCTGACGGTCCCGAAGGGCGCCGAGACCTGCGGTCCGATCATCCAGGACCGCCGGGTCGTGGTCGCCGTCCAGCACCCGGGCGAGATCGACGGCGCGTCCGTCGAGAAGCCCGCCTCGGTCTGGCCCGACGGCCCCGGCAAGATCGTCCGCCCGTCCGTCGTCGCCGTCTGGCGCAAGGACGGCCGCGACATCGGCGTCTGAGCCGGATGACGGTGGTGTGAGGGCGCGGGGGGCGTCCTCACACCACCCCCAGGCCCTCCCTGAACCGTACGAACTGCTCCTCCGGATCCCCGGTGTACGACCAGGGCACCCACGACGCCCGGGCCCCGAGCATCCCGAGCAGCTCGCGTGCCACCTCCACCTGGCCCGCGTAACAGGCCGCGTGTGCCAGGTAGTTGAGGTCCGCGACCTCCTCCGGGGCGACCGGGCGGCCCGGTTCCCGGCCGCCGATCCAGCGGGCGTGCGTCCGGCGCAGCTCCGTCACCGCGAGCTCGTGCTTCCAGTGCTGGTCGAAGCCGCGCACCGGCCCGCGCCCGAGCGCCCCGTCCGCGATGTAGCGGTACTCCTCCACCCGCGCGAGCTGGACGAGCACCGGCAGCGGCGAGCCGGGCGGTGCCACTCCCGCCGCGTCGCGCGCAAAGTCGTACATCGCGCCGTGCGTGCCGTGCCACCGCGCCGACCAGTAGCGCAGCAGCTGCGCGTGTCCCTCGGTGTTGTACGGGTCCCTGCGCCGCAACTCGTCGAACCACTGCCGTAGTTCGCGGCGCTGCACCCCGCCCTCGTAGAGCCGGGCCACCGAGAGCAGCGAGACCCACGGCATCGGGTCGGTGGGCGCCGCCTGGGCGGCGCCGAGGCAGGCGTCGACGGTCGCGTCGAGCCGTCCCCGGTCCACGGTGCTGCCCCGGCCGGCCGCGATGGCCGTGTCGAAGACCCGGACCACCTCGGTCGCGGCCCGCAGCACCGCCGCGTCCGGGCTGTCCGGCTCGGCCGCCCGCCAGGCCTCGACCGTGGAGCTGCCCGCGGCGGCGTGCGCGAGGAGCCGCAGCCGGTGCGTGCGGCGCGGCCAGTCCTCGCCGGTGGCCCGCAGCAGGTCGCGTACGCCCTGCCAGCGGCCGATGACCATGTCGTGGCGCGCCTCGGTGAGCGCGCGGTCCCCGAAGTCCGGGTCGAGGTCGGGCGCGAAGCGTGCGGAGCGCGCCGAGCGGGACGGTCGGCGGAGAGCGGCCATCCGGGTCCTCCCTCAGTAGCCAGAAGTTCAGTAGCCAGGTGTTCGGAAGCCAGAAATTTTCAGAAGCCGGCGGTGAGACGTCAGGGGTGGGACGTCGGAGGTCAGAAATCGGTGGCGAGCGATTCGTCCGCGCGGCGGGCGCGGGGTGTGGTCCGCCCGAACGGTTCTGCAGCGGCCAGCGCGCGGGCCGCGTCGAGCCGGGAGGGACGGTAGTACGCGCTCCCCTTCCGCCAGTACACGAGCATCGGGACGACACCGGCGAGCAGCCCGCCGAGGCCGATGGCCAGGGCGGTCGTGGAGAGTTCGCCGAGCGACTCGACGAACGCCCACAGCATGAACGCGGCGCCGAGGAGCGGCCAGAGCCCGCCGATGAGGAAGTTACGTACGGAGGTCAGCAGCATGCCCTTGTACGCGACGACCGCGGCGATGCCCGCGAGGCCGTAGTAGAACGCGATCTGGAGGCCGATCGCGGAGACGGCGTCGCGGAGGATCGACCCCACGGAGCCGGCGGCCGCGGCCGCGCCGAACATCAGCAGCGCGGCGGCCCCGACGGCGGCGATCGCCACCCACGGGGTGTTCCAGCGGCGGTGCACGGTGCCGAGCGCGGCCGGCATCGTGCGGTCGCGACCCATCGCGAACAGCGAGCGGGTCACCTGGATGAGGGTGGTCTCCAGGGTGGCGACGGTGGACAGCAGTACCGCCGCGATCAGCAGCTTGCCGCCGACGCCCGGCCAGATCTCCTGGCCGAGGACGGCGAGCACGTTCGCCCCGGCCGACTCGATCTGACCGGCGCTCAGCAGCACGTTGACCGCGACCGTGAACGCCTCGAAGAGCAGGAAGACGACGCCGACGCCGACGAGGGCGGCGAGTCCGGCGGTGCGGCGGCTGTCGCGTGTCTCCTCGCTGAGGTTGCTCGTGACGTCCCAGCCCCAGTAGTAGAACGCGGCGATCAGCGCGCCGGAGGCGAAGCCGGCCGGTCCGTCGAAGTGGCCGAAGCCGAACCAGGACCAGTCGAAGGCGGTGGCGTGGCCGCGGTGGGCGACGGCGGCGAGGACGAAGAGGAGGAGGATCAGGATCTCGACGCCCGACATGAGCAGTTGGGCCCGAACGGTGAGTCGGGCGCCGCCGAGGACGACGAGCAGCATCATCAGGAACCAGCCGGCGCCGACGGCGGCGGCCAGCGGGGTGTTGTCGGCGAGTTCCGGATCGATCAGGGAGAGCGTCATCGCTCCGGCGGGCAGCGAGCCGGCGACCATGAAGACGGTCGCGGAGACGACGAGGGCCCAGCCGGAGAGGAAGCCGAGGAAGGGGTGGAGGGTGCGGCCCACCCAGGAGTACCCGGCGCCCGCGTTGACGTCGATCCGGCCGAGGCGGGCGTAGGCGAGGACGATGCCGAGCATCGGTATCGCGCAGTAGAGCAGCGCCGCCGGTCCGGCCAGGCCGACCGCGCCGAAGAGGACGGCGGTGGTGGCGGCGAGCGAGTAGGCGGGTGCGCTGCCCGCGACGGCCATGACGATCGTGTCGAAGGTCCCGAGGACATTGGGCTGGAGCCCTCTGCCGGTGGTGGTGCGCATGGCGGATGTCCTTGGAGGCACGTGGGGGGTGGTGCAGGACGAAGTGACCGTGTCGCCGGGTCACTTGTTCGCCGGAACGAGCACGGATCAAGGTGAATCGAGCGCATCGTAGTCGCACCCGTGGATTCCGGTAACGGCGGTATGGAGGGTTCCGTTCAGTGACCGCCGGTAAGGGCTTCCGTACGCCCCGCGTCGGGTGTTTAGTCCGTCTCGCGCCGGGGAGTCGCGATGGCCCGGGCCGCCGTCACCTCGTGGCGCAGCGGTGCGAGGACCCCCTCCTCGTCGCCGCTCAGCTCCGCCCGTACCTCCACGAGGACGTCGCTGCTGCGCAGTCCGTCGGCGAGCTCCCGCAACTGCTGTTCGACCGCGTCCACTTCCGCCGGATCGGGCGCCGGGGCGCCGTGGTCGACGCGGACCCGGGCGGCGGTGGTGGCGTCGACGATCCGCTCCACGGCGACGACCAGCGGCCACCAGGCGGAGGCCACGGTGCCGGTCGGCGGCGGTTCGGTCAGGGCGCGCTGGAACTCGGAACGTACGACGGACAGGTCGCGGTAGAGCACGCGACGGGCGCGGACGCGGGCGGCCGGGTCCTCCTCCCGGGGTGAGCAGAACGCCCGGTTCACATACGCCGCGGAGTCGGCGACGGCGTCCGCGAGCCGGTCGCCGATGCGGCTGTGCCAGGACTCCGGCCAGAGCAGGTATCCGAAGACGAGGACGATCCCGCAGCCGATGAGCGAGTCGTACAGCCGGGGCAGCACCAGGTCGAAGCCCTGGCGGTTGAGGAGGTCGGAGAGCAGCAGGATGACGGGGGTGATCGCCGCGGTCTGGAAGGCGTACCCCTTCGCGGAGAAGGCCGGGATCAGCGCGGCGAGCACGAACATCACCGGCACGTCCCACCATCCGCGCGGCACCTCGGCGAGGATCAGCGCGGCGACGACGAGCCCGGCCGCGGTGCCGGCCGCGCGCAGCACGGCCCGGGAGAAGACGGAGCCGAAGTCCGGCTTGAGGACGAAGGTGACGGTGAGGGCGACCCAGTAGGAGCGGGGTACGTCGATGAGGGAGACCAGCGCCTGGGCGAGGCCGATGCAGAGCGCGAGCCGCAGCCCGTACCGCCAGGACTCCTTGGAGAACAGCACGGCGCGGGCGGTGCGGCGGACCCGGACGCGCAGGGCGGCGGGGCGGCCGAGCCGGTCGTCGACGTTGTAGGGGTTGGGCTCCGCCGCGTGGACGACGGTCGCCGCATGGCGCAGGGCCTGGTCGACGGCCTTCTCGGACGGGCGCGTGGCCTCCGGGAGGTCGAGGACGGGCGTGCCGGTACGGCCCTCCTCGACCGCGTCGGCCAGTTCGCGCACGGCCGCCGGGATCTCGGCGGGCAGCGGCCGGTGGAGCCGCCGCGCCGAGAGGTGCGCGGCCGGGGCGGCCTCCACGAGTGGGATCAGGGCGTTCAGCTGGGCGAGTAGCCGGACGAGGGCGGGCGTGCGGCCGTGCACGCGGGTGCGGCGGGCGAGGACGAGGTCGTAGGACTGGTTGAGGGAGGTGGTGACGGCCTGGCGTTTCTCGTCGTACGCGTCGGTTCCGGCGGCTTCGAGGATGTCGGCGACGGTCCGGTAGGTGCCGGCGACGGCCGACCGCTCCGGGATGCCGCGGCGCAGGGGCCAGCCGAGCAGGGTCAGCACGAGGACGACGACCCCGCCGAGGCCGAGCAGCAGCGGCGGCCTCCACCAGGGCTCGGGCATGGGCAGGCCGGCGCCGACGACCGCGTTGAGGAGGAGCAGCAGGCCCGATACGGAGGCGACGGCGCCGATCGAGGAGATCATCCCGGAGACGAGCGCGACCAGGGTCAGGACGATGACGGCGAGCCAGCCCTGGCCGAAGACGAGGGAGCCGAGGGTGACACCGAGCGCGCCGAAGACCTGGGGGACGGCGATGTTGTAGAACCGCATCCGGTACGCGTCGGCGGTGTCGCCGATGACGCCGGCGAGGGCGCCCATGGAGACCAGCGCGCCGTAGACGGGCTGGTCGACGGCGAGGCCGACGGCGAGGGGCGCGGAGAGCGCGATCGAGGCGCGGGCGACGGCGGCCCATGGAATCGGCGCGGCGGTCGGGCGAAGCCCGGCGGTGAGCCAGGGGGGCGGGGAGAGCCGGGGGGTGCGCGCCATGCCCCCAACTTACGGCGCGACCGCCCACTACCGGGTTGTGGCCAGGCGTTCGGCAGGGCGGTGCCCACCCCTCCCCGGGGGAGCGGGTGGGCGCGACCCCGCGACGGCGCCGCACCCGTAGGCACCGTACGGACCGGGGGCCTGGGCCCGGCAAGGGCGCCGTCCCGTGTGCCCACCCGTCCCTCCCCCTAGGGCTTCGCCCTGGGGGGACCCCCACAGCGGGACGATTGCCCACACGGGGGGTGGAGGGCTAGCTGCGGTAGCTTTCGACTTCTGATGCCGGGCGGACCGCCGCCGTGTCCGGGTCCTCGCCGAATTCCGCCTTCGCGCGGCGCTGGCGCAAGAGGTCCCAGCACTGGTCCAGTTGCACCTCCAGCTCGGCGAGCCGGGTCAGCTCCTCGGGGAGCAGTCCGCCGACCCGCTGCCGCAGGGCCCGCTCCTCCTCGACGAGGGCGCCGATGTTCGCCAGGATCTCGTCGTCGTCGTACATCTGGTCCATGTAATCCAGCGTGGCCGATCAGCGCCCGGCGTGCAGGTCGAGCTCGGCGAGCACGGCCCGGTGGTCCGTCTCCGCGAGGTCGAGGAAGCGCACCCCGCGCACCCGGAAGTCGTCGCTGACCAGCACGTGGTCGATCTGGACGTACGGCGGCAGCCGCGCCTCCCGCGGCCAGGTCGGGGTCCTGGCCCCGCCCGCGAGCCGGGCGGCGTCGTGCAGCCGGCCGGCGTCCAGGACCGAGCGGAAGGCGGCGTGGTCCTGGGAGGCGTTGAAGTCGCCGGCCAGGATCACGGGCCCGTCGTCGCGGTGCGCGGCGGCGAAGTCCTCCACCCGCCCCAGCTCGCGCTTCCAGAGGTGGACCTGGCGCGGGATCGGCGGCAGCGGGTGCGACAGCCGCAGCTCCACGGTCCGGCCGCCGATCCGCGAGGTGGCGCCGGGCATCCCCATCACGGCCGGGATCGCGGGCCGCGCGGTCAGCGGGTACGCGCTCAGGATCACCGAGCCCCTCGAGCCCTCGCCGCCCACGACGGCCCGATGGGGGTGGCTCGTGCCCAGGGCGGCGGTGAGGGTGCGGACGCAGGAGGGGCCGCACTCGGAGACGTACACGAGCTGCGGCCGCTCGCGGCGTACGGCCTCGGCCAGGGCCTCGGTGGCCTGGCCGAACTCGACGTTGGCGGTGAGCACCCGGAGCCGTTCGACGACGGGTCCGCGGGCGGTGGTCGTGTCCGGGCCGTACGGCAGGACGAACCAGGCGGTCACCGCCACGACGAGCGCCGCCCATCCGGCGAGCAGCCGCCGCCGGGCGATCACGGCGAGGAGCAGCGCGAGACCGGCCGGAAGGGTCAGCCAGGGCAGGAAGGACAGCAACTGCGGTACGGGGGTGAACGCGTCGGTGCCGAGGAGCCGGCAGCCGGTGACCAGGGTCGGTACGGCGACCAGCAGCCCGGCGGCCCAGGCGATGGTGCGTTGCCTGGGCCGTACGGGCGCGGTGGGTTCGGGCACGGAGCTCGGGGGAGCTGCTAGGACGCGGTCCACACCGTCAGTGTCGCAGTGCCTGGGCGACTTCCGCCTTCGTGTCGCCCGCGAGGGTGCGATTGCTGCGTGCCGTACCGGTCTTGGACTTCCCCGGCTCGACGCCGTCGATGTTCAGGACGACGGCGTCGAGCAGATTGCCGTCGCTGTCACGGAAGTTGACCATGATCGTGTAGTCGGCGTTCTTGTCCCTCGGGTTGGTGGCGGTGATCTCGGCGGTGGTCCGGTCTCCTTCGGCCTTCGTCGGCCCGGCCTTCACGTCGCCGGTTGCGTTCACCCCGCCCTTGACCTGGTTCATCTTCTCCTGGGCCGCCGAGGCAACGGCCGCGGTGGCGGAGGAGACGATGTCCTCGGCCTTCTGCTGGTCCTCCTCGGTGCAGCCGGTCACGGTGGGAACGGTCAGCGCGAGGAGCACGGTGGCCGAGACGGCGAGGGCGCGGGTCACACCGTGTCCTTGCCGTAGAACTCGTCCGTGGCCAGCGCCCAGATCACGAAGATCGAGATCGCCATCGAGAACAGCGCCCACCACGGGTGGTACGGCAGGAAGAGGAACTGGGCGATGACGTTCAGCGAGGCCAGGGCGATACCGGCGATCCGGCCCCATCCGGTGCCCATGAGAATTCCGGCGCCGGCGATGGCCACGACGATGCCGAGGCAGAGATGGATCCAGCCCCAGCTGGTCAGATCGAACTTGAAGATGTAGTCGCCGACGCGGGTGTAGACGTCGTCCTCGGCGATCGCGACGATGCCCTGAAGGATGTCCATGACGCCGATGACCAGCATCAGGACACCGGCGAACATGGTGCCGCCGGAGGCCCAGGCGGCGCCTGAACCGGTGCTTTGCCTCGGAGGTGCGGTGTTCTGGCTCATGCGGTCATCGTCCGGTCGCCGTCTCGGGCGCGGCTTGTTCAGCTGGGCCGAACGAGTGAACCGAGGAAGGCGTCGAGCGCCGCGTCGAAGTCGGCCGGACGCTCCAGGTTCGGCATGTGCGCGGCCCGTTCGACGATCGCCAGCGTGGAGTCGGGAAGCAGCGCGTGCATCGCCTCCGCGTCCGCCACCGGCGTGTACGCGTCGTCGCGGCCGACGACCACCAGGGCCGGTACGGAGACGGTGGTGAGCAGCGCCCGGTAGTCGGGGCGCTCGGCCCGGCCGCGCAGGGCCGCCGCCGCGCCCTCGGGGTCGGTCGCGCACATCATCCGGTGGACGTGGGGTGCGGCGTGGGTGTTGTACGGCGCGACCATCCGGTCGAGCACCTCGTCGGCGTACCCCTTCATGCCCTCGTGGATCAGCCGGTCGGCGAGGGCGCGGCGGCCGGCCTTCCCCTCCTCGGTCTCGGCGGCGGGGAAGGTGTCGGCGAGGACGAGGCCGCGGATCCGGCCGGGGAAGAGGCGGTAGCACTCCATGACGATCTGGCCGCCCATGGAGAGCCCGCCGAGGACGAACTCCTCGATGCCGAGGTGGTCGAGGAGGGCGGCGAGGTCGGCGGCGAAGGCGGAGAGCGGGGTGGTGCCGGGGACGACGGTGGTCGTTCCGTAGCCGCGCAGGTCGGGGGCGACGACCCGGTGCGTGGCGGAGAAGCGGTCGATCTGGGGCTGCCACATGGTGCGGTCGAAGGGGTGGCCGTGGATCAGGACGAGCGCGGGGCCCGTGCCCTGGTCCTCGTAGCCGATCGTGAGTCCGTTGATCTCTGCGGAGGGCATGGTCCGAAGGCTAGGCAGCCCGAACTTCTCGGTGCAATAAGATCTTTGCTCTCGGTGCAATGTGAGGGGGCCGTCGGTCGGATGGACGAGTACCGCAGGATCGCCGACCGGGTGGCGGAGCGGATCGCGGACGGGCGGCTGCGGCCCGGCGACCGGCTGCCGCCCCAGCGGGCCTTCGCCCGCCGGCACCGCATCGCCAACTCCACCGCGATCCGCGTGTACGGCGAGCTGGCCCGCCGCGGCCTGGTCGTCGGCGAGGTGGGGCGCGGCACGTTCGTCCGGGCGGCGCCGCCGCTGCCCGGGCCGGCGCTGGCCGAGGCGACCGGGGACGCTCCGGTCGATCTCCAGCTCAACTACCCGGTGGTGGAGGGGCAGTCCGAACTGATGGCGCGGGCGCTCGCGTCCCTCGCCCGACCTGATGTGCTCGCCGAGGCGACGGTGCGTCCGGCGGCGGCCGTGGGCACGCCGGAGGCGAGGGCGGCGGCGGTGCGGGTGCTCGCGCGGGCGGGCTGGGAGCCGGACCCTGACCGGGTGCTCTTCGCGGGCAACAGCCGCCAGGCCATCGCGGCGGCGATCTCCGCGCTCGTGCCGCCGGGCGGTGCGCTGGGTGTCGAGGCACTGACGTATCCGCTGGTCAAGACGGTGGCGGAGCGGCTCGGTGTACGGCTTGTGCCGATCGCGCTCGACGCGGAGGGGATGCGGCCGGACGCGCTGGCGGCGGCCCACCGTACGGGTCCGATCTCGGCCGTGTACGTCCAGCCGACCCTGCACAATCCGCTGTCCATGACGGCGGGTTCGGGGCGCAGGGCCGAACTGGCTGGCGTGCTGCGGGAGTCGGGGCTTTTCGCGATCGAGGACACCACCTGGGCGTTCCTCGTGCCGGACGGCCCGGCGCCGCTCGCCGCCCACGCGCCTGAGCGGGTGGTGCTCGTGGACAGTCTGTCCAAGCGGCTCGCGCCCGGCCTGACCGTCGGGCATCTCGTCGCGCCGGAGGGCCGGGTGGAGGACCTCGCGCGGGCGCTGCGCTCCGGCGCGTGGACGGCGGGCGGCCTGGCGCTCGCGGCGGCGACCCGGTGGGCGGCGGACGGGACGGTGGCGGAGGTCGTGGGGGCGAAGCGCGTGGACGCGGCGGCCCGGCACATGCTGGTGCGGCGGCACCTGGGGGCGTACGCGATCCGTACCTCGCCGCACGCGTACTACTGCTGGTGGGAGCTGCCGGCGCCGTGGCGGGCGGAGACCTTCGTGGCCGCGGCGGCGGAGCGGGGCATCGCGCTGACCCCGGGCACGGCCTTCGCGGTGGGCGGGAGCGGGCACGGGGCGGTGGACGCGGTCAGGCTGGGCCTCGCGTCGCCGCCCGTACGCGTCCTGGAGGGGGTGCTCGCGCGGCTCGCGGAGCTGGCGGAGGCCGGGCCGGGCGGAAACGGGTTGCCCGCATGATCCTGGACATCTAATATCCAGGACATGAGGATGAACGAGGGCGTCGAATGGGCGCTGCACAGCTGCCTCAACCTGGCCTGGATCGGGCCGGAGCGGGCGGTGACGGCAGCGCGGCTCGCGGCGTACCACGAGCTTCCCGCCGCCTACCTCAACAAGCAGCTCCAGGCCCTCTCCCGGGCCGGGATCGTCACCTCGGTCTCCGGGCCCAAGGGCGGCTTCCGGCTGGCGCGGCCGCTCGACCGGATCACCCTCATGGACGTCGTCACGGCGATCGAGGGCCCGGAGGAGGCGTTCCGCTGCTCGGAGATCCGGCAGCAGGGGCCCGGCGCCGGGCCGGCCGGGAGCTACGTCGCCGAGTGCGCGATCGCGGGCGCGATGGGCGCGGCGGAGCTGGCCTGGCGGCGGGAGCTGGCGGCCCGGACGCTGGACGACGTACGGGAGCGGGCGGAGCGCCAGGCGCCTGCGGCACCGGACCGTATCCGCCGCTGGTTCGCCAACGCCTGAGCGGTCGGCCCGGCTGTTCATTCGACGCGCCCTCCCGGCCGGGAGGGCTTTTCAAGGGGGTAATTCTGGATGTTGAATATCCAGGTTGAACGGGCGGCGTGGGCCCCGGTCGGGGCGGTCACGCTCGGCATCTTCACCGTCATGACGGCGGAGCTGCTGCCGGTCGGGCTGCTCACCCCGGTCGGGGCCGAGCTCAGCGTGTCCGCCGGTACGGCGGGCCTGATGGTGACCGTCCCGGGCCTCGTGGCCGCCGTCTCCGCCCCGCTGATCGCCCTCCGGGCGGCCGGGGCCGACCGGCGCGCGGTCCTCGTCCTGATGGCCCTCGCGCTCGGCGCCCTCCTCGGCGGGCTGCTCGTCGACGCGACCACGCTCTCCACGGTGCTCCTCACGGGCGCCGCGCTCACCCTGGCCGCCTGCCTGGCGGCCGTACTCCCCGGAAGGACACACCCGGCATGACCAGCACCGACCAGCGCTCGATCACCAACCCCGGCACGCTCCACGACCCGTCCCCCTTCGGCTACAGCCACGCCGTCTCCGCCCCCGGCGAACTCGTCTTCATCGGCGGCCAGTACGCCTCCGACGAGACCGGCGCCCCCGTGCCCGGGGACTTCGCCGCCCAGGTCGAGCTGTCCTTCACGCGCCTCCGGCTCGCGCTGGAGGGCGTGGGGCTCGGCTTCGAGCACGTCGTGCGCCTCGGCTCGTACATCGTCGACCACGACCTCGCGAAGCTGGAGGTGCTGGGCAAGGCGCTGCACGGCGCCTTCGGCGACCGGCTGCCCGCGCAGACGCTCAGCGGGGTCGCGTCCCTGGCGCTGCCCGGGATGCTCTTCGAGATCGACGCGGTCGCGGTGCGGCCGGCGGGCTGATCAGCCCGACCACCGCTGATCCAGTTGCGGGGGCAGGGGCTCCGGGTGTGCCCTGGAGGGTGCAGGGGGGCGAGAGTGAAGGAGCTCCTGCCATGGCCGCACACGCAGCGGTGCCGACGCGACGGCATATGAGTACGCACGGCTGGGGTCTGCCCGTCACGCTGGGATTCGCCTACGGCTTCTACGCGGCGGCGATCCAGCGCTCCGGTGGCGTCATCACCTGGGGCCAGGTCCTGCTCGGACTGGTCTCCGGAGTCGTGCTCGCCGGGGCGGTGTACGCGCTGCGGCAATGGGGCCGCGTCCTGCCACGTGAACTGCGCGCCGCGGCCTGGGCGGTGCTCGCCGGCTGCGCGATCGGCTTCCTCTTCAGCTTGTCGCGGGTCAGCGTGCTGTCCGCGACGGTACTGGGCCTGGTGGTGGCCGCGGCCACGTTCCTCACCGCGTTCTACCTGTTCTACACGCACGAGGACGCGTCCGGAGCGCCCACGAGCGCGGCCCCGGACCGCACTCCGGTACGGCGGCGGTAGTAGGCGACGGCGACGGCGGCGAGCAGCGGGGCCCAGGCGATCAGCGGGAGGTAGCAGGCGTAGAACAGCGCGTCCTGGACCGGGCCGTCCGTGTGCGTGCCGGCGGCGTTCTGTCCGATCCCCGCGAGCGCCACGTACGTGAACCAGCCGATCAGTGCGACGAGCCCCGTCGCCCCGCCCAGCGCGGCGGCGGTCGCGCCGCGCGGGGAGACGGCCCGCCCGCCGAGGAACGGGATCCACCGGGGGAACACCTCGCCCCAGGAGCGGACGAGCCCGAGGGTGAGGAAGGCGAGCAGCTCGCCGACGACGGTCAGAACGATCTGGTACACGTTCTGGGCGAACCCCGGGTCGTCGACCCTGGCGACGGGCAGTCCCAGCGTCAGCGCGATCCGCCAGATGCCCGAGGGCAGGACGATCAGCGGCACGGCGTGGGCGGCGAGGGCAGCCCAACGGGGCACGTCGGGCAGGGCCTTGATCTTCATCATGTCCCTCAGCGTGCCGCTGGGAGGCCCCCTCGGTCGTCGCCCCGACGGCCGTTCCGCCTCCGCCGCACGGGGGAGCCGGGCTCCTCCCCGTCCAACCCGCCCTCCGGGACCTCCGTCCTCCCCATGGCATCCCGGGCGCCTCCGTCGGAGACTGGTTGAAGCGGACCCGAACCCGGCAGCCGGGAGGACAGCGCATGACCGACCTCGCCATCGAGACCGAGGGCCTGGTCAAGGTCTTCGGCACGAACCGTGCCGTCGACGGCATCGATCTGCGCGTTCCGGCCGGCACCGTCTACGGCGTCCTCGGCCCCAACGGCGCGGGCAAGACCACGGCCGTCAAGATGCTCGCCACCCTTCTCCGCCCCGACGGCGGCCGGGCCAGCGTCTTCGGCAAGGACGTCGTCAAGGACGCCGACACCGTACGCGGCCGGGTCAGCCTCACCGGCCAGTACGCCTCCGTCGACGAGGACCTCACCGGCACCGAGAACCTGGTCCTGCTCGGCAGGCTCCTCGGCCACACCCGGCCCGCCGCCCGGGAGCGCTCGGCGCAGCTGCTCGCCGCGTTCGGGCTCGCGGAGGCCGCCGACAAGCAGATCAAGAACTACTCGGGCGGCATGCGGCGCCGTATCGACATCGCCGCGTCCATCCTCAACACCCCCGACCTGCTCTTTCTCGACGAACCGACGACCGGCCTCGACCCGCGCAGCCGCAACCAGGTCTGGGACATCGTCCGCGCGGTCGTCGCCCAGGGCACGACCGTCCTGCTGACCACCCAGTACCTGGACGAGGCGGACCAGCTGGCCTCCCGTATCGCCGTCATCGACCACGGGAAGGTGATCGCGGAGGGCACGAAGGGCGAGCTGAAGGCGTCCGTCGGCTCGGGTTCGGTGCACGTACGGCTCCGGCACCCCGAGCAGCGCCCGGAGGCCGAGCGGGTCCTCCAGGACGCCCTGAAGGCCACCGTGCAGCTCGACCCGGACCCGGTCGCGCTCACGGCCACCGTCAACGGCCACGGGACGGACCTGGGCGCCGCCGAGCAGGCCGCGCGGGCGCTGGCGGAGCTGGCGCGGGCCGGCATCACGGTCGACAACTTCGGGCTCGGGCAGCCCAGCCTCGACGAGGTGTTCCTGGCGCTCACGGACAGGCCGGCCGACGGCACCACGACCCCCGACCGGAAGGGAACGACGGCATGACCACCGTCACCACCGGCAAGGACACGCAGACCACCGACACCCTCGACTTCGTCGCCCCGAAGACGGACGAGCTCGCGGCGCTGCTCGTGGGGCAGTCCCGCCCGCCGCGTCCCAGCGCGCTCTCCGCGTCGCTGACCTTCGGCTGGCGGGCCATGCTGAAGATCAAGCACGTGCCGGAGCAGCTGTTCGACGTGACGGCGTTCCCGATCATGATGGTGCTGATGTACACGTACCTCTTCGGGGGCGCGCTGGCCGGCTCGGTCTCGGCGTACATCCAGTTCCTGCTGCCGGGCATCCTCGTGATGAGCGTCGTGATGATCACGATGTACACGGGTGTCTCGGTCAACACGGACATCGAGAAGGGCGTCTTCGACCGCTTCCGTACGCTGCCGATCTGGCGGCCCGCGCCGATGGTGGGCTATTTGCTCGGCGACGTGGTGCGCTATCTGATCGCCTCGGCGGTCATGGTGACCGTCGGCATGATCATCGGCTACCGGCCGGACGGCGGCGTGGTCGGCGTGCTACTCGGCGTCGCGCTGCTGCTGGTGTTCTCGTTCGCGTTCTCGTGGATCTGGACCATGTTCGGACTGATGCTGCGCAGCGAGAAGTCGGTCATGGGCGTCAGCATGATGGTGATCTTCCCGCTGACGTTCCTGTCCAACGTCTTCGTGGACCCGAGCACGATGCCCGGCTGGCTGCAGGCGTTCGTCAACAACAGCCCGGTGACGCATCTGGCGACGGCCGTACGCGAGTTGATGGCCGGGAACTGGCCGGCGGCGGACATCGCCTGGTCGCTGGGGTGGTCGGCGCTGTTCGTGGTGGTCTTCGGGGCGATCACGATGCGGCTCTACAACCGCAAGTAGTCAGCCGTTCCGTGGCGTGGTCTGCTGGACCGACCAGCGGTTGCCGTCCGGGTCGGCGAAGTAGACGAACGAGCCCCAGGGCTGGTCGTCGATCGCGCTGACCTCGATGCCCCGCCGGGTGAGGTCTGCGTGGGCCTCCTCGATGGAGGCGACGACGACCTGCATGTTGTCCAGGGACCCCGGCTTCATCTCCGTGATGCCCTTGCCGAAGGCGATCGAGCAGGCCGAGCCGGGCGGGGTCATCTGGACGAAGCGGATCTCGTCGCTGACCGGGATGTCGTGGTCGGCGTGGAAGCCCACCCGCTCGTAGAAGGCCTTGGCCCGGTCGATGTCGGTGACGGGCACGCCGATCAGTTCCAGCTTGATGTCCATGAAGGCATCATGCGCCCGGCGGGCCCCGGGCGCATGACGTGGCGTCACTCGGGAGGCGGCGTCACTCGCCGCGGACCACGACCACCGGACACGGGGCGTGCTGGGCCACCCTGGTGGAGACGGAGCCCAGCACCGCGGCCTTGAAGCCGGCCCGGCCGCGGTCGCCGACGACCAGCAGGGACGCGCCCTCGGCCTGGTCGACCAGGGCCTGGGCCGGGTTGCCGCCGACGACCGTGCGGGTCACGCCGGCGGCGACGGCCGGGTCCAGCGCCTTGGCCAGGGACTCGTCCAGGAACTGTTCGGCGAGCATTTCGGGGTTGAACTCCGGCGGCACCCCGGGCGCTGCCGTCCAGGTCGACGGGTACTCCCACCCGATCACCGCCTGGAGCGAGTCCCCGGTGAGGGCGGCCTGCGCGGCCGCCCACTTCAGCGCCTTCAGGGACGGCTCCGAACCGTCCACGCCCACCACGATCCTGCCGGCCATGGCCGACCTCCGTTCGTCGTACGGCACATCCGCCATCAACGTAACAAAGTGGATCAATCCAGGCGCAGATCCGCCAGCTGACGCTCGAACGGCACGACCTCGTCCTCGTCGGCCTCCCGCGCCGGCCGGGCCGCGACGAGGTCCGCGAGCTCGTGGCCCGCCCTGCCGATCCGGGACGGCAGGCCGTCGGTGTACTCGTCGCCGCCCGAACCCCAGTCCTCCGAGGCCGCGTAGACGGCGGTCGGGACGACGAGCGCCCGCAGGTAGGAGAAGAGCGGCCGCAGGGCGTGGTCGAGCACCAGGGAGTGGCGGGCGGTCCCGCCGGTCGCGCCGATCAGCACCGGCTTGCCGGTCAGCGCGTCCGGGTCGATCAGGTCGAAGAAGGACTTGAACAGACCGCTGTAGGAGGCGGTGAAGACAGGGGTCACCGCGATGACCCCGTCCGCCGCCGTCACCGCGTCGATCGTGTTCTGGAGCTCCGCCGAGGGGAAGCCCGTCACGAAGTTCTTCGCGATGTCGACGGCGTGGTCGCGCAACTCCACGACCCGGACCTCGACCGCGTACTCCTGCTCGGTGAGCCGCTCCTGGGCCGCCTTGGCGAGCCGGTCGGCGAGCAGCCTCGTCGAGGACGGGGAGCTCAGTCCGGCGGACACGGCGACCAGCTTCAGGGTCTGCATGACTTACGCCTCCTGGGGCGACGTACGGGTGAGGGCGGGGTGGAGCGGGGCGGTCTCCGGGACGCCGGCCGGCCGCAGGTTGGCGAACTCCTTGCGCAGCACCGGGACGACCTCCTCGCCGAGGATGTCGAGCTGCTCCAGGACCGTCTTCAGCGGCAGACCCGCGTGGTCCACCAGGAACAACTGCCGCTGGTAGTCGCCGACGTAGTCCCGGAAGGAGAGCGTGCGGTCGATGACCTCCTGCGGGGAGCCGACGGTCAGCGGCGTCTCCCGGCTGAACTCCTCGAGGGACGGGCCGTGGCCGTAGACGGGGGCGTTGTCGAAGTACGGGCGGAACTCCCGTATCGCGTCCTGGGAGTTCTTGCGCATGAAGACCTGCCCGCCGAGGCCGACGATCGCCTGCTCGGGCGTGCCGTGGCCGTAGTGCGCGTAGCGCTGCCGGTAGAGGCGGACCATCTTCTCGGTGTGCTGCTTGGGCCAGAAGATGTGGTTGGCGAAGAAGCCGTCGCCGTAGTACGCGGCCTGCTCGGCGATCTCGGGGGAGCGGATGGAGCCGTGCCAGACGAACGGCGGGACGCCGTCGAGCGGGCGCGGCGTGGAGGTGAAGCCCTGCAGGGCGCTGCGGAACTTCCCCTCCCAGTCGACGACGTCCTCCCTCCACAGCTTGTGGAGGAGGGCGTAGTTCTCGATGGCGAGCGGGATGCCCTGGCGGATGTCCTGGCCGAACCACGGGTAGACGGGGCCGGTGTTGCCGCGCCCCATCATGAGATCCACCCGGCCGTCGGCGAGGTGCTGGAGGGTGGCGTAGTCCTCGGCGATCTTCACCGGGTCGTTGGTGGTGATCAGCGTCGTGGACGTGGACAGGATCAGGTTCTCGGTCCGCGCGGCGATGTGCCCGAGGAGGGTGGTCGGGGAGGACGGCACGAACGGCGGGTTGTGGTGCTCGCCGGTCGCGAAGACGTCGAGCCCGACCTCTTCGGCCTTGAGCGCGATGGCCACCGTGTTCTTGATCCGCTCGTGCTCGGTGGGGGTGCGGCCGGTGGTGGGGTCGGTCGTCACGTCGCCGACGGTGAAGATCCCGAACTGCATCGTGCTCACCTCTCGATGGGGCGCTTCTCGGAGCTAGTGGTTGAATCTTAAACCATCACGCTCAACCGTGCGCCCACGTCCTGTATTCCGCGGGTCTCTCATCGCCTTCACCGTACCGGATAACTATCCGGTTATCCAGGGTGGCCGTGCTCGCCCGTACGCTGGTGGGCATGTCCGACGACTACGAGCGCTGGAAAGAGCGCGGCGTCCTCCTCCGCGTCTTCGTGTACGTCTTCGCGACGCACGCGTTCGCGGGCTTCGTCTGGCTGCTCTTCTACGTGGGGCAGAACGCCCAGAAGTGACCGCCCGGGGGCAGCGGGAAGGGCTCACGTAGAGTTCGCCGACGTGAGCACCGTTCCTCCAGCTGCGATATCGGTCGTCGGAATCGGCGCGGACGGCTGGGACGGCCTTCCCGAGAACGCCCGCCGGACCCTGCGCGACGCCGAGGTCCTGATCGGCGGCCCCCGACAGCTCGACCTGCTGCCCGTGGCCGAGTGCCCCGGTGAGCGGATCGCCTGGCCCTCGCCCCTGCGCCCGGCCGTCCCCGGCCTGCTCGCCGCCCACGCGGGCCGCTCCGTGGCCGTCCTGGCCAGCGGGGACCCGACGTTCTACGGGATCGGCCGCACCCTCGCCGAGACGGTGGGCGCCGACCGCCTGCACGTCCTTCCGCACCCCTCCTCCGCCTCGTACGCCTGCGCGCGCCTCGGCTGGCCCCTGGAGGCCGTGGAGACGGTCTCGCTGGTCGCCAGGCCGCTCGCCGCGCTCTCCGCCGCGCTCCACGACGGACGCCGGCTCCTCGTCCTGAGCGAGGGGGCCGACACCCCCGGCGCGGTCGCGGCCCTGCTGCGCGAGAAGGGCTTCGGCGGAACCCGGATGCGGGTCCTGGAGCAGCTGGGCTCCGCGCGCGAACGGATCGTCGACGGCACGGCCGACACCTGGCCGCACGAGCCGGTCGACCCCCTGAACGTGATCGCGCTCGACTGCGTGCGCTCCCCCGACGCGCTCCGGCTCGGCGCCGTACCCGGCCTGCCGGACGAGGCGTACGAGAGCGACGGCCAGCTCACCAAGCGGTACGTGCGCGCGGCGACGCTCGCCGCACTCGCCCCCGCGCCCGGGGAGCTGCTGTGGGACATCGGCGGCGGCTCCGGCTCGATCGGCATCGAGTGGATGCGGGCGCACCGCTCCTGCCGGGCGGTCGCCGTGGAGAAGGACCCCGTGCGCGCGGAGCGCATCACCCGCAACGCCTCCGCCCTCGGCGTCCCGGCGCTGCGGGTCGTCACCGCCGCCGCCCCCGACGGCCTGGCCGGTCTCCCCACCCCCGACGCCGTGTTCATCGGCGGCGGCCTGACGGCTCCCGGCCTGCTCGACGCCTGCTGGGAGGCGCTGCCCGTGGGCGGCCGGCTGGTCGCCAACACGGTGACGATGGAGTCCGAGGCGCTGCTCGCGGAGCGCTACCGCGAATACGGCGGGGAGCTGGTCCGGCTCGCCGTCGCCCAGGCCGTCCCGGTGGGCGGCTTCACCGGCTGGCGCCAGGCGATGCCGGTCACGCAGTGGTCCGTAACGAAATCAGGAGTTGGAGCATGACCGTCTACTTCATCGGCGCGGGCCCGGGCGCGGCCGACCTGATCACCGTGCGGGGCGCCCGTACCCTCGCCTCCTGCGGCGTCTGCCTGTACGCCGGCTCCCTGGTCCCCCGCGAGCTGCTCGCCGAGTGCCCGCCGGACGCGCGCCTCGTCGACACCGCCGACCTGGACCTGGACCGGATCGTCGCCGAGATCGTCCGCGCCCACGAGGCCGGCCAGGACGTGGCCCGGCTCCACTCGGGCGACCCGTCCGTCTTCAGCGCGGTGGCGGAGCAGATGCGCCGGCTGGACGCGCTGGACATCCCGTACGAGGTCGTGCCGGGCGTCCCGGCTTTCGCGGCGGCGGCCGCCGCGCTCAAGCGGGAGCTCACCGTCCCGACGGTGGGTCAGACGGTCATCCTCACCCGCATCGCCCAGCAGGCCACGCCCATGCCGGAGGGCGAGGACCTCGCGACGCTCGGCCGAAGCGGCGCCCTTCTGGTCCTGCACCTGGCGGCCCGGTACGTCGACCGGGTCGTCTCCGAGCTGCTGCCGCACTACGGCGCCGACTGCCCGGCCGCGGTCGTGGCGATGGCGAGCCGCCCGGACGAGATCGTGCTGCGGGGCACGCTGGAGGACATCGCGGCCCAGATGAAGGAGGCGGGGATCACGAAGACGGCGGTGATCCTGGTCGGCCGGACGCTGGCAGCCTCGCAGTTCCGCGACAGCCACCTCTACGACCCGGCGCGGGAGCGCCACGTCTGCTGAACCCTCCGTCCCCGGCGGGACGGCCGGGGACGTGTCCTCTCGCACGACGGTGGCCGGGCCCGTGATCGGGCCCGGCCACCGTCGGCAACACGGTCAGGCGTTGGGACGCTTGCCGTGGTTCGCCTTCTTCTTCTTGCGGGCACGCTTCTTGTTGCCGCGCTTCGCCATGGGACTCCCTCTCGATAGGGGTTCTGCCCTGGCAAGCCTAGGTTCGGGCGCGGTGCGCCGCATCCGGTATGCGCGAGTCGACTACGGGCCCGCAGGCGCGGAGCGGCCCACCACCGTGCCCGCGCGGTCGATGCAGACGACGTCGACCGCGACCGGGGCTCCGCGCAGGACCGTGAGGGCCTCGTCGCGGGCGCGGGCGGCCACCAGGTCGCCGAGGGGGACGCCTGCGGCCTCGCAGAGGCGGAGGGCCGCCAGGCCCGTGTTCGCCGTGGCGATCTCCGCGGCGAGCGCATCGGACGCGCCGCCCGTGCGGGCCAGGTCGGCGAGGAACGGCTTGTCGACCTGGGAGCGGGCCGAGTGGAGGTCCAGGTGGCCCGCCGCCAGCTTGGAGAGCTTGGCGAAGCCGCCGCAGATGGTGAGGCGGTCGACCGGATGGCGGCGGATGTACTTCAGGACCGCGCCCGCGAAGTCGCCCATGTCGAGCAGGGCGATCTCCGGCAGGTCGTAGAGCGTCGTCACCGTCTTCTCGGACGTGGAGCCGGTGCAGCCCGCCACGTGGGTGAGACCGGCCGCGCGGGCCACGTCCACACCGCGGCGGATGGAGTCGATCCAGGCCGAGCAGGAGTACGGCACGACGATGCCGGTCGTCCCCAGGATGGACAGCCCGCCGAGGATGCCGATCCGCGGGTTCCAGGTGGAGCGGGCGATCTCCTCGCCGTGGTCGACGGAGACCGTGATCTCCACGTCGCCGGTGCCGCCGTGGGCCGCGGCGACCTCCGCCACGTGTGCGCGCATCATTTGCCGCGGGACCGGGTTGATCGCCGGCTCGCCGACCTCCAGGGGCAGGCCGGGCAGCGTCACCGTACCGACGCCCGGCCCGGCCCGGAAGACGACTCCGGAGCCGGCCGGGAGGATCCGTACCGTCGAGCGGACCAGCGCGCCGTGCGTGACGTCCGGGTCGTCGCCCGCGTCCTTCACGATCGCCGCCATGGCGTGGCCGGCCGCCAGCTCCTCGGCCGCCAGCGCGAACGAAGGGCGCCCGCCCTTCGGCAGCGTGATCGTCACGGGGTCGGGGAACTCGCCGCTCAGCAGCGCCGTGTACGCGGCCGTCGTCGCCGCCGTCGCGCAGGCACCGGTCGTCCAGCCGGGGCGCAGACCCGTGTGCTTGAGTTGGGCGTCGCGCCCGCCTGAACTCATGAAAGGGCTCCCGTGCACGTACTCATTCTCGGCGGGACCACCGAGGCCCGCGCCCTCGCCACGGCCCTGCACCCCGGCGTCCGCGTCACCAGCTCCCTCGCGGGACGCGTCGCCAGCCCCCGGTTGCCCGCGGGCGAGGTACGGGTCGGCGGCTTCGGCGGTGTCGAGGGGCTGGTCGACTGGGTGCGCGAGCACCACGTGGACGCGGTCATCGACGCCACCCATCCCTTCGCCGAGCGGATCAGCTTCAACGCGGCCCGGGCGGCCGCCACCGCCCATGTTCCCCTGCTCGCCCTGCGCCGCCCCGGCTGGGTCCCGGCCGAGGGGGACGACTGGCACCAGGTCGCCTCGCTGGAGGAGGCGGCGGGGGCGCTGAACGGTCTCGGGTGGGGGGACCTCCGAGGACGAAGTCCCAGGGGGAGGGTGTTCCTGACGACCGGCCGGATGGGCCTCGCCGCGTTCGCCGACTGCCCCCAGTGGTTCCTGGTCCGCTCCGTGGACGCCCCCGAACCCCCGATGCCGGCCCGCACGGAGATCCTCCTGGACCGCGGGCCCTTCACCCTCGACGGCGAACGGGATCTGCTCCGCCGGTACGCCATCGACGTCCTGGTCACGAAGGACAGCGGCGGCGCGGCGACGGCCCCGAAACTGACGGCCGCGCGCGAGGCCGGCATCCCGGTCGTGGTGGTCCGCCGCCCGCCGGTACCGGAGGGCGTACCGGTGGCGGCGACCTCCGAGGAGGCCGCCGCCTGGGTGTGGGCGGGGTGGGAGCTCAGCCCGCGTACGGGGCGAACTCGGTGACCTCGACCCAGGAGACGGAGTCGAGGTCCGTCACGGCGAGCGAGTTCTCCCAGTCGTCCACGGCCACGACGGCGTAGCGCACGGTCTCGCCGTCGCCCGGGACCGCCCGGAAGAAGGAGGTGGTCTCCTCGCCGAGCCACGCGATGCGCGAGAACATCCAGACGCCTTCGCCGTCCTCGCTCTCCAGCCACTCGCCCCGCAGCACCTCGTACCGCTTGAGGTCCGGCTCGGTGTTCGGCTCCCACTCCACGAGTTCGCCGTCCTCGCGCGCCGTCACCTTCAGACCGGCGACGGGCGCAGGGGCGACCAGGTCGCCCTCGGTCGTGACCGAAGCCTCGGCGGAGACCGGGGACTCGTTGCCGGCCCCGTCCACCGCCGCGACCGTGTACCGGTACGTCGTGCCGTACCTGACGGTCCCGTCGGTGCTGCTGGTGCCGGAGGCGGTCTTGAGGAACAGGCCGTCACGGTAGATGCGGTAGGAGACCACGTCCGTGTCGGCGGGGGCGGTCCAGTTCAGGATGATCCACCGGGGGTCGTCCACCACCGTCAGGCCGGTCGGCGCCGCGGACGCGTAGTCGCCGTGCGTGGCGGAGACGGCGGTCCGCGGGGAGGTGTTCCCGGCGGCATCGAGGGCGGAGACCCAGTAGGTGTAGCCGGTCCGCTCGGTGACGGCCGTGTCGTTCCAGGACGTCGCGGTCACCGTGGCGACCTGGGTGACCGGTTCGGTCGTCCCGGCGGCGGCTGTCCGCTGGCGGTGGACGAGGTACTTCGCCGCCCCGGGCACCGGCTGCCAGGCCAGGCCCACTCCGGCCTGCGCGTCGGTGACCGTCAGCCCGCCCGGCGCGGCCGGCGCCGTCCGGTCCACGCTCGCGACCGTCAGGTCCGCGCTGCCGACGGACTCCAGGCCCGCCTTGTCGACGGCGCGGACCTCGTAGAGGAACGATTCGCCGGTGGCAGGCGGGTAGTTCACGTACGAGGTGCCCGTGACCAGGGCCGTACCGCTGATCTTGGCCCAGGACGTCGTGGCCAGGCGGCGGTAGACGCGGTAGCCGGCGAGGTCCATCTCCTTGTTCGCCGCCCAGCGGAGGGTCGCCTTGTTGGCGACCCGGTCGTACGCGACGGTCGGGCCGGTCGGGGCGAGCGGGCGGACCGTATCGACGGTGGCCGTCGTGCGGGGCGCGTAGGAGAAGCTGACGTTCGCGTTGCCCGTCCAGGCCACGTAGTCCACGCGGATGGTGTGGCGTCCCGCCGGGACGGTGAGGTTGACGGTCTTGTACTGCGTCGTGGAGACGTTCCGCCACAGGTCGATCTTGCGCACCCCGTCGACGTACACGCGGATGCCGTCCTGCGTCGCGGCGGAGAACGCGAACGGTCCGCCGGAGCCGAAGTCGCGGGTGACGGACCACCGGACGGAGAAGTTGTCCCTGGGCAGGGTGACGCCGGCCGGGTCGCCGGTGCCGTAGTTCTCGGCTATGGCGGTGTCGCAGGCGGTCAGCTTGGGCGTGCCGCTGAACGAGGTGTTGGCGTAGTACTGCGCCGTCCAGACCGGGGACGTGCAGGTGACGGCCGCGGAGGCCGGGGTGGCGGTCAGCAGACCGCCGGCGGCGGTGAGGGCGGCCGTCGTGGCCAGCGCGCTCAGCCGAGTACGAGTCATCACAGAGAGAGGGGCCCTTTCCGGACCAACACGAAGCCAATGAGGTGTGGGGGAAGGGCGGTGCGGGTGGGGCCGGTGATCCGCCGGAGGGGGACTCTACCGCCCCCCCGCCGAACCCCGACCAGGGGTTTCGGCGGGGGCCGGGGAGCCGGAAGCCGACCGCGTCACCCGTACCGGCGCGGCGTCCAGGTGATCGTGCGGCCGTCGCCGCGTTCCACCGCGCGCGTCTGGGACGAGCCGATCAGGAGCAGCGTGCGCATGTCGACCTCGCTCGGCTCCAGGGTCTTCAGGGTGACGATCCGGACCGACTGCTCCGGGCCGCCCACGTCCCGTGCCACGACCACCGGCGTCTCGGGCGAACGGAGTTCGAGGAGCAGCTCGCGGGCGGCCGCCACCTGGTGGGTGCGGGACTTGGAACCCGGGTTGTAGAGCGCCAGGACCAGGTCCGCCTCCGCCGCCGCGCGCAGCCGGCCGGCGATGACGTCCCAGGGCTTGAGGCGGTCGGAGAGGGAGATGGTCGCGTAGTCGTGGCCGAGCGGCGCCCCCGCCGCGGCCGCCGCGGCGTTCGCCGCGGTCACGCCGGGCAGGACGCGCACGGGCACGTCCGCGTACCGCTCCTCCGAGGCCACCTCCAGGACCGCCGTCGCCATGGCGAAGACACCGGGGTCGCCGCCCGAGACGACCGCGACCCGGTGCCCGCGCCTGGCCAGGTCGAGCGCGAACTCGGCGCGCTCGGACTCGACCTTGTTGTCCGAGCCGTGCCGGCGCTGGCCGGGCCGCAGCACCGGGACCCGGTCGAGGTACGTGGTGTAGCCGACCAGGTCGTCGGCGTTCACCAGCGCACCGCGCGACTCCGGCGTCAGCCAGGGCGCGCCCGCCGGGCCGGTGCCCACGACGACGACCTCGCCCCGCTCGCGTACGGGCGGAACGGCGTCGATACGGGAGGGCAGTACGGCCACCGAGAAGTACGGGACGGTCTCCGGGTCCACCTCGGCGAGTTCGGAGGTCCGCTCGCCCGCCATGAACGCCCGCTCCACGTACCGCGCGTCCTCCAGGCGGCCCGCCCGCTCCAGGGCGCGCCGCACGGTCGGGAACGTCCGGCCGAGCTTCATCACGACCGCCGAGTCCGTGCCCGCCAGGCGGGCCGTCAGCTCGTCCTCCGGCAGCGTGCCGGGGATGATCGTCAGGACCTCCTCGGCCTCGCACAGCGGCTCGCCGAGCCGCGCGGCGGCCGCGCTGACCGAGGTGACGCCGGGGATGACGGTGGTGTCGTAGCGGTCCGCGAGCCGCTTGTGCATGTGCTGGTACGAGCCGTAGAAGAGCGGGTCGCCCTCGGCGAGCACGGCAACCGTGCGGCCCGCGTCCAGGTGCGCGGCGAGGCGGGCCGCCGCCTCCTCGTAGAAGTCGTCGAGCGCGCCCCGGTAGCCGCCGGGGTGGTCGGTGGTCTCCACCGTGAGCGGGTACATGAGCCGCTCCTCGATGTGGTCCTCGCGGAGGTGCTCCGCCGCGATGGAGCGCGCGATGGACCGGCCGTGGCGGGCCGAGTGGTACGCGACGACATCGGCCTCGGCGATGGCCTTCACCGCGGCCACCGTCATCAGGTTCGGGTCGCCGGGCCCGAGGCCGACTCCGTACAGCTTGCCGCTCATGCCTGGATCTCCGCTTCGGTCGCGATGGCGTTGATCGCGGCGGCGGTCATCGCACTGCCGCCGCGCCGGCCCCGTACGACGAGGTGGTCGAGACCCAGCTCCTGTCCCCGGTCCACGAGGGCGTCCTTGGACTCGGCGGCGCCGATGAAGCCGACCGGTATGCCGAGGACGGCGGCGGGGCGCGGCGCGCCCTTGGCGATCATCTCCAGCAGGTGGAAGAGGGCGGTGGGCGCGTTGCCGATGGCGACGACGGAGCCTTCGAGGCGGTCGCGCCAGAGTTCGAGGGCGGCGGCGCTGCGGGTGGTGCCGAGGTCGGCGGCGAGGCCGGGCACGGCCGGGTCGGAGAGGGTGCAGATCACCTCGTTGTCGGCGGGCAGCCGCTTGCGGGTGACTCCGCTGGCGACCATCTGCGCGTCGCAGAGGATCGGGGCGCCGGCGCGCAGCGCCTCCCGGGCGCGGGCGACGACCTGCGGCGAGTAGGCGATATCGCGTACGAGGTCGGTCATGCCGCAGGCGTGGATCATTCGCACCGCGACCTGGGCGACGTCGGCGGGGAGCCCCGCGAGGTCCGCCTCGGCGCGGATCGTGGCAAAGGACTGGCGGTAGATCTCCGCGCCGTCCTTCTCGTAGGCGAACATCGTGTCGTTCTCGCTCATCTCGTTGTACGGGTTGTGCGGGCCGTTGCGACTGCTTCGGTCAGGGAGGTACGGGGGGTGGGGACGCCGTTCACCAGGTAGGCGCCGTCGGCGCCGGCGAGGACGTCGACCCAGGTGCCGTCGGAGCGCTGGGGGTGGCCGCAGCGGCGCTCGCACCCGGAGTAGTGGACGGGGAGGCCCACGCGACCGGGCACGGCGTCGGCGCGGACGTCGGCGAGGGACTTGGCGCAGCCGGGGCGCCCGGTGCAGGCGCTGACGCCGGCCCAGGGGGAGTCGGGGCGGGTGATCAGCCCGTACGACTCGAGCTCGGCCAGCCGGTCCCCGGCCGTGGCCGCCGGCGTCCCGGCGACGACCACGCCCCGCCACGGGGTGAACCGCACCTCGTCCGCCGAGGCGGCCAGGGCGCGCAGCTGTTCGGCCGTCAGCCGGCCGAGGGGCGCGAGGACGTGGAGGGCGGTGGCGCCGAGGACTCCGGGGGCGGGCGGCTCGGCACCGGGGAGATCCGACGGGGGTACGGGCTCCGCCTCGATCCCGGCCCGGGCGAGGGCCCCTGCCAGGTCCGGCTCATGTCCCTCGGGCAGCTCCCGCACCCGCCAGGCCCCGTTCCCGGCGCCGCGGGCGGCTTCGAGGAATGCCTCGGCGGCGGCGAGCGCGGCACGGGGCGCGGCGCCGGCGTCAGCGGCGGCGACCCGGAAGACCTGGGCGCCGACGTGCAGGAGCGCGGTGGAGGCGCCTCGCGTGTCCGGGTCCCGGATCCCGTCCGCACCCTCGCCGTCCGCCGAGGACGCCGCTGCGATCAAGGTCACATCTCCGCCGAGGCCGGCCACATCCCCCCGCCCGTCGTCCAGGACGAAGAGGAATCGGCCGGAAAGCGCCGCCGTCCACTCCCGGGCGCACAGCAGCTCGTCCAGCTCGCGGGCCCACAACTGCACGGCGCCGTGGCCGAGTCCGTCGAGCCCGGCGGCCGGGGAGGCCACGATGTTGCGGACCCGCTCATGGGTCGGGGACGGCAGGAGACCGGCCGGGGCAAGCAGTTCCGCGAGCCTTGTCCCGCAGTCCTCCCCGAGGCCGCGCAGCTCCACGTTTCCCCGGGAGGTGACGCTGACCCGCCCGTCGCCCAGAACCTCCGCCGCGGTGGCCAGGACCTCGACCTGATGTGGCGTCAACAGGCCAGCGGGCAGGCGCAGTCGGGCCAGGCGGCCGTCGTCGGCGGGGTGCAGTCGGAGCGCCCCGGGGCAGGCGTCGCCACGGTCCCGTATGAGAGGTTCGCCCGGGTTGGGCGTGGCGGGTGGGGTGGGCGGCATGGCGGCGAGCATACCCACGTGAATCCGGCTGACCACCGGGTGTGATCCGGCCAACCCCCCGGCCTGCCGGGGGCAGGATCTACTATGCAGATCGGCATGGGGTCCCAGGACCCCGGGGAGGAAGCCCGGTGAGAATCCGGCGCGGTCCCGCCACTGTGAGCCAGGTCGCACCAGCGTCCCGGTGAGTCAGGAACTCCTGCCGTCCACACGACCACCCGGGGCGCGGACAACCCCGAGGAAGGCCTGCGCACGCATGCGAATTCTGTTGCTGTCGCACTCCGACACCGACCTGCTCAGCGCCCGCGCGGCCGGCGGCCCCGTCGAGTACCGGTTCGCCAACCCCTCCCGCCTCTCCATGGACGAGCTCCCCGGGCTCCTCGACGGCGCCGACCTCGTCCTCGTACGCCTCCTCGGCGGCCTGCGGGCCTGGGAGGAGGGACTTCAGGCGCTGCGGGCGGCGGAGAAGCCGCTGGTGGTGCTCTCCGGCGAACAGGCCCCCGACGCCCAGCTCATGGAGGCGTCCACCGTCCCCATCGGCGTCGCCACCGAGGCCCACGCCTACCTCGCGCACGGCGGCCCGGACAACCTGGAGCAGCTGGCGCGCTTCCTCTCCGACACCGTGCTGCTCACCGGCCACGGCTTCGAGGCCCCGGCCGCCGCGCCGACCTGGGGCCCGCTGGAGCGCGAGCCGCGCGTCACGGACGGCCCCGTCGTCGCCGTGCTCTACTACCGCGCCCACCACATGAGCGGGAACACCGCCTTCATCGGCTCCCTCTGCGAGGCGATCGAGGACGCCGGCGCCCGCGCCATGCCCCTGTACGTCGCGTCCCTGCGCGCCCCCGAGCCGGAGCTGCTCGACCGCCTGCGCGAGGCCGACGCGATCATCACCACCGTCCTCGCGGCCGGCGGCACCAGGCCCGCCGAGGCCCAGGCCGGCGGCGACGAGGAAGCCTGGGACGCGGGCGCGCTCGCCGCGCTCGACGTACCGATCCTGCAGGCGCTCTGCCTCACCGGCTCGCGCGCGGCCTGGGAGGAGAACGACGAGGGGCTGTCCCCGCTGGACGCCGCCAGCCAGGTCGCCGTCCCCGAGTTCGACGGCCGGCTCATCACCGTCCCGTTCTCCTTCAAGGAGATCGACGAGGACGGTCTGCCCGCCTATGTCGCCGACACCGAACGCGCGGCCCGCGTCGCCGGGATCGCCGTCCGCCACGCCCGCCTGCGGCACATCCCGAACGCCGAGAAGAAGCTCGCGCTCGTCCTCTCCGCGTACCCCACCAAGCACTCCCGGATCGGCAACGCGGTCGGCCTCGACACCCCCGCCTCCGCCGTCGCACTGCTTCGCCGCCTCCGCGCGGAGGGCTACGACTTCGGCCCGGTGGAGGAGATCCCCGGCCTCGTCTCCGGTGACGGCGACGAGCTGATCTACGCCCTGATCGAGGCCGGCGGCCACGACCAGGACTGGCTGACCGAGGAGCAGCTGGCGAAGAACCCGGTCCGCATCCCGGCCGCCGACTACAAGCGCTGGTACGCCGAACTCCCGCAGGAGCTGCGCGCCGAGGTCGAGGAGCACTGGGGGCCGCCGCCCGGCGAGATGTTCCTGGACCGGTCGCAGAACCCTGAGGGTGACATCGTGCTGGCCGCCCTGCGGCGCGGGAACCTGCTGATCCTCATCCAGCCGCCGCGCGGCTTCGGCGAGAACCCGATCGCGATCTACCACGACCCGGATCTCCCGCCGTCCCACCACTACCTGGCCGCCTACCGCTGGATCGCCGCGCGCGCCGAGGACGGCGGCTTCGGGGCGGACGCGATGGTCCACCTCGGCAAGCACGGCAACCTGGAGTGGCTGCCCGGCAAGAACGCGGGCCTGTCGGCCGCCTGCGGCCCGGACGCGGCGCTCGGCGACATCCCCCTGGTCTACCCGTTCCTCGTCAACGACCCGGGCGAGGGCACGCAGGCCAAGCGGCGCGTGCACGCGACGCTCGTCGACCACCTGGTGCCGCCGATGGCGCGCGCCGACTCGTACGGCGACATCGCGCGTCTGGAGCAGCTGCTCGACGAGTACGCGCAGATCTCCTCCATGGACCCGTCCAAGCTGCCCGCGATCCGCGCGCAGATCTGGACGCTGATCCAGGCCGCGAAGCTCGACCACGACCTGGGGCTCGAGGACCGCCCGGAGGACGACGGCTTCGACGACTTCCTGCTGCACGTCGACGGCTGGCTGTGTGAGGTCAAGGACGCGCAGATCAGGGACGGTCTGCATGTGCTCGGCGGGGCGCCGGTGGGCGAGGCGCGGGTCAACCTCGTGCTCTCGATCCTGCGCGCCCGGCAGATCTGGGGCGGCACGCAGGCGCTGCCGGGTCTGCGCGAGGCCCTCGGCCTGGACGAGTCGGCCGCGACCCGGACCACCGCCGACGAGGCGGAGGCGACGGCGCGCGCGCTGGTCGAGGCGATGGAGGCCGCGGACTGGTCCGTGGACGCCATCCCGACGGTCGCCGAAGCCCACGGTCCCGACGTCGCCGCCGTCCTGCGGTTCGCCTGCGAGCAGGTCGTCCCGCGGCTTGCCGCCACGACCGACGAACTCGCGCACGCCGTCCACGCGTTGGACGGCGGCTTCGTGCCGGCGGGCCCGTCCGGTTCGCCGCTGCGCGGACTGGTGAACGTGCTGCCGACCGGCCGCAACTTCTACTCCGTCGACCCCAAGGCCGTTCCCTCCCGCCTCGCGTGGGAGACCGGCCAGGCGCTCGCCGACTCGCTCCTGGAGCGCTACCGCTCCGACAACGGCGCGTGGCCGACCTCCGTCGGTCTCTCGCTGTGGGGGACGAGCGCGATGCGTACGGCGGGCGACGACGTGGCCGAGGCGCTGGCCCTCCTGGGCATCCGCCCCACCTGGGACGACGCCTCGCGCCGGGTGAACGGCCTGGAGCCGGTCCCGCTCGACGAGCTGGGCCGTCCGCGCATCGACGTCACGCTGCGCATCTCGGGCTTCTTCCGGGACGCGTTCCCGCACGTCATCGGGCTGCTCGACGACGCCGTACGGCTCGCCGCCTCGCTCGACGAGCCGGCCGAGCAGAACTACGTACGGGCGCACGCGCAGGCCGACCTGGCCGAGCACGGCGACGAGCGGCGGGCCACCACCCGTATCTTCGGCTCGCGGCCGGGCACGTACGGCGCGGGCATCCTCCAGCTGATCGACTCGCGCGACTGGCGTACGGACGCGGATCTCGCCGAGGTGTACACGGTCTGGGGCGGGTACGCCTACGGTCGCGGCCTCGAAGGCCGGGCGGCCCGTGCCGAGATGGAGACGGCGTACAAGCGGATCGCCGTCGCCGCGAAGAACACGGACACGCGCGAGCACGACATCGCCGACTCCGACGACTACTTCCAGTACCACGGCGGCATGGTGGCGACCGTCCGCGCGCTCACGGGCACGGCGCCCGAGGCGTACATCGGCGACTCGACCCGTCCGGAGACGGTCCGCACCCGCACGCTGGTCGAGGAGACGTCGAGGGTCTTCCGCGCCCGGGTGGTCAACCCGAAGTGGATCGAGGCGATGCGCCGCCACGGCTACAAGGGCGCGTTCGAGCTCGCCGCGACGGTCGACTACCTCTTCGGCTACGACGCGACGACCGGTGTGGTCGCCGACTGGATGTACGACAAGCTGACGGAGACGTACGTCCTGGACCCGGAGAACCAGGCCTTCCTGAGGGAGGCCAACCCCTGGGCCCTGCACGGCATCGCGGAACGCCTCCTGGAGGCGGAGTCCCGCGGCATGTGGGAGAAGCCGGACCCGGAGACCCTGGCGGCGCTGCGCCAGGTGTTCCTGGAGACGGAGGGCGACCTGGAGGACGGCGCGGAGGGCTGAGCCGCCGGCCCGCTGGTCATGATCCCGGTCCGCCGCACGCGCGTGTGGCGGACGGGGATGTGACCTGGGGTGGTGGGCCTGAGCGCCCACGGCGGTTCGAGCAGCCGCCGTTCACGCCGGACACCGTTGGCCTGCCCACGGCGTCAGTTCGAGCCGGCGGCCCCGGAAGCCCTGCCGGATGCGGCGGTCGTGGGTGACGATCACCAGCGTGCCCTCGAAGGTCGCCAGGGCCGCCTCCAGTTCCTCCACCAGGCCGGGGGCCAGGTGGTTGGTCGGTTCGTCGAGGAGGAGCAGGTCCGCCGGGCGGGTGACCAGGCGGGCCAGTTCCAGTTTCCGGCGCAGGCCCGTCGACAACTCCCGTACCGGTGTCGACAGATCCGCCGCGGCGAACAGCCCGAGCCGCAGCAGCTCCTCCTCCCGGCCCTCCCCGAACGCGGCCGCGACCGTCCGGGGGTCGTCGGGCAGCCGGGTGTCCTGGCGGAGCGTCCCGACCCGGGGCGGGGCGGTCACCGTCCCGCCGTCCGGGGTCAGTTCGCCCGCGAGGACCCTGAGCAGGGTGGTCTTGCCGGCGCCGTTCGGTCCCGTGACCAGGAGGCGCTCGCCGGGGGCCAGGTACAGGGAGTCCAGCCGCAGCCGCCCCTCCACCCGTACGTCGGTCAGCGCGACCGCGCCCGCCCGGCCGCCCTCGAAGGCCGCCGTGAACCGCAGCGGATCCGGCGGCGCCGCCACCGCGTTCTCGGTGAGCCGCTGCAGCCTCTCCCGGGCGGCCCGGATCCTGCTCATCGCGCCGTGCGCCCGTGACCGGGCGCGGAAGGCGCCCGCCCCGCTGAAGGCGGCCGGGGCCTTGCGCGGGATGGCGGAGAAGCGGTCGATGTTCGCGTCGGCGAGCGCCGCGTACCGGGCGGTCTCGGCCCGCCACTCCTCGTACTCCCGTTCCCACCGGGCCCGTTCGGCGGCCCGGCCGGCCAGATAGCCGGCGTAACCGTTCCCGTACCTGCGGACCGTACGCAGCTCGCCGTTCACCTCCAGTACGGCGGTCGTGACCCGGTCGAGGAAGACCCGGTCGTGGGTGACGGCGACGACCGTGCCCCGGTGGGTGCGCAGCCGCTCCTCCAGCCAGGCGACGGCCTCGTCGTCGAGGTCGTTGGTCGGCTCGTCGAGCAGCAGCAGTTCGGGGTCGGCCGCCAGGGTCGCGGCGAGCGCGAGCCGGGAGCGCTGCCCGCCGGAGAGCGTGCCGAGCGGGCGGTCGCGGTCGAGCGGCGCACGCTCGCCGAGCTGCCGCAGCGTCGTCTCGACCCGGCGGTCGGCGTCCAGCCCGCCGCGCGCCTCGTGCGCGGAGAGGAGGGCGGCGTACCCGTCGAGGTCCCCGGTCTCGTGGAGGTTCGCCTCGGCCGCGCGGATCGCCCGCTCCAGCTTCCGTACGTCGGCGAGCGCGAGGTCGACCGCGTCGCCGACGCGTGCGGTGCCCGGGAGGTCCAGGGTCTGGGCGAGGTGGCCCAGGCCGCCGGGGGATTCGACGGCGACGGTGCCGTTGTCGGGCGGCTCCAGGCCGGCGAGGAGCCGGAGGAAGGTGGATTTCCCGGAGCCGTTGTCGCCGACGACGCCGACGCGTTCGCCGGGCCGGACGGTGAGGGAGACCCGGTCGAGGACGAGCCGGTCGTCGTAGCGCTTGGTGACGTCGGTGAGTTGGACACGGAGCAAGGGCGGAATCCTTCGGTTGGACTTCAATGACGCGAGACGCGACGTCTCGTGTCATTGACGGTAGAGGACCGCTCGGCATTTCGCAAGACGCTGCGTCTCGTCAGTGTGCAGCTCGCCTCCGGAGCGATGGGTCGGCGCGAACCGGCCGCCGTGATGGAGGTCGATACGAGACAACTCATCGCCATCCGCGATGAGTTGGAGAGCGAGGGGCTCGCGGAGCGGCCGCCGGGACGACGCCGCGGACTGGCCGGCGGCGCGGACTCACGGGTCGGCCGGCCTCGCGGGTCGGCCGGCCTCGCGGGGTGGGCCGGCCTCGCGTACTACGCGGAGTCGCGGGCGCCCAGGACCCGTACCGCCTCCACGATCAGGTCCCAGAAGCCGGGGACGTCGACCTCCATGCCCACGTCCGCGTTGGCTGGGCGGCCCGTCACACCGTCCAGGTCCACGAGCGTCGCGCCGCGCGTGTACGTCCCCGCCAGCTCGATCGTCACCGCCGCCCGCACCAGGCTGATCAGCGACGGGTCGATCAGATGCGCCACGGTCAGCGGGTCGTGCAGCGGCGGCGCGTCGAAGCCGTAGACCTCGCGGTAGGTGGCGGCGAAGTAGGTCAGCAGCTGGATGCAGAGTTTGGCGAGCGGGGTGCCAAGCGCCGCGATACGGGAGATGACGTCCGGTGTCGCCCGGACCTGATGGGTGGCGTTGAGCCCGAACATCGTGATCGGCAGCCCGCTGCTGAAGACGATGTCCGCCGCCTCCGGGTCGCAGAGGATGTTGAACTCCGCGGCCGGGGTGGTGTTCCCGCGCCCGGTCGACCCGCCCATCAGTACGATCCGCTCGATCCGGTGGGTCAGCTCCGGATGGGCGAGCAGCAGCGTCGCGACGTTGGTCAGCGGTCCGGTCGGGACGAGGGTCACGGGCGCGGGCTGCGCGAGCAGGGTGTCCCGGATCAGGGTGAGGGCGTCGCGCGGGTCCTGCGGGACCTCCGGCTCCCCCTCGCCGAATCCGGGCCCGTCGAGCCCCGAGCCGCCGTGGATGTTCTCGCCGACCAGCGGCGTGCCGTGCAGCGGCCGGTCCCGGCCGGCCGCGATCGGCACCCCGTGGATCCCGGCGACGGCGCACACCCGGCGGGCGTTGAGGGTGGTCTTCTCCACCGTCTGATTGCCCGCCACGGTGGTGATGGCCAGCAGGTCGACGGCCGGATGCGCCGCCGCCAGCAGGATGTTGAAGGCGTCGTCGTGACCGGGATCGCAGTCGAGGATCACGGGTACCGGCATACGTCCACCGTCCCACACGGCCGCCCCGCCGTCACGAGTCCTCGGCGTCCCGCGCCGCCTTCGCGGCGGCGGCTCCGTCCGCCCCGTCCGTCGCCCTTCCGGCGCTGCCGGTCGGCGCCGTGCTGCCCTGGGCGTTCTTCAGGGTCCCCCGAAGGGGTGCGGCCGCGCGTCTCGAACACTGCGTATTGTTCTAGTAGAGTGCGAACAAGGAGGTTTTCATGAACCATGCCACCGCCCGTCTACGGGCGCTCGCCGCACTGCCGTTCCTGCTCGCACTCGCGCTCCACCTGACCCTGTTCGGTCTCTGGAGCGATCGGCTGCCCGATCCGATGGCCACGCACTTCTCCACCGAGGGTGGCGGTCGCGCCGACGGCTGGACCGGCCTGACGGCCTTCGTCCTCCTCAGCTCCGGACTGCTCCTCGGCCTGGGGACCGGCTGGACCGCGCTCGTCCGGCGCGGCGCGCTCTGGGGTGCCTGGCTGACCGCCGGTGCCGTGGGAACGCTGATGGTCCTGCTCGTACGGGACAACCTCGACGCGGCCGACGCCGCCGACGTCGTCTCCCCGCTGGCCAACCTCACGGTGGCGGCGGGCGTGGGCGGGGTCGCGGCGCTGGCGGGGTGGGCGCTGGCCCGTCTCGTACCGGACGGGCCTTCCGCGTCCGAGCAGCCCGGGCCGGTGGAGACGCTTCCGCTCGGCCCGGGCGAGGCCGCCGGCTGGTCGCGCGGCACGGGCTCGCGTCCGATGACCGCCGTGGGCGCGGTGCTGGTGGTGGCCGGGCCGGTTCTGCTGCTCCTGGCGCCGTGGGCGGTCGGGCTCGTCGTCTGCGCCGCCGGAGCGCTCGTCATCGGCATGTCCCAGGTCCGCGTCACCGTCGACCGGCGCGGGTTGAGCCTGCGCCCGGCCCTCTCGCCCTGGCCCCGCGTCCGGGTTCCGCTCGACGAGGTCGCGAGCGCGCGTGCCCGGGAGATCGACGCGCTCGCGGAGTTCGGTGGCTGGGGCTACCGCGTCCGGGCCCGCCGCACCGGCCTGGTGCTGCGCTCGGGCGAGGCGCTGGTCGTACGGCGGGACGGCGGCCGGGAGTTCGCGGTCACCGTGTCCGACGCGCGGACGGCGGCGGCCCTGTTGAACACGCTGGCCGCCCGGCGTGGGAGGGTCTGACCATGCTCTTCCGGGTCGACCCCGCCTCCGCCGTACCCCTCGGCGACCAGATCGCCGCGTGTGTCCGCGGGGCCCTCGCCGACGGCTCGGCGACCCCCGGCGAACGCCTCCCGGCGGCCCGGGAGCTCGCCGACTCGCTGGGCGTCAACGTCCACACCGTCCTGCGCGGCTACCAGCGCCTGCGCGAGGAGGGCCTGATCGAACTCCGCCGCGGCCGTGGCGCGGTCATCGTCCCGGACGCGACAGTGCGGGGGCGGGTGGGGCTGGTGGAGCGCGTGCGGGAGGTGGTGACGGAGGCGAGAACCCTGGGCCTGACGGACGACGACCTCCTGACCCTCGTCCGAACGGCCCTCTCGACCTGACCCTCGTCCGAGCGGCCGTCTCGACCTGACCCTCGTCCGAGCGGCCGTCTCGACCTGGCTCTTGTCAAAGCGGCCGTCACCTGGCTCTCGCCCGAACGGCCGTCTCGACCTGACTCTCGTCAGAGCGGCCGTCTCGACCTGACTCTCGTCGACCGACCCTCACGACCCGACCGTCCTCAGAGCCTTGCTCTCGCCCCCTTACGGCCTGCGCCCCTCCGCCCCGCCGGCGGCGGGCCAGGCGTCCGGGACGACGTGGCCCGGGGGTCAGCCGAGCGTGCGGATCGGGGCCCCCGTCAGGAACGCCTCGATGTCCTCGACCGTCTGCCCGAAGTAGCGGGCGTAGTTCCCCTCCGTCACGTACCCCAGGTGCGGCAGCGCCAAGACGTTCGGCAGCGACCGCAGTGGGTCGTCGGCCGCCAGCGGTTCCGTGGGGAAGACGTCCAGACCCGCCCCCGCGATCCGGCCTTCCCGCAGCGCCCGCAGCAGCGCCTCACCGTCCACCAGGCCAGCCCGCGAGGTGTTGACCAGGTACGCGGACGGGCGCATCGCGCCCAGCTCGGCCTCACCGATCAGCCCGTGCGTCCGCTCGGACAGCACCATGTGCAGCGACACGAAGTCCGCGCGCTCCAGCAGCTCCCGCTTGCCCGGTGCGAGCGCGACCCCGTGCTCGGCGGCCCGCTCCTCCGTCAGGTTCGGGCTCCAGGCCAGGACGTCCATGCCGAAGGCGAGACCGACGCGGGCGACCCGGGCGCCGATCTTGCCGAGGCCCACGAGACCCAGCGTCCGCCCGGCCAGATCCGCCCCGACCGTCGACTGCCACGGCCCGCCCTCGCGCAGCGCCTGCGCTTCGGTCCGTACGTGCCGTGCGAGGCCCAGAATCAGCGCCCAGGTCAGTTCGGCGGGCGGCTCGGAGCTGCTCGCCGTACCGCACACGGTGATTCCCAGACCGGACGCGGCGGCCAGGTCGATCGACGCGTTGCGCATCCCGGACGTCACGATCAGCCGCAGTCGGGGCAGCCGCTTCAGCAACTCGGCGTCCATCGGCGTCCGTTCCCGCATGACGACGACGATCTCGCAGTCCTCGATCGCGGCGACGAGCGCGTCCCGGTCGGTCAGGTGTTCGCGCAGCACCCGGACGTCGACGCGTCCGGCGAGCGGACTCCAGTCGGCGGAGGAGAGGGCGACGCCCTGGTAGTCGTCGAGTACGGCGCAACGCAGCTTCGTGACCATGCCGCCATGATCGCGCAGCTCACGATCGTACGACAGGGCTTTCCGCTCCGCTCACCGCTGCTGCGGCAGCCGGGTGAGCCGGGCGGCCCGGAGCGACAAACGCCCCGCTGGGACACAGAATTGGGCTGGTTCGTCTAGGTATGAGCAGTACGAGGAGAGCGGAGAGTGCATGACCAGCTCCATGGACCTCCCCGCCGGTGTGCTCCACCGGCTCCAGTCGCTCTCCCACGGCGCCACCGGCCCCGGTGCGCGTCCCGTCATCGCCGACGGCGAGGCGATCGCCGCAGAGAGGATCGTGCTCCAGGTGTACTGCCCCGACACGGTCGACGACTTCGACGAGAGCGTCGACGAGAGCGTCGACGACCTCACGACCGACGCGACGGTACGGCGATGAGCACGCCGGGCCCCTCAGGGGAACTGGAGGCGCTGCGGGCGCGGGTCGCCGCCCTGGAGGCGGAGACCGCGCGGCCGCGTGCGCCCCGCCACCGGCTGCGCTCCTTCTTCGCCGCGCTGCTGATCGTCCTCGGCTGCGTCCTCGCCCCGCTGGGCATCGTCGCCGCCTGGACGGCCGACGAGGTGGGCGACACCGACCGTTACGTCGCCACGGTCGCGCCGCTCGCCTCCGACCCGGACGTCCAGGCCGCCGTCACCAACCGCGTCACCGGCGCGGTCATGGAGCACATCGACCTCAAGGACCTCCTGGAGGGCGTGGCCCCCGAACAACGCCCGCTCCTGGAGAAGGCCCTGGGCCGGCTCGGCGACTCCCTGGAGGGCGCCGTCCGGAGCTTCGTCCACGACAAGACGCAGGAGATCGTCGCCTCCGACGCCTTCGAGACGGTCTGGACCGACGCCAACCGGGCGATCCACACCTCGGTGGTCCGCGCCCTGACCGGCAGCGGCGAGGGCGCGGTGCAGATCAAGAACGACACGGTGACGCTCGACCTCGCGCCGGTCATCGAACGGGTCAAGCAACGCCTGGTCGAGTCCGGCCTCACGGTCGCCGAGAAGATCCCCGACGTGCACACCGACTTCACGATCCTGAAGTCCGACGACATCGGAAAGGTGAAGACCGGCTTCCGGCTCCTTCAGCTCATGGGCTTCTGGCTGCCGGTCCTGGCCGTCCTGCTCGCCGCGGCCGGTGTCCTGCTCTCCGCCCACCGGCGCCGCTCCCTGATCGCCGCCGCCCTCGGCTTCGCCGCGGCGGCGCTGATCCTCGGCATCGGTCTGACCGTCTTCCGCGCGGTCTATCTCAACGCCCTGCCGGACACGGTCTCGCAGGCCGCGGCCGGCTCCGTCTACGACGCCATGGTCCGGCTCCTGCGGACGACGATCCGGATGGTCGTGGTCCTCGGCGTGGTCCTCGCCCTCGCGGCCTGGCTCTCCGGCCCCGGCCGATACGCCACGGTGGTCCGCCAGTTGTGGCACTCGGGCATCGCGGCCACGCGCGCCACGGCCGACCACGTGGGCCTGCGCACGGGCCCGGTCGGCCCGTTCGTCGCCCGCCACCGGACCTGGATCACCTGGATCCTGGTGGCCGCGGCGGTGGTGACGTACGTCCTCTGGAGTCATCCGACGGGCTGGGTCGTCCTGGGCCTGGCGCTGACGCTGCTGTTCGTGCTGGCGGTGACGGAGTTCCTGGCGGACGAGGAGCGGGAGCGGGAGCGGGAGCCCGCGTGAGGTTCACTCCCCTATCCGGACGAGCGCGAGGGTGATGTTGTCGGGCCCGCCGGCCTCGATGGCGGCCTTCCACAGCTCGAAGGCCGCCTTGCCGTCGTCGTGCACCCGCAGCAGGTCCTCGATCTCCTCGTCGGGCACCGGGTCGGTGAGCCCGTCGCTGCACACCAGGTAGCGATCGCCCGTGGACAGGGGGAAGGCCGCGACATGGGGTGAGACGGCGTTGTACGAGTGGCTGCCGCCGAGGGTCTGGGTCACGGCCGAGGTGGTGCGGTGTCCGGGCGCGGGCGGCGGGCTGTCGTCCACGCTGACCTGGCGCAGCCCGCTCCGCGCCGCGTGGAACACCTTGCTGTCGCCGACGTTGAACGACAGCAGCGACTCCTCCAGGACGAGCGTGCCCGCCACCGTGGTCCCCATGGTGGCCAGCTCGGGCCGGCCGTCGGCGGCCGCGTACACGGCCCGGTTGCACAGGTCCAGCGCCTCGCCGATGGTCTCCGTACCGACCAGCTCGGGGCCGAGCGCCGCGAGCCGGCGGACGACCAGCGCACTGGCCACCTCACCGGCAGGCTGCCCGCCGAGACCGTCGGCCACGGCGACGAGGAGCGGCCGGTCGAGGGGGAACAGCATCGTCTGGGGGCTCTCGGTCACGGTCCCGCACAGCGTCCACGGCCCGACGACGAGGCTGTCCTCGTTGTGGTCGCGCAGCAGCCCCGCATGGCTCAGGGCGGTCACGGCTATGTACGGCACCACGGCGTCCGCCTCCTCCGCACGCGCTCCTCGCGTCCGCCTCACCTCCCATTGTCCCGCGCGGACTCCCCGGCATGCGGGGCGCGGCCCGCCGTCGCACGCTGGTGCTGAGCTGCATGTCCGCGGAGGAAAGGACGTCCGTCGATGTTCGCGAGGCTAAGCACCTACCAGGGGTCACCGGTTCCGCCGGAGGGAGACCTCACGGAGAAATCGGAGGCGATCGTCCAGCTGGTCCAGGACCTTCCGGGCTTCCGGGGCGCGTTCTACCTCGTGGAGCGGGAGACGGGGAAGGCGAGGTCGCTGACCCTGTGGGAGGACGAGGCGACGATGCGGGCGAGCGAGGAGCGCGCCGCCGAGATCCGGGCGGAGGCCGCGCAGCGCGAGGGGCAGCGGGTCGTCCTCGTCGAGCACTTCGAGGTGGCGTTCAGCAAGCTGGCACCGTAGAAGTGCATCCCATATCTGAGATAGATTCTCAGATATGGGATCCGAATCCGAACCGGACGAGCTCGACGCCCGCCTGGCGGGCCGCCTCGCCGAACTGCGGACGGAGCGCGGCTGGTCACTGGACGAGCTGGCGGGCCGTACGGGCGTGAGCCGGTCGACGCTGTCACGGCTGGAGCGGGTGGAGCTGAGCCCGACGGCGGTCCTGCTGGGCAAGCTGTGCGCGGTGTACGGACTGACGATGTCCCAGCTCCTCGCGGAGGTGGAGTCCGAGCCGCCGCTGGTGGTGCGCGCCGATCGGCAGGCGGTGTGGCGGGACGACTCCGTGGGGTTCACCCGGCGCTCCGTGTCGCCCCCGCATCCGGGGCTGCGGGGCGAGGTCGTCGAGGGGGTGCTGCGGCCCGGTGCGGACATCGCGTACGACGGCCCTCCGGTGACGGGCATGGAGCAGCACATCTGGGTGCTGGAGGGCGACCTCGAGGTGACCGAGGGCGGCCGTACGCACGAGCTGGGGGCGGGGGACTGCCTGCGGTTCAGGCTCTGGGGGCGCTCGCGGTTCCGCTGCCCGGGCGAGGATCCCGTCCGGTACGCGCTGCTGATCGTCCTGCCCTGATCGTTCTCTTCGATCGTCCGGCCCTGATCGTCCCGCGCTTTGATCGTCCCGCCCGGCTCGTCCCGCCCGGCTCGTCCCACCCTGATCGCCCCGCCCTGATCGTCCCGCCCGGCTCGTCCTGCCCCGAGGAACCAACGATGGCCACCATCACCCACCTGTCCCCCGAAGCGTTCGGCACCGCGGTCAAGGGCCTGGCCGACGTCCTGGTGGACGCCGTCGCGGACGGCGCGTCGCTGGGCTTTCTCCAGCCGTTCGACCACGAGGAGGCGGCCGCCTGGTGGCACGCCCGGCAGCCCGCGGTCGACGCCGGCACCCTCAGGGTCTGGACCGCCGAGACCTCCGACGGCATCGTCGGCACGGTGAGCCTGGCCCTCGAACCGAAGGCCAACGGCCGCCACCGCGCCGAGATCGTCAAGCTGATGGTCCACCGGACGGCCCGTGGCCGCGGCCTCGCCCGCCGTCTGCTCTCCACGGCCGAACAGGCCGCCCAAGAGGCGGGCGTCACCCTGCTGTTGCTCGACACGGAGACGGACAGCACGGCCGACCGCCTCTACGCCACGACCGGCTGGACCCGCTTCGGCAAGGTCCCGTCGTACGCCACCGACCCCGCGGGCGCCCTTCAGGACTGCAGCTTCTTCTACAAGGAACTGGGCTAGGTCCCGATTTGTCTGGATGGACGCGTTCCACCGTAGGAGCGATTCAGGACAGAACTTGTCCTTTGATGCGGGCATGCTGGAACGCATGACGAGCGACACGACGGCCCGGATGCTGCGCCTGCTGTCCCTGCTGCAGACCCGGCGGGAGTGGCCCGGCCTCGATCTGGCCGAACGGCTCGGGGTGACCGTCCGTACGGTGCGCCGTGACATCGACCGGCTCCGCGAGCTCGGCTACCCGGTCGACAGCGCTCGTGGGCACGGCGGCGGCTACCGCCTGGCCTCCGGCACGGACCTCCCGCCCCTCCTCCTCGACGACGAGGAGGCCGTCGCCGTCGCGGTGGCCCTGCGCACCGCCGCAGGCGGTCTCACCGGGATCGAGGAGACGGCCCTGCGCGCGTCGGCCAAGCTCGAACAGGTCCTTCCCCGCCGGCTGCGCGGTCGGGTCACCGCTCTCCAGGGCGCCGTCGCGGGCATCACATGGGAGGACCGCGGGCCGCGCGCCGACCCCGCCCTGCTCGCCTCTCTCGCCGTCGCCTGCCGCGACCACGAGATCATCGGCTTCGACTACACCACCCGCGACGGCGCGACCGCCTCCCGCCGCGTCGAGCCCTGCCACCTGCTCGCCTCGGGCAGCCTCTGGTACCTCCTCGCCCACGACACCGCCCGGGACGACTGGCGCGTCTACCGCCTCGACCGCATCTCCCACCCCACCCCGACCGGACGGCGCGTCCCTCCCCGCCAGGTGCCCGGCGACGACCCCGCGGCCTTCGTCGCCCAGCGGCTCTCGGCCGCGCCCACCCGCCATCGCGCCGTCGCCACCGTCCAGGCGTCCGCCGACCACGTCCGCGCCCACACGCGGGGCCTCGGCACGCGCATCCGCCCCGCCGGGGACGGCACCACCTGCCTCGTCGACGCCTCCGACGACTCCCTGACCCGCATCGCCCAGACGCTCGCGGCCCTCCCGGTCGACTACACGCTCGACGCCGACCCGGACGTCGTCCGACACCTCCGCGCCACGGCCGACCGCGCCCTGCGCGCCGCGAGTTGAGGCTCAGTCGGACTCGATCAGGGCCAGCACGCTCTCGGCCGTCCAGTGGCCCGCCCCCGGACACGTGGCCACATACGCGGCGATCTCCGCGGGCGCCCAGGCCCCGGATTCGGTCAACCCCGCGGCCACGTGCCGGACATAGGCGGCGGAAGGCTCGCGCGGAGGCACGTCGTTCACGCGCCACGGGGCCGTGAACGTGAGCACCGGAACGCCGTCGAGCGTGCCGGCACACACCAGCGTCTCGTACCGTCCCGGCCCGACCTCGGCCCGTCCGTACGCGAGAGCGTCGGACAGGTCCAGATCCTCACCGGGCTCCCGGTACATCTCCTGCGCGGCGATGTCGGAGAACTGGCCGACGGTGATCAGATGGGCCCGCGCGAAGGTCACCCCCCGCGCCGCCGGATCGTAGAAGCCACGCCCCCCGGTCCACACCCGCGACTCCGTCGCGAAGTACACCGCGCCGGGGAGAACGACGGGCAGCGACTTCACGGGCGCCGACGTGTCCCGACACCCCGGATAATTCCGGGCCGCACCCGGGGGCCGGCCCCCGGTGAGGTAGTAACGCAGGTGTGCGGCATGCATGTTGGAGCCGTAGGAGGCGTACCAGACATACGAGACGCCCGACACCCGGGGAAGCCGGGGCGCGAGACGGTAGGGCGAGGGCATGCGCTGCTCCGCGGGTACGTCGCATCGGCTGACGCGCCATTGAGCCACCCCCCGCCCGCCCCGCACAACCGCCGAAGGGGCGTACGAGACGCGTGGTCGGATCGATCAGGATTCGAGAAGCGCAGGCCGCCGGGCCCCAACTACCGTGACAGCCATGGACATCACCATTCACACGACCGCGCTTCCCCACGACGACCCGGACGCCTCCCTGGTCTTCTACCGCGACGCCCTCGGCTTCGAGGTCCGCAGTGACGTCGGGCAGGGCAAGATGCGCTGGATCACGGTCGGGCCCGTCGGTCAGCCCGGCACGTCCATCCTGCTGGCGCCGCCGGCCGCCGATCCCGGTATCACCGAGGACGAGCGCCGCACCATCGCCGAGATGATGGCCAAGGGGACCTACGGCTGGATCCTGCTGGCCACCCGTGACCTCGACGGCACGTTCGAGAAGGTGCAGGCCGCCGACGCCGAGGTCGTGCAGGAGCCGACCGAGCAGCCGTACGGCATCCGCGACTGCGCCTTCCGTGACCCCGCGGGCAACCTGATCCGCATCCAGGAACTTCGCTGACATGAGAGGGGTTTTCTGATGTGCCATCCCGCATGGGGGCGCGCACTCGTCGCGGCGCAGCGCCTGAGGGAGTTCGCGCGCCTGCGTCGCGTCCGCGACCGGATCGACCGGGAGTACGCGCGGCCGCTGGACGTCGAGGCCCTCGCCCGCGGCGCGGACATGGCGGCCGGGGATCTCAGCCGCCGGTTCCGGCTCGCCTACGGTGCCTCGCCGTACGCCTATCTGATGGAGCGTCGCATCGAGCGCGCCATGGTGCTGCTGCACCGTGGCGATCTCAGTGACGCCGAGGTCTGCGACGCGGTCGGCTGCCCCTCGCCCCGTACGTTCAGCACCCGCTTCACCGACCTGGTCGGCATGCCGCCCAGCGCCTACCGGCAGCGGGCGGCCGACGCCGCCGCGGCGCCGCCACGTGTCCCGCAGCCGGCGTGACACGGACCCCTACGAAACGACTGGAGCAACCATGACCACCGCGCCGCCGCGCAAGCTCGACGAGAGACTGCGGGACACCCGCGCGAGGCTGGAGAACGACGTCGATCTCTGGGTCTCGACGTCCGGCTCCCCGGGCGTCCACCTCGTCCCGCTCTCGTTCCTCTGGGACGGCTCCGCGTTCCTGATCGCGACGCCACGTGCCTCGGTCACCGGCCGCAACCTGCTGGCGGACGGCCAGGTACGCCTCGCCCTCGGGCCGACGCGCGACGTCGTCATGGTCGACGGCGCCGCCGAGCCGGTGGACCTCGCCGACCTCGCCCCGAAGACGGGCGACGTGTTCGCAGCCAAGACCGGCTTCGACCCGAGCGAGCTCGACGAGCCCTACCAGTACTTCCTGATCAGGCCACGGCGCATCCAGGCCTGGCGGGAGGCGAACGAACTCCAGGGCCGCACCCTGATGCGCGACGGCCGCTGGCTCGGCTGACCCCGCAGCGTCCTCGCCGGCGTCCGCGCCATCCGATCAGTTCCGGAGAAGCGGGCGCCGCCCCGAATACCTAATCTGAAGTCGTCCCGATCGAGCCCGAAGCGCCGCACGAGGAGAGATCCCCCATGAGCGACACCAAGAAGTCCGACAAGAGCTACGACGGATTCACGGCCGAAGAGCGGGACGCCATGAAGGAGCGGGCCAAGGAGCTGAAGGCGCCCGCGCGCCGCGGCTCGCGCGCGGCCAAGGCGGACACGGAGCCCGAGGTGCTCGCGAAGATCGCCGAGATGCCGGACGCGGACCGCGTCCTCGCCGAGCGGATCCACGCCATCGTCAAGGCGGGCGCCCCGTCCCTCACGGCGAAGCTCTGGTACGGGATGCCCGCGTACGCCAAGGACGGCAAGATCGTCTGCTTCTTCCAGAGCGCGCAGAAGTTCAAGTCCAGATACGCCACCCTCGGCTTCAACGACACGGCGGCCCTCGACGAGGGCACCATGTGGCCGACCGCCTTCGCCCTGACGGAGCTGACCCCCGCCGACGAGGAGCTGATCGCCGCCCTCATCAAGCGGGCGGTCGGCTGACCTTCAGCGCCGTCGCCCGGCCCTGCTCGTCCCACTCGACCTCCAGGATCCGTTCGACGGCGTCGCGGTTGACCGGGCCGAACACGTGGGGGAACAGGACGTCCTCGTCCACCCCGGGCGGCGGGGTGGGGGCGGCCGCCTCGAACTCCAGCCTGGCGGTGAGCCGTTCCTCGGCGAGGACCAGCGCCAACAGCGGCCGCTGCGCGGTCCGGTAGAAGGCGTTGACGACGGCCAGCGTGGTCGCTTCGTCGGGGGAGCAGTGGACGAAACCGTCCTCCGCGAGGGAGGCGGGCGCGTAGGGGGCGTCCGGGTGGGCGCTCCACTCACCGGCGGTCACGACGTGGTAGATCATGGGCCAGTTTCGCACGGGCCGGGGCGGCCCCGGCCCGTGGAGGTACGCGCGCGAGCTACTTCCACGCGTAGACCTTGGCCTCGACCTTTCCCTCCGCGTCGGTCTCGAACTCGTACACGCCTACGGCTCCCGCGAGTTCGGCGAACGCGGTGGAGGCGGTCTCGTAATAGATGGCTCCGCGCCAGCTCACACCGCCGTCGTCGGTGAAGTGTCCGACGCCCTGACCGCGCCAGGTGACCGTTTCGCCGTTCGGGCCCATGGTGATCCCCTGGCCCTCACCGTAGAGCGTGCCGTCCGCCCTCACATAGGACTCGTACGTCCCCATGTCCCTGGCCGCGACGTTCAGCAGCGTGCCCGCCGCCTGGAAGGAGACCTCCATCGCGGGGTGGCCGTCGTCGGTGGGCAGGACCCGCATGGACGTGGTCTCGCCCCGCTCCTCGCCGAGCAGATCGCCGAGCATGATCCGACTCCTCTCGCTACCCTCCCGAGCTTCCACCGGCCCCTGTTTCAGGACTACGCCGGATGCCGTACGCCGTCAAACGAAGGCGCCGGAGAGACGCCGACGAAAAGGCCCCGGTCGCTGACCAGGGCCTTCGAAAGTCATTCCTTGCCCATGAGGAGCGCTTCCCAGTGTTCCAGTCCTCTGCGTGCGCTTCGACTTTCTTCCCATGCTTCATCCTGGACGGACACGGTCAGCCAGACGGCAGGGAGCGCTCTTCCGCTCTTTCGGATTCGAGCGCGGCCTGTCAAAACGGCCGTGACGAACGGTAGTGCCTTCTCTGCCGGTACCTCGTCGTAGGTGAAGCCTGAGATCATGATCCTGTAATCCGATCCCTCCCCGAGTTTCTCGAGGACGATGCGCAGTCCGTCGGTGGCTTCGACTTCCAGCAGATTCAGTGGGTTGTTCATCAGGATGCTTACGATCGCAAACGTGCTACCCGCGGAGTCGAAGGTGGCGAGGGATGCCTCTAGGTCATCGAGTTCCATTGATCCCATGACGTTCCTTGGTGGTGGATGGCTGACGTGCCGCCGACGGTGGCGAATTCTTGCGGTTCCGTGCACGGTCGGATCAGGCAGGGCGCCGCGCCACGAGAGCGTCATCTCGTGGCCCTCACCGCTGTCGAGCGAGACGAGCGGCACGGCGGGCGTGGTCTTCTCGCCCGGCTCGCCGCCCGACTTCTCGATCCGCGCGACATCCGCGGCTGACGACTCGCCGGCCGGCGTCAGGTCGAGCGGGTGGGCAGCCGCGTGGGCCCTACCTCCCGGCGCCTCGACGCCCAGCTCGTCGTGGCCTCGGTCGCAGGCAACTCGGGGCGGAGACTCTGCCGCGCGCATGTCGACCGCTTTTCACCGCCGCCGCGGGCACGGATGGGGCACGCGCCCACTGCCATGCCGATGCCGCGCCCCCGGTCAGGTCCTCCCCGGTGCCGGCGGTTTCCGCGACTAGCCTCCGCATCATGCTGCGCATCGTCGACACCCGTACGGGCCGCTTCGTGGAGATTCCCTCCGTACGCCGCCATCTGCTGAGCATCTGCGTCCACCTGCCGGTCAGCGAGGGCGGGATCGGCATGGTGGACCTGCGGGCGCTCCTGGTCGGTGACGTACTGGCGCGCACAGCGGAGCTGCACGGCCTGCAGTCCCGCACGTCCCTCACCACGCCGGACCTGCCGCATGAGCAGGCCGGGGCGCTTGATCGCGCCATGTCCGCTGTCGGCATCCACCCGCCCGCCACCGTCGGTGCTCACCATCTGACCGGATCACTCTGCGCCGCTGCCGACGTACACCTCTTCGCGTACGGGACCGCCGCACAGGACGCGGTGGGTGGGGTCCACATCGAGGTGGGCCAGGTCGGCCCGGCGTCCGGGGAGAAGGGTGTCCCGGACCGTGCGCCCCTCCTGTCCCCGGGGCTCCTGGACGCCGTCGCCCCGGAGGGGACCGATCCGTTGGCCGTGAGGATGCTGATGCTCGGCCACGCTCACCGCACGCCGGTCACGGTCACCAGTACTGCGCTCGAAGAGGCCCGGCGGACGCTGGGGCACTGGCGGCAGCTGGTGGCCGACTGGGCACAGGAACCGTCCAGGCCGATCCCTGACGATGTGCTGCGACACGCCCATGCCGTGCTGGCTGATGATCTCGGCGTCCCCGCTGTCCTGGACACGCTGGCCACCGTGGCGACGCGCGCCGACGTACCGGCCGGTGCCAAGTTCGAGACGTTCGCCTTTCTCGACCGGGTCCTCGGGCTGGATCTCGCACGCGAGGTGGGTCACCAGCATCGGGCGGCGACGTGACGTCGGGCGCGTGGGCCTCATCGCGGTGGTCGTCACAACGGCCCCAGCGCATTCACTACGCCGAGGCCGCCCTTCCGGATCGTCACACGTGAGCGTGCTCGATCCGTCTTCGATTGTACGACTGCGGGCCGGCAGGCCGGGAGGGGAGAGCGGGCCGACGGGCCGTCGGGCGGTCCGGCTCAGCCGCGTTCTTCTTCGGCCTCCATGCGACGGATTCCCTGGTGGGTGAGGGAGACCATCGCGGGTGTGTTGCCCGGTTCCCAGTCGACGCTGATCAGGCCCTCGCCGGCGAGGTACGTGCAGGCGGCGGCCAGGTCCTCCTCCGGGATGCGCAGGTCGTTCCGTAGCTTCCGCCCCGGGACTCCGAGGAGTCGGTTGCCTTCGGTGGCTTCGTAGAGGGCGGTCAGGACCCGTTCGCGGTAGACCTGTCGCTCGCGGAGTGTCGCCATGACCGAGTCCTTTCATGCGTGTGAGGAACGGCCGACGCTCGTCACACCTCGTCGACGTGGGCGCCGCTGCGCGTGGACGTTCTGCTGGCGGTGAGCCAGGAGCGGGCGGGTTCCGCGGCGGATTCGGTGTCGACGGTGAGGTGGAGCCGTGTGCCGCCTTCGGGAACGGGGTAGCTGCGCTGTTCCGCCCCCGCGAAGGAGCGGCGGATCACCTGGGCGACCGCGCGGGCGGCTTCGGGGGTGGCGGCGACGATACGGATCTCGGCGAGTCCGGCCGAGGGCAGGATCGCGGTGTCGGTGGGGTACAAGTCGGTGGGGTACAAGGGGTGTGGTCCCTTCGCGGACGAGCGAGAGGCCGGCGGGTGGGTTGTCCCGGGTGTCGGGTGCCCCACCCGCGGCCTTCGGTCGGAGGAGTGGTCTGAGGTGGTCAGGGCCAGGTGCCCGTGAGCCGACGGCTGGAGGCTTGCCCTGTCGGTGTGTGGGGGCTGTGGCCGGGTGGCCGGAAGATGGCCGGGTACGGGTCGCTGAAGTGGTGGGCCGCGATGCGTGCCTCGTTCTGGGCGTTGAGCCGGTGGATCAGGCGCGTGCCGAGCGTGACCAGCAGGAGGACCGCCGCGAGCGCGATCAGGGTCTCCATGACGTCACCTCCGCGGGTTCCCCGGCAGGGGGATCATCCGCGCGCCGACGACCGGGTGCCGGGGCGGCGGCGGGGCGGACCCGCCGTCCGTCTCCCAGGCGTCCTCACTGCTTCGGGCGTCCCGACTGCTTCGGGCGTCCCGCATACGGCGGCCGGTCGCGGCCTCGTCGGACATCAGGACACCGGCGGCCAGGACGCTGCCGGGGACGGCGGCGGCGGTCATGAGCCGGGCGGCTGCGGCGGGTTCGGTCTCGGGCGGGATCACCAGCAGGTCGCAGCGGCCCACGGTGTAGGAGAGCAGGATCATCTTGTCGGGATCCTGTTCGGTGAACCAGCCCACGTGCACGGTGTGCCCGGTGGCGGGAACCTTGTGCGGGACGACGGGCCAGCGGGTGGGGTTCACCGTGACGCGTGTGATGCGTCCGTAGGGCCCCTCGAGTGCGTCGACCAGGGGCGGCAGTTCGGCGGTGAGGTCACGCGAACGAGGCCACCAGGCGCCGTCCAAGAGGCCGGCGAGCGTGGTCTTCGGTGTCAGCGACAGGCGCGCCGAAAGCGGGGGTGCGAGGGTCGTCATGATTGCGGACCCGTCTCCGGGCCGCCCTGCAGGGCGGCCCAGTGTCTTGATCGCCGGAAACGACGTCCGCGTGGGAGCGGGTGTTCGAGTTACTCCCGGTACCTTCAGCGTACTCCGCCCCGGGGGCGGACGAGCTGTTCCGACTGGATGACTTCCCACCGGGAGCACCGCCCGGCCGAGGGCCGCGGGCGTGACCACAGGCGCGCGGAGTACGCCGAGTACGCGGAGTACCGCGCGACCACGGGTGCGCCGAGTACGCGGAGTACCGCGCGACCACGGGTGCGCGGAGTACCGACCACGGGTGCGCGGAGTACGCGGAGTACCGCGCGACCACGGGTACGGGGAGTACGCGGAGTACCGCGCGACCACGGGTACGCGGAGTACCGCGTGACCACAGGCGCGCGGAGTACCGTGAGAGCACGGCGGTATCTCGCCGGCCATGAGGCGTCGGCGGCCCCGCGCAGGCAGGCGGACCACCATGGCCGAATCCGACACCCCCACCCCTCCCAAGCTCCTGCCGGACGAGATCCACCGAGCGGTGAAGCCCGGCACCGCCCTGCTCCGGCTGCAGACGACGCACTCCCGCGAAGGCGTCCTCGACGGCGCCTGGTGGCCCCGCTCCCGAGACGTCGCGACCGAACTGCCCGCCCTGATCCAGGCGCTCACCACGCACCTCGGCCCCATCACGAGAGTCGGCCTGGACGCCGACGCCTGGGAGGAGGTCCCGACGCGTGTGGTCGTCGAAGACCGGGTCGTGCGCCTCGACTTCTCTCCCGTCGGCGACGACACCGTTCTCATCACCCGTGGCGACAACGACCACTTCGCCCTCCTGGTGGTGCCCCCGGACACGGCACCTGACACGGCACGTGACGCCATGGCCCGTGCGGTCGACGCCGGTAACGTCACTCAGGCCGCCGAGATCCTTGTCGCCACGCTTCCCGAATCAGTGCCGCACCGCCAGGAGTCGGCGTGATCCGGATGGCGCGGCTCCTTCCGCCCGGCGCGCCGCCCTGCCCGTCCTGACACCGCTGACACCTCACGGCACGTCCCTCCGTCATCCGCCCGTCATCCGCGCCACTCGACCAGGAAGAGTGTGGCGTCGTCCGAAGTGGCGTCGCCGCGTGCCCGCTTGAGGGTGTGGGAGAGGTCCCGTGCCACCGCGCGGACGTCTCGGTCCGCCCGCTCCAGTTGGTTCACCCAGTCGATCAGCTGGTCCTCGCCGAACTGTTCCTGCCCGCTCGCGTGTTCCTCGATCAGCCCGTCGGTGAAGCAGAGGATGTGATCCCCAGGTTCGAGCGTCACGTCGCTGACCTGCGGCTGGGCTCCTCCGAAGCCGACAGGGAGGGTCGTGGGGCTGTCCAGGCGGCGTACGACGCGGTGCCGGCGGATCAGCATCGGGGCGGGATGTCCCGCGTTGACCCACTGGAGGTGGCCTGTGTCCGTGTTCAGCCGCATCATCTGCGCGGTCACGAAGTGGTCGGGCGCGAACTGCTCGGCCACGGCCCGGTCCATGAAGAGGTAGATCTCGGACAGTTCGATACTGATCCGCCGGGCGTGCCGGTACGCGCCGATGGTCACGGTGGCCATCGTGGCCGCGTCGAGGCCGTGGCCCATGGCGTCGATCATGGCGAGGTGGAAGGTGTCCCCGTTCAGGGCGTAGTCGAAGCTGTCGCCCGCCACGTCGTACGCGGGCTCCAGAACGCCGGCGACCGCGACGCGCGGCGTCACCATCGACAGCGGCGGCAGCAGCGACCACTGGATCTCGGCGGCGACGCTCATCGGTTCGCTGCGGCGGGTCCGGAAGAAGAGGTCGGTGGTGCTGTTCTTGGTCTGGATCAGATCGGCGATCAGAGCGGCGATCCTGCGCAGGAGGCGGCGGTCGTCGTCATCGACGGCGTCCAGGGTGACGGCGAGGACACCCGCCTGGTCACCCCCGTCCAGCAACGGCAGCAGGACCCGTACGCCGTCGGGCAGCTCGAACTCGACGGGGTGCGAGGTGAGGAAACAGCGCCCGGCTTCGGACCCGTCGATGGAATGCGGTTCGCCGACCGCCAGTCCGTCACCCGGCAGGGGGACCAGCCTCTCCTGCCCGTAGTCCTGGAGCAGGATCTGCGGATCCCGTCCCCCCAGGCGGGCCACGGTGTCGGCGACGACCGGCCCGACCAGATGGGGCGGCAACTCGTGGGCCCGGTCCAGGAGCCCGCCCAGCAGCCCCTCTCCGAAGCTCTCCGAGCGATCCGGGTCCCCGGGCGATCCGACTGTCATCCCGTTCCCTCCCGCAGGGCGGCGGACGGGCTGCGCAGCGCCTCCGCTGCTGTCCGGCGGACACGGGAGCCGGGCCCGTCACCAGCGGTCTCGCCATCAGGATGCGCCTCGGTGGCAGGGCGCGCCACATGGTCCCGACCCCGGGAACGGCGGCTGGGTCGGCCCGTCTCAGTCCGTGTCCGGCGGCTGCGGGTCGGCCGCTGCGCGGCGGTATTCGGCGTTGATGCGCTGGGCCTCCTCGAGCTGGTCCTCGAGGATGATGATGCGGCAGGCGGCCTCGATGGGGGTGCCCTGGTCGACGAGTTCCCGGGCGCGGGCCGCGATGCGCAGCTGGTAGCGGGAGTAGCGCCGGTGGCCGCCCTCGGAGCGGAGCGGGGTGATCAGCCGGGCTTCGCCGATGGCGCGAAGGAACCCGGGGGTGGTGCCGAGCATCTCGGCTGCCCGCCCCATCGTGTAAGCGGGGTAGTCGTCGTCGTCGAGACGGCCGATCGGATCATCTGCTGTCATTCTCACCTCTCTGGGGAACGCGTCGAGGGGCCCTGATGCCGTACGGCACCAGGGCCCCGAAGGAACTGCACCATCTTCCGGCCTCAGTATTGCGCCGGCTTACCTTGTCCGCATCGCTGCTCGGTACGGGTCCGAGGATGCGGGGATCGCGAATGCGTGACCGGAGACCACCTACCTATCCGATGTCCTGCGGTACCCGGGCTCAAGGCTTCTTCCCGGGCGATCCTGATGGCGCTGCACTCCTCCGTTCTTCCACTGAATCAAGCGACGTGCCAACTGCGGTACTGCTGGTACTGCTCACGGCGGCTCCTGAACACTGCGAGCCACCCGGTCCGGTCGTCAGTCCCGTCGCCCGTCCTGCAACAACCGTGGCTTCGGAACTCCACCACCGCACCGTCCTGCGGGTACTGCTGCCCGGCAGTTCATCCTCTGCCGGGCCTTCCTCGATCTCGGCTACGACAGAAACATAACCACGCTGCGCCCCAATGTCTACTCCGGCCGACATAGATTTTCATGCGTGTGTCAGCCAGGTAATCTCACCGCCCGGCGCCTACGGTGGGGAGTCGGCAGCCACAGAGGGGGAGCGCCGTCCCGCGCCGTCCCGCCCGCCCACGCCCCTGCCCATATCGGCCGGACGGCCCGGTGAATAGACTTGGCTCTCATGTCGAACCCTGACGAGTTGCTCGTTGACATCGCCGCCAAGGTCGAGTCCGGGCAGAGCAATCAGATGTCCCTGACCGTGATCACAGGTGGGGCTGTCATCACGGGGCGTTTGGCTCCCGAAGCGGTGTGGCGGCAGCGTGTGACGGAGGTCCTGACGGATTCGGCCCGCCTGGGCGAGTTCGCCGACGCCTTCAGCAAGCCGTCCGCGCAGGACGGCCCGCCGACGCATCTGCACTTCCACGTCGCCCGGATCATCCAGGGGACGGTGGGGATCCCGGAGACGGGTGGGATGTACCGCGTATCGATCGAGGACGTCAGCGCCTGGACCGTGGGAGACTTCAACTACTCCGACCACTGAGTCGGACGACAAGCAAGAAGGGCCCGACCGGTGCGCACCGGTCGGGCCCTCATTCTCTGTTCGCGGGCGACATCCGCCTGTCCGTCGGTCAGACCGCCGCGGAAGTGCCGAGCAGGGCGGCCGCCCGCTGGACCGCACCGACGGCGGTCGCGGGTGGAGCCTCGGGGAGGCTGCTGCAGGTGAAGCCGAGCCGGGTGACGGCCCGGACGACTTCTGCGGCGCTGAAGTCACGAGGGTCCTGGCGCGTGATGACCGCGCCCACCTGCTTGACGGGATACCGGCGGCGTCCGATGAGCACGGACTCGCCGGTGACCGGTTCGGGCTTGACGCCCTTCATCGTTTCCAGCACACCGCTCTTCGTCAGCTCGAACGGGAAGCGGGCGATGACGCAGCGCATGGGACCTCACAGGGAGAAGAGGGAGTCGGGACGACAGCAGTGGGTGCGGCGGCGGCTCAAGACGCCCGGAGCGCAGCCGTGTTCGTCCACGGCGGGGTGCCGGACCGGTCGTCGCGCATCGGGTGCGTGGCCTCGGCCGTCGTGGCCACGGGTGAGGCGGACAGCCCGTGGGGGAGGAGGAGGTCGCGCAGCCGCACCCGGTCGGTGTACGCGGAAGTGGCGCGGAAGGCGGTGAGCTGGGCCCGGGTGACCAGGCCGGTGCGGCGACCGTCGCCGTCGCGGACGATCAGGCGCTCGGCGCGGGCACTTGCCATGACCGACAGGGCTACCTCGGCGGTCATGTCGTCCCAGACCTGCGGTTCGGCCTCGTCGACGGCGCCGGCCACCGTCCTGTCGGTGGGGGCGATGCGCGCGGGGCGGGGCTGTGTCTGAACCAGTGTCACAAGTGCCTCCTGCGGAGAGTGGGGTGGGCGTCGACCTGAGTACGAGGGTTCTAGGAGGCCGCGTCGAGGGCGGACCGCCGCTGGGCCGCGCGGCGTGTCACCTGCGAGGGGCGCTTGCGCCGGTTGCGGGAGGCGGCGTCGCGCGTGGGGTGCTCGGGCGTCGGAACCGTGATGCGGACGGGGACGCCCGACGGGGCCTGCGCGCCGGTGATGCGGTTCAGTTCGGCCTCGCCGGAGCGGATCCGGGTGATCCGCGGGTGGATCCCCGCCTCCGACATGAGGCGGGCCAGGCCGCGGCGCTGGTTCGGGGTGACCAGGGTGACGACGCTGCCGGATTCACCCGCGCGGGCGGTTCGGCCGCTGCGGTGCAGGTAGTCCTTGTGGTCGGTGGGCGGGTCTACGTTGACGACGAGGTCGAGGCTGTCGACGTGGATGCCGCGTGCGGCGACGTTCGTGGCGACGAGAGCGGTGACGTGCCCGGTCTTGAACCGTGCGAGCGTACGGGTACGTTGCGGCTGGGACTTGCCACCGTGCAGCGCGGCGGCCCGTACGCCGCTGGCCAGCAGATCCTCGGTCAGCCGGTCGACGGCGTGCTTGGTGTCCAGGAACATGATCACGCGACCGTCACGTGCGGCGATCTCGGTCGTGGTGGCGTGCTTGTCGTCGGCGTGGACGTGCAGCACGTGGTGCTCCATCGTCGTGACGGCCCCGGCCGCGGGGTCCACGGAGTGCACGACGGGGTCGGACAGATAGCGGCGGACCAGCTGGTCGATGTTGCGGTCCAGGGTCGCGGAGAACAGCATCCGCTGGCCCCCGGGGCGCACCTGGTCGAGCAGCGCGGTGACCTGCGGCATGAAGCCCATGTCGGCCATCTGGTCGGCCTCGTCCAGGACGGTGACGGCGACCTGGTCCAGTCGGCAGTCGCCGCGGGCGACGAGGTCCCTGAGCCGACCCGGAGTGGCGACGACGATTTCGGCACCGCCGCGAAGAGCGCTCGCCTGCCTGCCGATCGACATTCCGCCGACGACCGTGGCCAGCCGCAGTTCGACCGCGCGGGCGTACGGCGTGAGCGCGTCGGTCACCTGTTGCGCCAGCTCGCGGGTGGGGACGAGGACCAGGGCGAGCGGCCGACGGGGCTCGGCGCGCTGCCCGGCCGTACGGGCCAACAGCGCCAGGCCGAAGGCGAGCGTCTTGCCGGAGCCGGTACGGCCGCGGCCGAGGACGTCACGGCCCGCGAGGGTGTTCGGCAGGGTTGCGCCCTGGATCGGGAACGGTACGGTCACGCCTTCGGCGACGAGCGCGGCGAGCAACCGCTCCGGCATGTCGAGATCGGAGAACGCCTCGACGGCGGGCAGCGCGGGGGTGACCGACGTGGGGAGCGCGAACTCACCCCGCCCGGCAGCGGGCCGCCGGCTCTGTCCGCCCGAGCGGCTCGACCCCTCGAAGCGGCTTCCTTCCCGCCCGGACGCGGCGCCGCCTTTACGGGTGCGGGAGAAACGGTCGGTGGTGCGTGTGGGGTTCATGCGGAACCTTCCTCGATGCGGCGCATATCAAGGAATTCCCGCAGCGAACGAGCAGCGTGGAGAATTGCGAGATCGGGCCGAATATGAAAGCTGCTATGTCCGACCGTGGGGTCGCAGGGCAGCGGAATGGTCGACGTGGCGCGGACGTGAAGTCCGGGGTGTCGATCGCGATGTGGATCTGTGCTCCTGAGGGGAACACGAATGGGCGCCGGTGCGGACCCGGCGGAATCCTCCCGCGGAATTCTCCTGCGGCGGAGGCGCTGCGGAAACGCGTGTAGCTGGGGCCCGCACCCCGAAGGATGCGGGCCCCAGCTACGTCGTACGCGTCAGCGTCAGGCGGGAACGATGTTCTCGGCCGTCGGGCCCTTCTGGCCCTGCGCGATGTCGAAGTTCACCTTCTGGCCTTCCTGCAGCTCACGGAAGCCCTGGGCGGCGATGTTCGAGTAGTGGGCGAACACGTCGGGGCCGCCACCGTCCTGCTCGATGAAGCCGAAGCCCTTTTCCGCGTTGAACCACTTAACGGTACCAGTAGCCATGCCATATCTCCTTTGGGGCACATCAGCATCCGCACTGCGCGGACACTATGTCGCCGAGATGATTACCCCGCCGGAAAGAGACCGGAGATGAAAAAGCACTCCCAGCGGCCTTGGGGGCCGACTGAGGGCACTTGAAGTTTCGGGAACCACAACTGCAACTGAGATCGAGACTAGCATGCCGAAGTGGTCGGTGCCGGTTAAATGTGTCCGCTCTTTCTCCGCGGCAAAAACCCTCACCGCACGGCCTTTCAAACCCTCACTTCGCCGGCACAGGTATCGATTCCCCGTACGCCCGGCGTCCATGGCCACGGCCACGAGCTCGGTGCCTCTTTTCAACACCGCCCCTCCGCCCCATGGGTACCCCTTGTACGGGCTCTCCGTTCAGCCAGTCCGCCGGGCGCAGGCGTCCGCGCTCGTCCGCCGATGTTCGTCGCTGTTGTCACGCAGTTAGCCACGCACCGCTCAACGCCCCATGACGGGCAGGGGCGTTGTCAGTGCCGGCCTCTATGGTCTCAAGCGCGCGGTCGGCTTCCGGGGGTTCCAGCTCTGAAGGGAATGGTTGCATCCCCGGCCTGTCTGGGGGCGGCCCGGAGATTCGTCCGGGACCTAACCGACGGCCGGGCTTCGTCGATGGCCAGCAGATGACCTGCCAGCGCCGACCGCGCACCGCTCTGAGGCCCCGGCCCCGGAGAAGGGCAGCCGGCCGCTGAGGCAAACGTCCACAAGACGTTCGCCGGACTCGATCACAGGTACGGCGGCGACCTTTGGATCCGACATCAGCACGATCTCGCTCATGGTGCCGCTCCTCATCCGGCAGAGGTGGCCGAGGGGCGCACGCCGAACCACTGCTCGGCGCCGTACTCCTCGAACCGCTCGACCTCGGTGAAGCCCAGCTTCACCGCGAGGCGCATCGCGCGGTCGTTGGCGCTCTGGGTGGAGAGCACCACGGGTTCGCCGGGACATACGGCGTCGAACCAGTCGAGTGCCGCCGCGCACGCCTCGAAGGCGTAACCGCGTCCCCAAGCCTCCGGCAGGAACAGGTAGCCGAGCTCGGCTTCCCCGGCCTCGGGGCGGACATGCCCCCGGCGCTCGGCACCGCGGGGGTCGAGCGTGATCATGCCGATCATCGTTCCGTCGAGTTCGACCACGAAACAGCCGGGGCGTCGGCCGGGCACCTCGGGCACGGCGCGCTCAAGTTCGTCGCGAGGCCGGGCGCCACCGATGTAGGTGCCCACCTCCGGCGAGGCGAACAGCTCGACGAACGACGCGCGGTCCCGGGCCTCGGACTCGCGGAGCACGAGCCGTTCGGTCGGTATCGGGGCCGACGGCCAGGAGAAGGATCCGGGTTCGATCATGGCGGGGAACGTATCGCACGCCCCGCGAGAACGATCGGCCGCGGATCTCGGCACCTGCCGGGCGATCTTTTCCAGCGGTCTGCAACCGGGACCGGTTCGGCGTGCGTGTCGATGATCTGAGAAGCGAAGCGAGAAGTCGTTGTCCGTATGGCCGTCACGGGGGTTCGAATCTACTCCGTGCTCCGAACGGACCGGCGGGACGGCGAAGTGAGCGGGGGACGGCGTATGGACGGGGTGCGGCGCGGCGTGGGCCACGATCAGGTGCTCGATGCCTTCCGGCTGGAATGCGGGGCCCTCTCCGATGCCGTGGCCGGGCTCTCCGACGCCGAGTGGAATCTCCCGACGCGCTGCATTCCCTGGACCGTGCGTGACCTGCTCGGGCACGTATGCGTGGTGATCGACTGGCTTCCGGCCATGCTGGATGCGCCGGCGCCCCGTGAGGCGGAGATCTCCGCGGTGGAGTACTACCGCCCGGACGACCGCTTCTCACCCCGGACCAACGGCAAGCGGATCGCCTTGGCCCAGGACCGTGCGGCGCGGCCGGCGACCGGCGCCGCCTTCGCCGAGGACTTCGCCGCGACCTGGCGGCGGGTCGACGGGCTGTGCCGGGCCCAACCGGACGGTCGGACTGTGCGGACACGTCATGGCGACGCCATGCTCCTGTCGGAGTTCCTCCTCACCCGCGTCGTGGAAGTCGCCGTCCACGGCCTCGACCTGGCCGACGCACTCGGACGCGACGCCTGGCTCACCCCGGCGGCCGGTGACGCCGTGACGGAGCTGCTCCTCGGCCCGGAGCACGCCGCGGCGGCCGGCAAGCTGGAGTGGAGCCGTCCCCACTTCCTGCGCAAGGCCACCGGCCGGGAGCCGCTGAACGAAACGGAGGCCGCACAGATCGAACAGCTCGGCATCCGCTGGCTCGCCCTGGGCTGACCTCGGCGCCCGCCCGTAACCCCGTCTCGTATCAGGAGGACTTGTGGAACGTGGTGAAGTCTGGTGCTCAGCGAGATCGAGGATGCCGTCCGACGCACCGAACAGGCGGAGGAGCGGACCACGGCGACGACTGCGAAGCTGTGGGAACGAGCTTCACCGAGCTGACGGATTTCCGGAAGGCAGAGGACCGGGCGGTACGGCGGGGCCGGGAGCCCAGGAAATGAAGGCGGCCCGGCCCGAAGGTGGCCCAGTCGACCCGCATGGAATTGGCCTGTGTGAGCGGGCAGTTGCGCATTAGCGTAGGCGTAATGACAACAAGATCTACTTCTGCCGACCGGCCCACGTCCGTGGCCTTGGCCGAGGCGCCGATGCGTCAGGCCCGTAACTCCGCCGCCTTTTGGAGCGCGACCGGCCGAAGCCGGGGGCATGAGGTGATCCGGCGCCGCGGATTCGTCGCGGTCGACGGCGACGAGCGTGCCGGTCTGCGGATCCTGATCCAGGAGTCCGACCTCGACCCGGGCGAACTGGCCGAGTTGAGCGAGCTGGTTCGCCGGGCCGCGGGCCCGGTGAACGCCGAGGATCCGTTCAGTTCGACCGACCTGAGCCACCTGGGCATGCGGGGCTGGCAGATGCCGGTCATGCTGCGCCCGCCGGGGCCCGTCGGCGAACCGGTGCTCGACGTGTTCCGGGTGCGGCGGCCCGAGGACCTTCGGGCGGCCGAGCAGATCGTGATCGAGGGCTTCGAGCTGGACGGATTCAAGCCCTACCGCCCCGGCGAGCTGTTCCCGACAGCGCTGATCGAGCAGCCGGGCGTGGATGTATTCGTCGCCTCGCACGACGGCGTGGCCGCGGGAGCCTGCGTCAGTGTCGTGGACGACGGCGTCGGCAGCCACTACTGGGTCGGCACGTCGCCGGCCTTCCGGTCGCGTGGCGTGGGGCGGGCCGTCATGCTCGGCTCCCTCGCCCACCTGGTGGACCTGCCGGTCACCCTCACCGCTTCGAAGCTGGGCAGGCCGCTGTACGAGTCGCTGGGTTACACCGTCGCGGCACCCTCGACCTGGTGGGCCTCTGCTCCTGTGACACCGCCGCGGTAAAGCCCGCTGGCTCGCCAGTCCCCCACAGGGCCCCGAGCATGTGGCCAGGTCTGGACAACGAGGAAGCCCCAGGCCGCTGACCTGGGCTTTGCTATGGAGCGGATGACGGGAATCGAACCCGCGCCATTAAGTTTGGGAATCACCCGGCACTTGGGCTCGTCCATAGGGGCTGACCTGCGGAAATGTAACGGGCATGGCCTCGGGTCAGGCCGCGTTGTCCGACCGCTGGTGACCGCTGCTCGCCGGCCTTACCGGCACGTTGTGGCACGGTCCGTGTCCACCTCCGGCTGCCCGGACACCGTCAGGCGTCCGACCGCCGGCCGAGGATCTCGCGAGCCCGCAGACCGGCCTGGAAGCGGGATTGTGCGCCCAGGGAGGCCATGAGGGCGGCGACCCTTCGGCGGTAGGTTCGCAGGGACACTCCCATTCGACGGGACGCGGCCTCGTCCGTACGACCGGCCGCCAGGGCCCGCAAGACGGCCCGCTCGGCGTCACCGAGACGGGGAAACGGCGTACGACGGTACGTGGCGAGGTCCGTCGAGGTCTCCCAGGCTGTCTCGAACAGGGCTCGCACCCCTGCCACCACGTCCGGCTCCTGGATCACGCTGTACACACGGGGTTCTCCCGAAGCGGACCGCGGTGCCGCCAATACCGCGAGGCGCCGGTCGACGACGATCGCCTCATGGGCGGGGGGTGCGGGTGAGATTCGGATCTCCGCGCCGGCCTCGCCAAGGCGCTTGAGCAACTCCTGACCACCGGGGGCCTGGAGGACGCCGGGCCCGTACAACTTGTGCACCACGAGGCCCGGCGAGAGCGTGCGACGCGTGCGAGGGACGGCAGCCGACCACGTCTCGGTCTCCCTGGTGGTGCATAGGAACTCTCGCCGCGCCCCCTCGAACAGGGCACCCGCACGCCGCGCCAGTTCGGCCTCGCCCCGGAGCGTCACGATGCTCTTCTCCGTCATGGCACCAAACTGCCATTCGTTCGCCTTCGACACGAGGCTTCCCGAGGATTCGGAGGCATGACCACGACCCGTGAGAACCCATCCGCCGCCTTCCTTCTCGGCGGCGACCTTCCCGTCGCCCGCCTGGGCTTCGGTGCCATGCGGCTCCCGGCCCGGGAGATCGCCGGTCCGGCGAACGATCCGGAGACATCGGCGGCCGTGCTGAGACGGGCCGTCGAACTCGGTGTGAACCACATCGACACCGCCTGGTTCTACTTCCACGACGGGCTCTCGGCCAACGGCCTGATCCGCCGTGTCCTGCACCCCTATCCCGAGGACCTGGTCCTGGCGGCCAAGGTCGGCCCGGTGCGGCACCCCGACGGCAGTTGGGACGCCCCGGCCGGACCCCGGGAACTCGTCGCCGGCGTCCACCGCACGCTGCGGGAACTCGGCCAGGACCGCCTCGACCTCGTCTATCTGCGGCTCCACGAGGACGACGACGAAGCAGTGGCCGAACGGTTCGGAGCGCTTGCCGCCCTGCGGGAGGAGGGGCTGATCCGGCACCTCGGCCTCAGCAATACGACCACCGGGCAGCTCGCCAGCGCGCAGCGGATCGCCCCGGTGGCGGCGGTACAGAACATGTATGGCCTCTTCCACCGCCGGCACCCGGAAGTCCTCGACGCCTGCACCCGTCAGGGCATCGCGTTCGTGCCGTTCTTCTCCCTGGAAAGCCTGGGCCGCCCCGAGCCGGTCGAACCACTCGCCCGGATCGCCGCCCGGCACGGAGCCTCTCCCGAACAGGTCAAGCTCGCCTGGACGCTGGCCAGGTCACAAGTCGTCCTCGCGATCCCCGGCACCTCCTCGGTGGCCCACGTAGAAGACAACATCGCGGCGGCCGAACTGCTTCTCGACCCGGAGGACCTCGCCGCCCTGGACGCCCTGTCGACCTGAGCAGCGGGTCTGGACAACAACGAAGCCCCAGGTCGCCGACCTGTGGCTCGTTCGAGAGCTTGTGGCACGGCCTTCTCGACAGGCCGCCCCCGGGGACGTCGGGCGATCCGCCCCCGAGAACGGCGGTCGGCGAACGTGGTCACGCCGTCCGGCTGGTGGCGGATCAGGTGACTTCTTCAAGGAGCTCACGGAGTGCGTGCCGCAAGGTATCCGGTCGTTCCAGATGAACGTCGTGTCCCGTCCCGGGGACGCTCAAGGCCACGGTCTCCGGCCGTCGCCGGAGCATCTCGTCGAGCTCTTCGGGCGAGATGATGCCGGACTGGCCGAGAACGGCCAGGGTTGGGCATGTCACCCTCGACCACTCGTCCCAGAAGGACCGCTGGGCGATCTCCGCGAGCGATTCGATCATCACGTCGCGTTCGAAGCGCGGCCACCAGCCGCCGTCGCGTTCCACCAGGCCGGCCGCCCAACCCTCGCCGACCGGCCCGCCGCCGAGGAACTCCACGGAGGCTGTCCGGGAGGGGAACGGCCTGGGCCAGGAATCGAGCCACTCCCCGATCTCTGCCTGCACCCCGGGGTTCGGGCCGCCCGGCCCGGCCTCCACCAGGGCGAGCGCACGGAAGAGCCCGGGGTGCGCGGCGGCGGCGAGCATGGCGGTGTGGCCGCCCAGCGACTGGCCCACCAGGACGGGTTGTTGGAGGCCCAGCTGTTCGGCTACGGCGACGGTATCCGCGACGTACGCGGCCCGGGAGACGTCCCGCGGACGGCGCTCGCTGGCGCCGTGGCCGCGCTGGTCGACGGCGACGACCCGGTAGCGGGGGCTCAGGTCCCGGGCGATGGCGTCCCATTCGCCCGCGTGGCCCGCCAGCCCGTGCAGCAGGATGACGGGCGGCCCGGATCCGCCCCAGTCGCGGCAGGAAATGCGGATGCCTTCACGGACGACGGCGCGCTCTGACCAGGTCATGCGGGCTCCTTCAGTCGATGGGCCGGGGAAGTAGCGGGGGCAACGCATGGATATCGGGGACGCGCGCATCCACTTCGCGCATGGAGGCAGTCACGGCGTGGCGTCGACGCGGAGCAGCATGTTCAGCTCCTCCATGTCGTAGCGGGAGAAGGCCGTGGCATACCGTTCGGCCAGCACGCGGTGAACGGTGTCGGCCGGCCGGGCGCCCAGAGCGCCGGCGGGCCCGCGAGGAACGGCCGGCGTCGTGCGGACTCGCTGCAGAGCGCTGTTGGCCGAGGCGACGGTGGAGCCGTGCAGCTCTGCGACCTCCCGGGCCGAGAAGCCCAGTGCGTCCCGGAGGATCAGTGTGGCCCGCTGCCTGGGTGGCAGAGTGCTGGAGCGCGACGACGAACGCCAGCGTACCGATTCGCTCGCTGTCACCGCTGCCTCGGGGGCCCCTCCGGGACAGGGCCCGATCCACACGGCGGTGTCCTGCGGGGCACTCGGGGGTGAGATCCCGGGTGCGGGCTCCGAGAGGTCAATCGGCAGAGCCCGCCGTCTGTCAGCGCGGCCCGGTGCTCCTCCAGCCGGACCGCAATCTCACGCTCGCCGCCCACAACGAGATCCTTCACGTGTGATTCCGCCTCCTGACACAAGCCCTCCGAGGCCACCGGCCGGGGGTGCCGAGCCTCCGCCCTGAGCGAGGACGTCGACCTTGACCTCCCTGCCTGGTCAGTTGCCGCTGTCCTCGGCGAGGGTGTGCGCGACGAGGGCGTTGGCGTGGCCGTGTCCCAGGCCGTGCTGGGTCTTGAGCCAGGAGACGAGCTCCATGTGCTTGGTCCCGGGTGCGGCGCGTATCAGATCCTTCCACTCGGCGATCGGTCGGCCGTACTTCTTCTCGATCGAGGGGAAGTTGCGCCTCTTGTAGCGGTCCTCGTGGAACCGGGCGGTCGTCCGCCGCGTGAGCCTTTGCGCAGACGGGCGGCCTGACTGTCGGTCTTCTCCGTGATCGTGTGGCGGATACCCCGCCGCCGCAGTCCGACATGGAGCTCGCCGGCGAGAAGCTCGCGGCGGGCGATTCGGTGATGGTCGGTTTCGCCGCTGCCAACACCGGTCCGGCACGGCGCGCAAGGCTGAAGGCGGCGGCAGATGGAGTCAGTTCCTGAGCCGGCTGAAGGGGTGATGCACGCAACAGGCGGTCACATCCCTCTGGCTGCGTGACTGGTCGAACCCATGGGTAGCGAGAAGCGGACGTTGAATGGTCACCAGACGACGAGGGCCGTTTATCGCAGACCCACCAGCACGCCCCGAAGTCCACAGACAGCAGTCAAGCTACCTGCCCCGGGCGGGTAGCTTCTTGCGCCATCCTCTCTCGGAGGTCCGAGATGATCCGCACGGAAACGGCCTGGGTTCTCTTCTTCGCCGGACTTATCTTTGTATCAGCCCTGGTTATCGGGGTGTGGAAATGGCAGCAGTCGATATCCTCGCCGGGTGGCACTGCGCACCGATACGTCAACGTCGCACATAACGCCGGACTGATGTACTCGTTCGCGACATCAGCGATTGTTGCGCCGCTCGTCCAGTTTTCCGGCTGGTCGGCAGCAGTGAACATTGGCGCTGCCTCGGCGGTCATCGGAATGTTCGTAGTGACGATTACGAACTATGTCCGGCTCGGATTTCAGGCGAGAACGACAATCAAATGCGCGATTCAAGGTCGAGTCTGCGTGGTGTACGGGAAGCGCTGATTATCGGTGAGATCGGCGGCACCGTCGTCCTGTTGGCCGGCTTCGCTTCAGCTCAGCTGTAGTCCCCGCAAGGATCTTGCCGGCACGGCGCCAAGGGGCCGCGGCTGCAGAACCGAGGTGCCTTCATGGACGCGCTCGGCCGCGGCGTCGATTCCCGGGCGGCGGCGGTGGAGCCCGTGAACGTCAACTGCCGGGCGGGTCAGACGGACCATGGTGCGGTAGGGGGTGTCGGGGGCGTCGGGCATAGGACATCGGGGGCTCAGTAAGTCGCACCGATGAGCCGGACATGGCGACCGTTCAGGTGGGTCTGCCCACCCGCCGAGGACGAGGCCGCGGTCTTCGCGCACTATGGCCTGCCCTACCAGCCCGGCGCGAACGGTGGCCCGGCAGAGCGAACAACCGCCCGATGTCCTCCCTGGCGGCCGTCGACACGCCGAGCCCGTCCCCCAGCCACTGCGCGAACCTCCGCCCGCTCGCCGGATCCGCGGCGGACACGACGATCAGCAGGGGTACGAGGGTGAGGAACCCGAGCGCCGCGAAGCCCAGTGAATGCTGTCACAGGTCGAGATCGCTCACCTGGATCCATCGGCGTCCGGCCCGCACACGTCGGGAGGTGCGGCGCAACCGCCCGAACGGAGACGAACGGCCCACACCGCCGGACGAGTTCCTCTTGCTAGGGCGCACCAGGACGTGTCCCCGGGCCCGCAGCCCCGGTCGGCTGTTCCGTCGGAGTCCCGTGCTCGGCGGCTTTGCGCCAGCGGGCTTCGCAGAACGAGTAGAGGCCGAACAGCAGGAGGCCCACAGCGGCGGCGATCAGCAGGGCGGGCCCTGCGGGGGTGGCGGCGAACGAGCGCAAGGTCTCGTCCAGGCCCTTGGCCTGGCTGGGGTCGTACCGCACCGCGGCCAGCAGGACGGACAGGCCGGCCCCCGCCGCGACCACGCCACACGCCACGCCGCCGACGATGCCCAGTACCGCGACGACCCGCCGCGTTGCCGGGCGCATCTCGTCCGTCCGGAGATTCTTCTCGAACTTCCGCATCAGGCTGCGCACCAGTATCACCACGCCCACGACGATCAGCACGGCCCCGAACACGGCGACGACCACTCGTCCGCCCGGCAAATCCAGTACCCGCGCGGTGTACTCCTTCGACGTCTCGTCTCCGGGGCGGCCCCCGGAGGAGCCGCCGACCAGCGCCGTCTGCACCACGCCGACACAGATCACGGCGTAGAACACCGCCATCCCCAAAGAACCCAGACGACGAGACCACTTCTCCCCGCCCTCCACCGTCTGCCCGAACGCGGCCTCGCACAGCCGCCACAGCGTCATCGCCGCCAGCCCCACCACCAGTGCCCACAGCAGAGCCCGGCCGAACGGCTGCTCCCCGAGGGTTCCCACCGCGCCGGACCGATCGGCCTCCTGGCCGCTGTCGCTGCCGAGGCCGATCCGCACGGCCAGAATCCCCACCAGCACGTAGATCACCCCCCGGGCACAGAGCCCGACCCTGGACGCGACCTCCACTGCACGACTGTCGGCCACACGCCGCCCCCGCGATTTGGGCCGAGCTGCACTGCCCTGACTGCGCTCCATCTGGCACCTCCATGTGCCGGACCCCACTGAACAGCGCACCGTCGGCCGGGACGGGTGCCGCGGGCCAGAGCCGGTGTCCGAAGGCGTCCCCGACACGCCCGCTGTCTGCGGACCGCGATGCCATACCGACCATGTGGCGGCCAGGACCGGGACTCCGAGGCTGACCGGCATGACACCAACCCCAGGTCTGATCCCTCTGTCTCCACGGTAGGGCTGTCCCATATCGGAAGTCACCACCCGCATTCGGGGATCGGAACACGTTTATGAGTGTCCTCAAAACCATCCTGCGGGGCGACGGCTGCGTGGCCGGCTTCGCTCTCCTGCGGACCGTCGGGATCTTCCTGGGTGGCGAGGCGCGGCCCCTCACCGGTCCGTGAGTGCCGGTGGCCCGCGCAACACCGACAGCGCTCGGTGGCCCGCCGGATCCGCGCCTTCCACGGTCCCAGTCGTTGGCGGACAGCCGGGACCCGGAATCGTAAGGTGACTGAACCGGCCACGTGCGATGAGGTGGGCCCCTGGGGCTCTCGTTACGGGCCGGTTCCTAGCATGCGCACATGGTTGCCCGTGATACCCAGCAGTCCGATTCGGGAGGGGAAGCAGTGTCCCGAGACGACCCCGAAGCCCGCAGTGTTTCTTCCCCACCGACTGTCAAAGGACGCGACTCGACCGGCCTTTCCTCGGGATCGCAACGCGACGGGGTCGCCGAGGACTCCCGCCCGGTGGCCGACCTGGTCGAGCGGGCAGCCGACCTGGTGGACCCGATCAAGCCGAGGCTGCGCGGCTGGCTTCACGCCGGCCTGGTCCCCGCATCGCTGGCAGCGGGCATCGTCCTCATCTGCCAGGCAGGGACACCACAAGCCGTGCTGGCCTGCACCGTGTACGCCGTCACGGCCTGGCTGCTGTTCGGGACGAGCGCCGTCTACCACCTCGGCACCTGGGGACCGCTCGGTGAGGCCGTTCTGCGTCGCCTCGACCACGCCAACATCTTCCTGATCATCGCCGGCACGTGTACGCCGCTCGCCGTGCTCCTGCTCCCTCGCGACCAGTGGTCCGTCCTGCTGTGGATCGTGTGGACGGGCGCTCTGGTCGGCATCGCCTTCCGCGTCCTGTGGGTCGGAGCTCCCCGCTGGCTGTACACGCCCTGCTACCTGGCTCTGGGTTGGGCGCCCGTGCGCTACCTGGCGAATCAGCCGTGCGCCCTGAGCCCAGTGCCCCCGGTTCCGCCGGCTGGGTGTGGGGCGGGTCAGGCGAGGTTGATGTTTTCCGCCTGGGGGCCCTTCTGGCCCTGGGTGACGTCGAACGTCACGGTCTGGCCCTCCTGGAGCTCACGGAAGCCCGTCGAGTTGATCGCCGAGTAGTGGGCGAAGACGTCCGGGCCGCCGCCGTCCTGGGCGATGAAGCCGAAGCCCTTCTCCGCGTTGAACCACTTCACAGTTCCCGTAGCCATGTTCATGCCTTCCAGTCGATGAACGCCTCCCGCACGGTGTGGGAGGCGGAGGTGATCGCCCTGGTTCCTGCGGCACAGCACAGCAAAACGCCCACGTCGAAGGCGTGGGCAAAGGGAACTTCCGAACCACGACAGCTAACGGAGAAGGTACACGTGCGCACACCCCGTCACCAGAAGGGCTCCTCCAAGTGGGAGCGGGCCCGCCGAGGTACGGCGGGGCGCGCGCCGTCTCAGGCCGCGGCCGACGGGTCCGCGGATTCGGCGGCGCGGCGGTATTCGGCGTTGATGCGCTGGGCTTCTTCGAGCTGGTCCTCGAGGACGATGATGCGGCAGGCGGCCTCGATGGGGGTGCCCTGGTCGACGAGTTCCCGAGCGCGGGCGGCGATGCGCAGCTGGTAGCGGGAGTAGCGGCGGTGGCCGCCCTCGGAGCGCAGAGGGGTGATGAGGCGCGCTTCGCCGATGGCGCGGAGGAAGCCCTGGGTGGTGCCGAGCATTTCGGCGGCCCGGCCCATGGTGTAAGCGGGGTAGTCGTCGTCGTCGAGACGGCCGTACGAGTCGTCTGCTGTCATCTGCACCTCTCTCTGGAACGCGTGGAGGGGCCCTGGTGCCGTACGGCACCAGGGCCCCGAAGGAACTTCTACACCACGTGCCGACCCTGATACCGCGCCGGCCTTCTGTGTCCGCCTACCCGACCCAGTCGCTGTCGGGAGTGCGGGGATCGCGGTTGCTTGACCGGAGACCACCTCACTATCGATGTCCTGCGGTACCCGGACTCGAGACTTCCGTCCGGGCGATCCTGATGGTGCTTCGTTCCTCCGTTCTTCCCTCGGTGATCAACTTCCTACCATCGGGGTACTGCGCACTACTGAACTGCTGTTACTGCGTACTGCTGTTACTGCGTACTGCGGGTGATGCGAACTGCTCAGTGGCCTGTGCAGCGCCACTCTTCGGCAGCCAGCCCCGTTGCCCGTCCTGCGTCTGCTCTGGCTTGGAACCCCACTGCCGAACTTCCCGGTGCGCGCGTCCGCAGCCGACGCCTTCACCAGGGGTACCGCTCACTGACTTCACTGCGGGGTACTGCGCACTGCACTCACGGGTACCGCATCTGCCATGACCGCGGTCCCGCTCACGGCGGCCCCTGATCACTACGAGCCACCCGGTCCGGCCGTCAGTCCCGTCGCCGTCCTGCAACCACCCTGGCTTCGAAACTCCACCGCCGCACCGTACTGCGCACTGCAACTACCTGTACTGCTGGTACTACTTGCCGGCAGTTCGTCTCTGCCAGGCCCTGCTGTCCTTCGGGGCTACGAGAGAAACCATAACCACGCCACCACCCAATGTCTACTCCGGCCGATATAGATTTCCGGGTGTCCAGCAACGAGGTAATCGACGTCGAACAGTGACACGGGTAGGGCACAGCGCGGTCGCACCTGGCACGCGACAGCGCCCGGTCCTTCCTCGAAGGGCTCGTGCCGACGCTCGCATCCGAGGCCGCCGACGACACCGTGGTCCTGGTGGTCCGCTGTTCACCGCTCTGAAGGGCACGGATAGGGCACGCGTCTGTCGGCTAGGCGGGCTGAGGCGCTTCCGGCGCGGGACTCGGCGACGGCGGACCGGTGGCGCTCGGCCCAGCCCACCAGTCCTGCCGGCGAGGCGTGGAGTTCCCGGGCGATGGGTGTGAGGCTGTACTCCACCTTGGCGGCACGGTCGGATATACGGTGCGGACGAGCACCCCGTCCCGCTCCGGTTTGCGCGGGTTCAGGGTGAGCATCCGTCGGCTGATGCCGTTGAGGGTGCGTTCGAGTTCGGTGTAGCGAACCGGGCCCTGGACGGCGGCGATCAGGATTCCGATGCTCCACTTGCAAGGCTCGTGGGAACGATTCATCGAGGCCGCCGAGGCGCTTCACGGGCGTCGGGTCTCCGGAAAGGCGGTTCTGGAAGTCAGCGGGCGGCACACGCCGGGGCTTCCGCCGCAAAACGAGGGACTATCCGGGCGATCAAGGTGTCGGTGGCTGACACAGCGTGTGGCGCGGTCAGCGGTAGTAAGGCTCGACCACGACCCGCACCTCGTCGAACATCGCGGGACCATCCTGCGGCACGGGCGGCCTGCCGCTGCCCGGCCTGATGTCCAGGAGCTGTTCGTTGGAGAGCGCGAACACCACCCGTCGTAGTCCCGCCTGTTGGATGACCGCCTCGCACATCCCGCACGGCTGGCAGCTGGTGTACATCGTGGTTCCCGCCGCCGTGGCCGTGTCCAGCTCCCTCGCTGCCCACCTCGCCAGCTTCAGTTCCGGGTGAGCGGTGATGTCCTTGTCGGTGAGGGTCGTGTTGTGCTCCTCTGCCAGAACCGTCCCGTCCGGTCCCGACAGCAGCGAGCCGAATGGCGGGTTGCCGGCCGCGCGAGCCTTGGCAGCGAGTGCGATGGCGCGCCTGAGGAGGGCGTGGTCGTCGGGTGTGGTCATGACTGTTCCGTTCTGGTGCGGGGTGGGAAGAGGTGCGCGGCCACCGCGGCGAGTGCTTGCCAAGCTGCATGCGGGTGGCATGTCTCGTGGGGGTCGCCGTTGTATGGGTCGAGGACGACGGCCTCGGCGCCCAGCAGACGCAGTTGGTCGAGGTCGTCGACGATCTGGTCGATCGTGCCCTCACCGGCGAGTCGCCGCGGTCCGTCGACCGGTGCCGCAGTGAGTTTGAGAGCGATTCGGGGGGCCAGGGCTGGGACGGGGAGGTGGTTGTCGTCCGCGTATGCCGTCAGCCTGACGGCGGCTTCGCGCAGCCACGGCAGGGTGGGGCGCAGCGGGTGCCATGCGTCCCCGAGCCGCACGGCCCGCCGCAGTCCCGCGTCGCTGTTACCGCCGACCCACACCGGGATCTTCCGGTTGCTGTAGGAGGCGGTGTCCGCCCAGGCCGCCCGCATGTCCTGTAGATGGTCGTCGGTCAGTCGTCCACGGCGTTCGAACGGGATCCCGAGGGCGGCGAACTCCTGCCGTGCCCAGCCCACCCCCACGCCGAGGACCAGCCGGCCGCCGCTCAGCTCGTTCAGGTTGGCCGCCATCCGGGCGGTGAGCAGCGGATGCCGGTAGGGAGCGATGAGGACCGTCGTGCCGAGCCGGACTCGGGTGGTGAGGCCGGCCAGCCAGGACAAGGTGGTGAAGGGTTCGTAGAAGGGTGCTGGATAGCGCTCGGCCACGTCGGACGTGATGGCCAGGTGGTCCGAGACCATCAGCAGGTCGAAGCCCAGCCCCTCGATGGTCTGGGCCCAGCTTCGAAGGACTCCCGGGTCGGTACCAGGGCCGAAATTGAGGACGTTGACTCCGATCTTCACAGAGTCGAGCCTAGCCAGGCCGTCCGGGCCGTCAGAAGCGATTCTCGCCTGTTCAGAAGGGGTTCGCCCGTGGATTCGCCGGTATTCTGGGCGGATGGCCGAGAGTCTCGACGCGACAGACTGGGCGATCCTGACGGAAGTCCAACGAGAAGGCCGGATCGCGTTCACGGAGCTGGCACGGCGGGTGAACCTGAGCGCGTCGGCGACGAAGGAGCGGGTGCGGCGGCTGGAGGCAGCCGAGGTGATCACGGGGTACCGGGCGGAGGTGGACCTGGAGAGGACCGGGCACGCGGTGCTCGCGGTGATTCGGCTGAAATATCCAGGGCCGGGAACCCGGCACGAACCGCTGCGCCGGCTGCTCGACGAGCGTTCGGAGATCCTCGAGTGCCTGCGCACCACCGGTGACGACTGCTATGTCCTGAAGGTGGCGACCACGTCGATGGCTCAGCTGGAGGAAATTGTCGACGAGCTGGCCCAGTTCGGGAGCACGACCACCAACCTCGTCCTCAGCCGGACGCTCCCCTTTCGCGGCCCGCGAGTCCCTCAGGCCCATCCCGTCAGGTAGGCGCTGATGTGGCGCGGACGCCACAGCGGGGTGTCAGCCAAGCAGCCCTGCTGGAGAGACCGGTCCGGCCAGCGGCTCCGCAGCATCGAAGGCGACGAACAGCGCGACGCTACATGGCCGGGCCGCCCCTACGACCTCCAGGCCCTCGGCTCTGAAGCCTGATCGGCCGGACAGTGCCTAGTGGGTCAAGGCTGCGCGAACATCTATGGGAAACACAGAAGCCCCAGGTCGCTGACCTGGGGCTTCGTTCAAGAGCGGATGACGGGAATCGAACCCGCGCTATAAGCTTGGGAAGCTCATGTTCTACCATTAAACTACATCCGCGCAGCGGGCCGAAGATCGGTACCGCAGACTCGGACACTGTACCCCATGCCGAAGTCGAGGCGTACCTCCCCGTGACGGAGTGCCGCCTGGAGCGGTGTCCCGTTGATCCCCTAATGTGGCTGTCTCGTCCACCACTTGTCGGGGAAGGGACTTGATGGGTTCGATGGAGCGCACCGTCGTCCGTTGTGCCGAAGGGCATGTGTTCAAAACCGCTTCGTTCCCGCTGCAGCAGCTCGGTGCCGGGCGGATCGGGCCAGGGCGGCTCATTCGGTGTCCACAGTGTGCGCGGTTGCGGCACGCGGTGCCCGTGGAGCTTGAGCAGCGCTGATGGTGTCCGGGGCGCGGAGTCTTCCCGATTGGGGGAGGTCCGCGCCCTCTGCGTATCGTGGGGGCGTGCTTCTCTCAGACAAGGACATCCGGGCCGAGATCGATGCCGGACGGGTGCGCATCGACCCGTACGACGAATCCATGGTGCAGCCCTCGAGCATCGACGTGAGGCTTGACCGCTTCTTCCGGGTGTTCGAGAACCACCGGTACCCCCACATCGACCCCGCCGTCGAGCAGCTCGACCTGACGCGCGAGGTCGAGCCGGAGGGGGACGAGGCGTTCATCCTGCACCCCGGTGAGTTCGTGCTCGCCTCGACCTACGAGGTCATCACGCTGCCGGACGACATCGCGTCGAGGCTCGAGGGGAAGAGCTCCCTCGGGCGGCTCGGGCTCGTCACGCACTCCACCGCCGGGTTCATCGACCCCGGCTTCTCCGGGCACGTGACCCTGGAGCTGTCGAACCTCGCCACCCTGCCGATCAAGCTGTGGCCGGGGATGAAGATCGGGCAGCTGTGCATGTTCCGGCTGAGCTCGCCCGCCGAGCACCCGTACGGCAGCGAGCGGTACGGCTCGCGCTACCAGGGGCAGCGGGGGCCGACGGCCTCGCGCTCGTACATGAACTTCCATCGGACCCAGGTGTGAGGCGGCGGCCGGCATGAGTGAAGTACGCGAGAACCTGACGTACGAGGGCTTCGGGCGCGCGATCCGCGAGCTCGCGCAGACCATCGCCGACGACGGCTACGAGCCCGACGTCGTGCTCTCCATCGCCCGCGGCGGCGTCTTCGTCGCCGGCGGCCTGGCCTACGCCCTCGACTGCAAGAACATCCACCTCGTGAACGTGGAGTTCTACACCGGGGTGGGGACCACGCTCGAGATGCCGGTCATGCTGGCGCCGGTGCCGAACGCGATCGACTTCTCCGACAAGAAGGTCCTGATCGCCGACGACGTCGCCGACACCGGCAAGACCCTCAAGCTCGTCCACGACTTCTGCGTCGACCACGTCGCCGAGGTCCGCTCCGCCGTGATCTACGAGAAGTCGCACTCCCTCGTGAAGTGCGAGTACGTGTGGAAGAAGACCGACGAGTGGATCAACTTCCCCTGGTCCGTCGAACCGCCCGTCGTGAAGCGCGAGGGCCAGGTCCTCGACGCCTGACGGCAACCACGGGCGGCGGCCTCAGGTGAACCCGGGCCCCACGGCGGCCCGAGGGGCGTGACCGCACGGCGGCCCCCACGGGCCGCCCCCTCGGGCCCCACGCGCCCCAGGGGCGTGACCGCGCCACGGCCCCCACGGGCCCCCTCGGTCCCTCAGTGGGTGCGCAGCTGTTCGGCCAGGGCCACGAGCCAGGCGCCGGGGGCGTAGGGAGCCGGTGGGTCGACCTCCATGCCGAGTTCCTCCAGGGCGAGCGCGTAGTCCGACTCGTCCAGCGGGAGGGTGAGCAGGTCATGGAGCTCGCCCGTCAGCTGGGCGATCAGCCCGCTGTCGGTGGTGCTCAGGTAGTCCCGGACCGCGGCGTCGTGGTCCTCGAACTCGTCCGGCATGTCCTGCGAGAACCAGCCGCCGAGGAGCTGGGCGAGCTCGGGGAAGCGGGCATGCCACTCCCACCGCGTCTGCGGCGTGGCGGGCGGCGGGGCCTGACCCGTCTCGACGCTCTCCTTCAGCCGGTCCGCGAGGCTCACCAGCCATGACTGGATCTCTGTGTCGGGCAGGCCGACGTCCGGCACGGGGTAGAACTCGCCGAGCCGCAGCCGCAGCCGCCCCGGCGGGTTGTCGGCGTACTCGCGCAGCTGCTGCTCGGCGACCGGGATCGCCCAGGGACGGGTACGCCAGGTGTGCCGCAGGTACGCGGCCAGCGGCTCCCGTTCGTCGGCGCCACGACCCAGGTGGGCGCGGATGACATGGTCCAGCTCGCCGTACTTTCGGTCGTGCTCGCGCGGGGTGAGGGGCAAGGGACACAGCCTCTAGAGGTAGATCGGGAAAGTGGCGTGCACGGTGAAGCCGTGCGGGTTGTCGGTGCTGCGCCGCAGGATCACCCGGGCGGCCCGCACGTCGATCGGTTCACGGCCGGCGAGCATCATCGCCTGGCGCAGCACCCGCCCGACCGGCTCGGGCCGGGAGGGCCAGGCGGCCTCGATGGTGAGGCGCTGCCGGGTCGACTGGGCGAGCCACCGGTGGATGATCTGCTCGTTGGCGGTCACGACCTGCTGCGTGGCCCACTGGGCGGTCTCCCGGTCGGGATAGCTGGCGGAAACGTTCGGGCTCGGCACGGAACTGACCTCAGTGCTCTTCGTCGAAATGGGCGTGAACGGCCTGGAGAATGGCCTGCAGGACCGGTCGTGAGGCCCAGGGGGCCGTCTCGGCGAGTCCGTCGACGGGATCGGACGGAACGGCCGGCGCGGGGAAGAGGAGGAGTGCCTCCTGGATCTCCGCCGCGAGCGCGGACAGCGCGGAGCGGCAGCCGGAGGGGTGCTCGGAGGCGACTCCTTCCCGTACGCCCTCGTCGAAGTCCTCGTACTCGCCCGAATCCACCCACCACCAGAACTGGCGGATCCTGCCGAACTTCAGCTCGGCCTCCCATGCGGCCATCGGGAGCCGGTCGAAATCCGGGATCGGCTCCCGGTCCTGGAGGCGGACCAGCCCGGACAGGAACCGGAGGAATTCGGGTGCGGGCACGTCCCCCGCGGCCTCGGCCAGCTGCTCGGCGAACCCGGCCGACAGCGTCGCCGGGTCCACCTCCGCCACCTCGTCGGAGGCGAGATCGAGCAGCGCGGAGACGGTGGCGAGCGGCATGGCCCATGCGGCCTGCGGCGTGTCGCTGATCGTCCGGCAGAACCGGGCCAGTTCGTCCTCGAGCGTCCTGGAGCCGTCGCGCCGGCAGGCGACGGCCAGCTCGAGGAGCCTGGAGATCGCGCCGTTGTTGAACACCGCTCCGGTGTATGTGGTCACGCTGTGCATGCTAGGGGCCCTCCGGCATGGAGGTCAGAACGATGAAGGGGGGATCGGTGTGGTTGCCGATGTACTTGAGCGTCACCTTGACGCTGTGCACGTCCTTCGCCTGGGCCTGGAATCCGTCGGCGTCGTAGTCGGCCCTGCTGAGTGAGCGTCCGGTGACCTCGTTGAACGTCAGGCTGTAACTCGGCTTCGAGTTGGGGTTGTACGTGGCGGGGTCCTCCTGCTTCGCGATCCACTTCTCGATGCGGTCCGCGTGGGTGATGTCGTCCAGGACCTCCTGGGTGAGGCGCTGGGCGGAGGCATGGTCCGTGAAGGTGGAGATGGCCCTCGGGGCCACGACCCCGTCGGGGCGCACGGTCTGCTGATCCCGCAGTCGCTGTGCCAGCTGCTCGTCCGTCTTGCCCACGTGCTTGTCGACCGGGTGACTTCCCTCGAGCCCCTCCTGGCTCGCCAGGTCGATGGGGAAGAAGTGGTTCTTCGGGTCCTCGCCCGGGACGCGGTAGGTGTGCTCCGGTTTGAACTCGTGGAGCGCCCGGGCGCCGAAGGACTGGGCGCGCGCGTCCTCGGCGTGGAAGCTCGGGGCGCTCATGAACGCCTCGTCCAGGGCGGGCATCAGGGCGTCGAACTGCCGGGTGAGGCCGTCCACCGTGCTCTCGTAGCGGTTGACGATGGCGTTCATGGCGCTGGTGTCGATGTTCAGCGGGATGTTGAGGCCGACCGTGGCCACCCCCTTCCCGATGCCCTTGATGAGCCCCTTGACGTCCTTGAAGTCGATACCGTCCTTCAGGTTCACATCGGCGACGGCCTTCTTGACCGCGTCCCAGTACTCGTCGTAGACCTTCGCGTTCAGTTCGACGGCCGCCTCGCCGAACTCCCGCAGCAGGTCGCTGATCTTCCTGCTGGTGTCGGACAGCACGGCGAAGACGGGGTTGGTGGCGCCGGCCGACGAGCTCGCCGTGTCGTGCTTCCACTCGTAACCGGCCGTGCTCTTGCCCCAGGCGGTCGTACCCCACAGCGAGCTGAGGAACGTCCGCATGGCGTCGTGCCACTCGCTGTTGGCCTGGTTGGTGATGGGGGCCATGTGGCCGCTCATGTTGCCCACGGTGATGAAGAGCGAGCGATTCGCGTGGCCCCAGGCTCCGGAGAGGGAGTTCAGGTGGTGCTGGTCGGGGAACGGGTAGACGTCCGGGACCCGGCCCATACGGTAGGCGTGCTTGATGGCGACCCGGATGGCGTCCATGATCGGGTCCGGTACCCACTCCAGGATGCGGACCCAGATACGGTCGCCGCCGTCGTCGTCGCCCCACTTCAGGTCGGTGACGCGCGGGTAGACGGGGGCCTTGTCGATCACCTGCGGCGGAGGCTGGGTGTGGGCCTGCGTGTTGCCGGTCGGGTCGGAGGCGGCGTCCGCCTTGACGTAGTTGTTGGCCGTGGTGGTGAATCCGACGGCCGCGCCGCCGATGCTCACCACACTCCTCGCCCAGACCTCGAGGAAGCGGTTGCCGACCTTCATGTACGCGGCGGAGAACGCCTGGGCCGACGTGCCGTAGCCGCCCGCGTCCTGGTACTCCCCGAGCTCGTTGAGGAGTGTGGTCGCCGCCTTGTGCAGGTCCGTCTGTTCCTTCGCGAACTGTCCGGACACCGTGAACAGGTGCGACGGCTTGACGTCGATGGTGCCGTTCTGCGGCGAAGGGGAGGGAGGAGGGGTGCCCATCAGCCCGCCCCCCATCCGCGCAACACGGCCCGGTGGGCCTCGGCGTAGTTCGCGTGCCCCGTGGTCACGACCTCGTGCAGCCACGCCTGGGCGGCCTGGAGGTCCTGCATCTGCTTGTCCCACTGGTCGAGTTCTTCGACGAAGGCCTCGCGGGCCTCGCCCCGCCAGGCGAGGACGACCTTCTCCGTGCGTCCGTACAGCGTCTCCAGACGCTGGTTGAGCTGCCGAAGTATGTCTTCCAGTTCGCCCGCGGCCTCGCGCAGTGTGGTGAAGCTGACGCCTATGTGGTCGTCGGCCATGCTCGTCCCCGTGTGTGAGTCGACGTCAGACGTCGAGTATGCGGCTGGTGGGAGTCGGTGCGGTGGTGCCCTCGGACAGCGCTTCCGCCTCGCGGGCGACGTCGACCTGCGACCCCGCCGTCCGCATCCGGCGCAGCGTCTCCAGTTCCTGCTGGGTGAACCCGTCGCGGCTCATCCGCAGCGCCTCCTCCAGGACGGCCAGGATCTCCCGGATGCGGACCGCGTCCTCGGCCACACCCCGGTGCAGAGCCCGGTATCCCCGGGCCGCGTCGCCCTTCCAGCCGGCCTCGATGCGGTCGACGACCGCATCCATCCGCCGCACCTGGCCGTTCAGGTGACGCTGCATCGCGTCCAGGTCTCCGGCGAGTCTGGTCAGATCGTCGTCCGAGACGTCGAGATCGGTGTTCCCCACCGTGCCGCCTTCCCCCGAAGGTTTCTTCAACTCTCTTGTCGAGAGCTCCAATCGACCCTAACAACAGGGCATCCGCGCCGGGCGGCCCCGGGAACGGCGTGCCGACGTGACTCCCGTTACGTCGGGGGTGTACGGGAAAGGCCCCCGCCGTCGCCCGGCGGGGGCCTCTCTCGTACGTACGTCGTCGTTACAGCGTGCCCAGCTTGATGAGCGACAGCAGTGCGACCAGCTGGATCGCCGACGCGCCCAGCGCCTTCGGCCAGGGGAGATCGTGGGAGCGGCTCACCATCGCCGTGAAGAGCGCGCCCGCCGCCAGCCAGGTGATCCAGCCGAGGACCTGCACCAGGCCGTTCTCGCCGCCCAGGAAGAGCGCGAAGAGCAGCCGGGGCGCGTCCGTGATCGACATGATCAGCATCGAGAGGCCCACGGTCGGCTGCCAGGTGCCGTCACCGCCGAGCTGGCGGGCCAGCGTGTGCGTCACCGCGCCCAGGATCAGACCGGCGAGGACGAAGCCCACGCCCGTCATCAGGACGTACGGGATCGCCGTCGACAGCGTCGCGTTGATCGCCTCGTCACGCGCCTTGTCGAAGCCGAAGATCGCCAGCAGTCCGTAGAGGAAGGTGACGGTCAGCGCCGGGCCCCAGACCGCGTGGTCCCGCATCTGCAGGAACGTCGGCGCCGGGCGCAGCACGATGCCGCTCAGCAGGGCCTTCCAGGGCAGACGCGGGCCCGTGGGGGCGGGCGCGGCACCGCCTTGGTACGTGGCGCCTGCGCCGTAGGGGTCCTCGTTCACGCTGAACATCTGCGTGTGCCCCGGAGTGTTCGCCGCGTAGTGCTGCTGATGCTGCTGCTGCGCCGCGTACGGGTCCCCGAAGTACTCCGGCTCCCCGTGTCCACCGCCGCCCTGCGGGGCCTGCTGGGGCCACTGCTGCTGCGGGTGGGGCGGCGGGGCCGCGTTGTACCCGTACGGCGCCTGCTGCGGTTGTTGTTGCGGGGGGCGGTTGTCCCGGCCGCGTCCGTTCCTGAATCCAGCCACGTCATCGAAAGTACCCGTTTCCGCTGTGAGGGCGCTCATTCAGGCCCGTGCTGCCACTGAGCTGTGACATCCCCTAGGGGGTCTCAGGGCGCTACGAACCCGGCCCGGCGGCACCGAGGGCGGCCGGCTGAGTCGCGGGCAGCAGGGCCGATGCCTGCCCGAGGTACGAAAAGGGCCGCCCCGCAGTTCGCGGGGCGGCCCTCTCGTACGTACCGACTACTCGGCCGACACGGCCTCCGACACGGCCTCGGGCTCGGGCTTCGTCTTCACCGAGTCCAGGAGCAGCTGCGCCACGTCGACGACCTGGACGGACTCCTTTGCCTTGCCCTCGTTCTTCTTGCCGTTGACCGAGTCGGTCAGCATGACCAGGCAGAACGGGCAGGCGGTGGAGACGATGTCCGGGTTGAGGGACAGGGCCTCGTCGACGCGCTCGTTGTTGATGCGCTTGCCGATCCGCTCCTCCATCCACATCCGCGCGCCACCGGCGCCACAGCAGAAGCCGCGCTCCTTGTGGCGGTGCATCTCCTGCTGGCGCAGGCCCGGGACGGCCGACATGATCTCGCGCGGGGGCGTGTAGACCTTGTTGTGGCGGCCCAGGTAGCACGGGTCGTGGTACGTGATCAGACCGTCGACCGGCGTCACCGGAAGCAGCTTGCCCTCGTCGATGAGGTGCTGGAGCAGCTGCGTGTGGTGGATGACCTCGAACTCGCCGCCCAGCTGCGGGTACTCGTTCGCGATCGTGTTGAAGCAGTGCGGGCAGGTCGCGACGATCTTCTTCGCCGACTTCGGCTTCTTCGTCGACTCGTCCTCGTCGTCCTCACCGAACGCCATGTTCAGCATCGCGACGTTCTCCTGGCCGAGCTGCTGGAACAGCGGCTCGTTGCCCAGGCGGCGGGGCGAGTCACCCGTGCACTTCTCCTCGCCGCCCATGATCGCGAACTTGACGCCCGCCATGTGCAGCAGCTCGGCGAAGGCCTTGGTGGTCTTCTTGGCCCGGTCCTCCAGGGCGCCGGCGCAGCCGACCCAGTACAGGTAGTCGACCTCGGTGAGGTCCTCGACGTCCTTGCCGACGATCGGGACCTCGAAGTCGACCTCCTTGGTCCACTCGACGCGCTGCTTCTTGGCCAGACCCCAGGGGTTGCCCTTCTTCTCCAGGTTCTTGAGCATCGTGCCGGCCTCCGAGGGGAAGGCGGACTCGATCATCACCTGGTAGCGGCGCATGTCGACGATGTGGTCGATGTGCTCGATGTCGACCGGGCACTGCTCGACGCAGGCGCCGCAGGTGGTGCAGGACCACAGGACGTCCGGGTCGATGACGCCGTTCTCCTCGGCGGTGCCGATCAGCGGGCGCTCGGCCTCCGCGAGGGCGGCGGCGGGGACGTCCTTCAGCTGCTCCTCGGACGCCTTCTCCTCGCCCTCCATGGTCTTGCCGCCGCCGGCCAGCAGGTACGGGGCCTTGGCGTGCGCGTGGTCGCGCAGCGACATGATCAGGAGCTTCGGGGAGAGGGGCTTGCCCGTGTTCCAGGCGGGGCACTGCGACTGGCAGCGGCCGCACTCGGTGCAGGTGGAGAAGTCGAGGATGCCCTTCCAGGAGAACTGCTCGACCTGGGAGACACCGAAGACGGCGTCCTCGGCCGGGTCCTCCCAGTCGATCTCCTTGCCGGCGGTCGTCATCGGCTGGAGCGCGCCGAGGGCGGTGGAGCCGTCGGCGTTGCGCTTGAACCAGATGTTCGGGAAGCCGAGGAAGCGGTGCCAGGCGACACCCATGTTGGTGTTCAGCGAGACCGTGATCATCCAGGTGAAGGACGTGACGATCTTGAGCGCCGCGAAGAAGTAGGTGAGGTGCTGGATCGTGCTCAGGTCGAGCCCGTCGAGGAGCGCGATCAGCGGGTACGAGGCGAAGAAGCCCGGCTCCCAGCTGGTCACGTGGTGCTGGACGCCCTCCAGCGCGCGCAGCGTCATGATGCAGACGCCGACGATCAGGATGACGGCCTCGACGAAGTACGCCTGGCCGGTCTTGGAGCCCGCGAAGCGGGACTTGCGGCCCGCGCCGCCCGGCCGGTTCAGCTGCCGGATCACGATGAGGGTGACGATGCCGAGCACGGTCATCAGGCCGAGGAACTCGGTGAAGATCTCGTACGGCAGCCAGTCGCCGATGATCGGGATCAGCCAGTCGGCCTGGAAGAGCTGGCCGAAGGCGTTGACGATCGTGAGCAGCAGCGAGAAGAAGCCGACGGCCACGAACCAGTGCGCCACGCCGACGACGCCCCAGCGGTTCATCCGGGTGTGGCCGAGGAACTCCTTGACCAGCGTGATGGTGCGCTGTGTGGGGTCGCCGGTGCGCGTGCCCGCGGGCACGGGCTGGCCGAGCTTCACGAAGCGGTAGATCTGCGCGATGGCGCGGCCGAACAGCGCGACGGCCACCACCGTGATGGCGATCGACACGATGATCGCGGCGAGTTGCATGAGGGGCTCCTCGGGCGGGCCTGCGAGGCGGAGTGCCGACACTGCCGAGTGTGGCACTACTAAGCGGTAACTTATTCAGTCCGTGCTGAGATTACCGCCTCCCAGTGCCGCGCTGTAGCGGCGCTTGCGGTGATCTGTGTCGCTCAGGCAAGCCTTGCCGGTCGGGTCTGCCCCGCCGCCGCGCGACGCCTGCGGACTGCTGGAAGCGTACGCGCCAGGATGGCGAGATCCATCCCCAGCCAGTGATGGTCCACATAGTGGAGATCGAGCAGCTCACGCTCCTCCCACGGTAGATCCGAGCGTCCGCTGATCTGCCACAGCCCGGTCATTCCCGGCCGCACCGAGAGCCGGCGGCGGGCCTCGCCCGTGCACTCCCGGTGTCCGGGGGTGAGGGGACACGGGCCGACCAGTGACATCTGCCCCCGTACGACATGGAGCAGCAGCGGCAGTCCGGCCAGCGGGCTCTTCGTGCGGAACGTGAGCATCGTGAAGGTGTGTCCGCCCCGCCCCGCGACGGTCCGGCGGCGCATGACCCCGCCGGCCCCGGCTGTCGCGAGTGCGAGCGAGAGGGCGACGGCGGTGATCAGCGGGGACAGGACGGCCAGCAGGAGGAGTCCACCGAGGAGGTCGAGTGCGCGCTTGGCCGTCATTCCCCACACCCTTTCGAGGGACATTCATGGGATATTCGTGGGATATGCCCGCTATGCCCGGCAGGGGCACCCCGGACTCTCTCATGGAGAGGGGTGTCCGACCCGGGATCGACGCGCCATCGGGGCCTCTTTGAGTGGCTTGCAGGGTGAAGAGTTGAGTCGCCTCCACTCAGGTCTGTTGACGGGTCGAGGTCGGTCGTGCATCCTTGAGTCAGTTCCACTCAAGTCAGTCAGCTGGAGGAATTGAAATGGCACGTGCGGTCGGCATCGACCTGGGCACGACTAACTCCGTCGTCAGCGTTCTCGAAGGCGGCGAGCCCACCGTCATCACCAACGCCGAGGGCGCCAGGACCACGCCGTCCGTCGTCGCCTTCGCGAAGAACGGCGAGGTGCTCGTCGGCGAGGTCGCCAAGCGTCAGGCGGTCACCAACGTCGACAGGACCATCCGGTCGGTCAAGCGCCACATGGGCACCGACTGGAAGATCGACATCGACGGCAAGTCCTTCAACCCGCAGCAGATGAGCGCCTTCATCCTGCAGAAGCTGAAGCGCGACGCCGAGGCGTACCTGGGCGAGAAGGTCGTGGACGCGGTCATCACCGTTCCCGCGTACTTCAACGACTCCGAGCGTCAGGCCACCAAGGAGGCCGGTGAGATCGCGGGCCTCAACGTCCTGCGCATCGTCAACGAGCCGACCGCGGCCGCCCTGGCCTACGGCCTGGACAAGGACGACCAGACGATCCTCGTCTTCGACCTCGGTGGCGGCACCTTCGACGTGTCCCTCCTGGAGATCGGCGACGGCGTCGTCGAGGTGAAGGCCACCAACGGTGACAACCACCTCGGTGGTGACGACTGGGACCAGCGTGTCGTCGACTACCTGGTGAAGCAGTTCGCCAACGGCCACGGTGTCGACCTGGCCAAGGACAAGATGGCTCTCCAGCGTCTCCGCGAGGCCGCGGAGAAGGCGAAGATCGAGCTGTCGTCCTCCACCGAGACGTCGATCAACCTGCCGTACATCACGGCCTCCGCCGAGGGCCCGCTGCACCTGGAGGAGAAGCTCACCCGGGCTCAGTTCCAGCAGCTGACCGCGGACCTCCTGGAGCGCTGCAAGACGCCGTTCCACAACGTCATCAAGGACGCGGGCATCAACCTGTCCGAGATCGACCACGTCGTTCTCGTCGGTGGCTCCACCCGTATGCCGGCCGTCGCCGAGCTCGTCAAGGAGCTGACCGGTGGCCAGGAGGCCAACAAGGGTGTGAACCCGGACGAGGTCGTCGCCATCGGCGCCGCGCTGCAGGCCGGTGTCCTGAAGGGTGAGGTCAAGGACGTCCTGCTCCTCGAC